>DATINP010000150.1:0-5361 GCA_035474135.1 Chloroflexia bacterium | reverse complement strand
CTTTACTGAGGCTGAAGCGGCAGCTCTTGACCTGCACAGGACCCATGTGTACCGGGTGCCTGTGGCATTCCAGGCCCATCGCAGCGAGCAATGGGATACCGTGTTCCAGTAGCAAATGCGGATCGGGGGTAAGGTATGAGGGTGCTCGTGTTCAATTGCGGCAGTTCTACGCTCAAGTTTGAATTAATGGACGTGAGCAGTACGGACGCGACTGCTGTGGCGCGCCTAGCCAATGGCCTGGTGGATAAGGTGGGTGGGCAGGATGCGAGCCTGCGACTTCAGGTAGGCGAGGGGCAGCCCGCGAACCGTGGGGTCAGTGCCGGCAATTATCGTGAGGCTGCCGTCCTGGCGCTGGACGGCCTGCGCGAGGCAGGATTGGCAGATATAGATGCCGTGGGTCACAGAGTGGTACATGGTGGCGACCGCTTTGTTATGCCCACTCGCATCGATGACGATGTACTCACCGCTCTCGACGGCCTGAGTGAGTTGGCTCCTCTGCACAATCCACCCGCTCTTGAGGGCATACGAGCCGCCCGTGAGGTGCTCGGCCCGAGTGTACCGATGGTGGCCGTATTCGATACTGCGTTCCACAGCACCTTACCTGAGGTGGCCTACACATACGCGCTGCCGCATGATCTGGCGGCCAAATATGGCATCAGGCGCTACGGATTCCACGGCATTGCGCACGAATACATGCTGATGCGCTATTCGGATATGACCAATGGGCCAATAAGCCAATCGACCATTGTCACTTTGCAGCTAGGTAATGGCTGTTCGGCCTGTGCTATCAGAGGCGGAAGGTCCATGGACACCTCAATGGGCTTTACGCCCCTCGAGGGATTGGTGATGGGTACGCGCTCGGGCGATCTTGATCCGGGGATAGTGGGCTGGCTGGCCGAGCACGAGACGACGAGCGCCGAGACGGTTGTGGACTGGCTGAACAAGAGATCGGGCCTGTTGGGGCTGTCCGGTACCACGAGCGATATGCGCACCCTCCTGTCCAAGCGTCAAAGCGACCCGGCGGCAGACCTGGCTATAGAGGTGTTTGCCTACCGCGTCCGCAAGTACATAGGAGCCTATATGGCGGCCCTGGGCGATGTGGGCGGCGCCCAGGCGCTTGTATTTGGCGGCGGCATAGGTGAACATGCGCCCTATGTGCGCGAGCGTATCCTGGCGGGCATGGAATGGTGCGGCCTGAAACTCGATCCCAACCGGAACAACGCAAGCGCTGCCAACGCGCTTATCAGTGCCGACGACTCGCCTCGTGCGATATACGTGGTAGCGGTGGATGAGGAGCTATTGATCGCACGCCGCACGTGGCAGGTCATAGAGCATACGTCATAACGTGAAAATAACGATGAAGCGACATATCCCTCACGCTCTAACTACAATAAAATCTCCCCACAACCAAATCCGCCGGTTAGCATTCCTTAATAATCCCGAAAAAATAGCGTGAAAGTCGCCGGATTGCCTTGTCAACAGCACCCTGCTCATGTAAATTGCATGCGTGAACCGATTGCGACTATGGTTGATATTGCTGGTCGCGGGCGTCCTCCTATTGTCGGCCTGCGACTCGATAGTGCCACCCCCTCCCGACACGCCTCAGGCTACTCCTATAGCGACTGTTGGCGCTAGCACTCCTACGCCGCTTGCCTCCTCAAACCCTGGAAGCCAGCCCGCCGAAGCGGCCCTCTCGACCGAAGACCAGGCCCAGCGCGCCACTCAATTCCGCCGCTACCTGGCTCTTCTGCCCGAGCAGTATGAAAAGAGCCTGAGCAAGTCGGACAGGCAACAAGACCTCAAGATCGCCAGCGAGGCCGAACTGGAGAACGCTGTGCTCCTGCTGAGCAAGGCGGAGGCCGCGTTTGATGACTTACGTACGGCCCTCGATGAGCGGGATAGCGCAAAGACAGCCCAGATCGCGGACGTGATGGCCCTGCTCCATACGCAACTGGCCGACGCGGGCGCCGGGCGCAACATCCCCGCTATTGGCACGGTCAAGGCCAATACGGAGAAAGTGCTCACTCTGTTGAACGGAGTGATGCCGGCAGGTAGCGGAGCCGCCGAGTTCACCGATGTAGAAGACCTGCTGGATCGCATGCTCGATGCAGTTGCAAGCGGCGATTACGCCCAGGCCGAATCGCTGCGCCTCGATGCCTACGCGACTCTGGAGAGCGGGCCTGAAGCCAAGCTGACGATCTTTGCGGGCCAACTGGTGCCGCCTATTGAGTCGCTGTTCTGGTACGGACAGGATCCACGCGGGTTGGCCTCTTTGATCAGTGCTCGCGCCTCGCTCGACGACATTAAAGCCACCCACGCGCTGTTGGTGTCGAAGTTAGACGAGGCGACCACGGCGGTGCAGGGCAGTAGCGCAGCCGCGGCCGTGACCACCAACGCGGGTATAATCGTGTTCCGCGAGGGGTTAGAGGCAGTGCTTATCCTGGCCTCGCTGCTGGGCAGCATGAAGTCTGGCCCCAACAAGCGTTTCCGGAGGCCTCTTTCGTGGGGTGCGGTGGCGGCGGTCGGCGCGACTGTCCTGACCTGGATAATCGCGCAAGGCATTCTCACCTCACTGGCACGTTACGGCGAAGCCCTGGAAGCGGTCGTATCGCTGATCGCTATCGGCGTGCTTTTGATTATTACTAACTGGTTCTTTCACAACGTCTACTGGACAGGATGGATCGCCAACTTCCACAGCCGCAAGAAACGCCTCATCGGTGGCGAAAGGGGACAAATCCTGGGGCTTGCTTTGCTTGGCTTCACCAGCATTTTCCGTGAGGGCTTCGAGTCGGTGCTATTCTTGCAGGCGCTCGTGTTGGAGTCGGGGGTAGGAGCGGTGCTGGCGGGCGTTGCTATTGGAGTTGCAGGCACAATCCTGGTCGGAGTGATTGTCCTGTTGTTGCAGGCCAAACTACCTTACAAGAAGATGCTCGTGGCCACCGGCATCATGATCGGAGCCGTCCTGCTCGTGATGGTGGGCAATACTGTGCACGTGTTGCAATTGGTGGGC
The DNA here is from genome assembly GCA_035474135.1 of Chloroflexia bacterium. Taxonomy (GTDB): domain Bacteria; phylum Chloroflexota; class Chloroflexia; order QHBQ01; family JADMIH01; genus JADMIH01. The sequence continues at coordinate 2,351 of DATINP010000150.1, read as the reverse complement.
TGGCTACCTCTACACGGCATACAGGGGTTGGACATCCCGTATTGGACGGGCCTTTGGTTCGGCCTGTTCCCCACCTGGGAAGGAATCCTGTTACAGATCGCGGCCGGGGTGTTCGTTATCGGCAGCTATTTCCTGGCCGAGCACAAACGTGACAAACGTGTCCAGTCTGCCGAGGTGGTGGCAAGCGGTTCGTAGTGACCAGTGACAACACAAGTGATGCGCGATACGCGGTGCGTCATGCGTCTATGCATGGTTGTGGCGAATCCATCATGGATTGTCATTCTGATCAAGGTAAGCAGGATGATTCTTCACATTGTTCAGAATGAAAAAGGCTACCTCATTGCCTGAAGTCCAGACTCTTCCCTAATACTACAGCGACACTTAGAAGCAGTTCGGAAACCATCCGGGTGCCCTACTACTCCTGCGAACTCTGCGATCCCCTTTGCTCTTCCTCGATAAGAGCTTCCAGAATCGGCATAAGACGCACCTGATACTCTGATAAGGAGCTTGCTAATCCGGGGCAACAACCGTGACTTCCTTCGCATCGACAAGCGAGATCTGATAGCCTCTCTGGCGATTCTACATACCCCCAATATCGAAGACTGACTAGCGAGCTTATGAACAAAATGGAAATAAATACTCAATAGAAGCGTACCGAACTATGCAGCGACAGCCTTTATGATATTCAGGATATCCAAGTTGTCTGCCTCTCAATAGGCAGCTTATCAGCTTATGTATACCTCTAAGGATGCAGCGTAACAATCTGGGAATCCGTTGTTCGCTTGTAGATTATTTTCCTCTCCTCCAGCCATTTCGACTGCTAACGATAGCCGTCATTCCAGGCCTGCGCACTGGGCCAGAGTATTAGCTCGGTAGTTGTACCATAAGGGCCACCGGGAACTAAGACCTGGAGATATTGTCCGTTCTTCGAGAAAATAGCGGTTCCTCCTGTCACAGGATAATTTTCGTAGACTGAGTCTTGCTCTAGTTGCCACCCCTGGCCCTGTAGGGCTTTTTTGTAGTAAAGCAACATTTGCTCTGCAGATTGATCTTCGATTGTAAAGATCGTTCTGGGAGACATATAGATGTCGTCCTTGTGGTCGTAGTGGACACCTATCGCATTATCTGGAATCGGAACATCGGGCATTTCGGTGTTGAGCATAGGCAGAGGCCATAGAAAGATTACTAGTGCGATGAACGAAACAAGGGTAAGCAGACCTCCAAAAGCTCTGCTGTGTGATTGAATAGATAGTGGTCCGCTGGCAAGTCGCTTTTCGACAATGACAACAAGGCTACCCAACAGCAGGAGCGTAACAGGAACGCTAGCGCCAATCACCAGGGACAGTTGAGGCCCGTTGCCCAGAATTGAGCGCAATTGATCATGGTAAGCGATTGTAAAAGGGAAGCCAAAGGTGCTGTCATACGTTCCTTGCACCAATGAGTATGGGGCGTCACTGTCGGCTAGCCCTATGTAGGCAAGACGCCAGAGAAACGATCCTCCCGCCACCCAGATAAGGCTGCCGAACGCAGTTGTGGCAGCCAGGCGGCTGAGAGTTGAACCTAGGGACCGAGGCCCGTTCGTGATCCTGTATGTTACTGCGACATAAGCAAGTAGAAATGTGACGAAGCTCATGAGAAGTAAGGACTGTTGCCACATTATGAATCGCATGATTCCGTCTCCCCTTATGATGAGCCTAGTGCAACCTGGTATTCACAAGATAGAACGAGATCATCAATAGTTGGTTGCATGCTGCCTTTTTGATGGGGCTTACCACAGAGCAGACATTACAACGCCTGTGCTCTTTAACCTGCTCAATATTGGCCACCCAAAGTTCATAACACCCTCTAGCCCAACATACTCCTCAACGCATTACGCATGACACACCGGTCACTGGTTACCGGTCACTAACTCCCGGTACAAATCCAGCGTTTGGCGAGCGATTGCCGCCCAACTAAAGTGCGCTTCTACTCGGCGGCGGCCGTTGATTCCGAACGTGGTGCGCAATTGCTCGTCCAGGGCGACGGTGTTGATAGCGTCCGCAAGCTCGCGAGCGAATTGGGTGGGATTGAGGGGGTCGAAAGTGCCTGCTTGCAGGTGTGGGTCGACCAGCACGCCCGTTTCACCCGGCACGACTACTTCGGGAATGCCACCCACGGCTGAGCGTTTGGACATGCCGATCCGCAACCTCAACCGCACCGTCGGCACGATGCTCAGCCACGAGATCTCCAAGCGGTGGCGCGACACGGGGCTGCCCGACGGCACGATCCACGTGAAGTTCACCGGCTCGGCAGATTCGGCAACTCGAGGACGCGCTGGGCGTGCAATTATTTGACCGCAACCGTCGCCATGT
>DATINP010000149.1:0-15907 GCA_035474135.1 Chloroflexia bacterium | reverse complement strand
TCGTGGATGACCCCGACTCCTTCTTCGGCGTAGAATTGCACGAGCGAATACAGCGCGACTGCAAAACTCTAATGAGTTCGTTGGGCTATGATATGTGTACTGCAGAGTTTGCCATTCGCGATGGCGTCCCCTATGCGATTGATTGGCTCAACCCTGCCCCCGACATGGACTATCATTCGATTACGCCTACGTACTTCGAGTGGGTGGTCGAGAACATGGCGAACCTGGTGATCGAACGTGCTCTGCAGGGCTACACACCGGGCTACCAGTGGCGTTGGGACTATTTCCTCAACTCCACACCACCCCCTGCAGGCAATCCCGTCAAGAACTGGGACGAGTTTGCCCACCCGGACGCAGCAACGACGCAAGCCCCGGCCAAGAAGAAGGGCAAGTAAGAGGTCAGGCGAAGTCAGGGATGCAATCAAGAATCCGGAAAGGCGGTACTGCATGAGCGACGCGCAAGAGGCCAGCATAAACGCAGAAAGCGCGCACCCCGCGATAGAGGACTACCACCTCTTCCTGGCGGCGAACCCGGCGATGTGCGCGGATTCGCAGGCACTTCTGGCGCAACTGAGCCACGAGCGCAAGCTTACCTTTCGCGATGTGCCGTTCAGCCGCTACCTGCGCCCGCACTTCGTTACACCAGGCCAGCACGCAGTAATTACCGATGTAGTGAGCACTCTGGCTTCGGCTTTCGTTAAGCTGCGGCGCGCTATCATGCAGAGCGACGCCTTGCTTGACCAACTGGATCTCACGCCCGAAGAGCGGCGGCTGTGCATGATAGACCCCGGCTTCGAGGAGCCTTCGACTAGCGCTCGGCTCGACTCGTTCTGGTCCGAGCGCGACTGGCGCTTCGTCGAGATGAATGCCGAGTCGCCTGCAGCCATCGCCTACGAAGATGTGCTGGCCGAGGTCTTCCTCCAGCTGCCCGTGATTCAACAGTGGACCGCCCAGCGCGGCTACAACCTCGAAGCCCTCTACGCACGCGACCGCTTCATGCAGGCTATCGAGGAAACCTGGCACGAGTTCAGGAACAATCGCGGCGCGGACAAGTTCAACGCCCGCCCCAATATCGCCATTGTGGACTGGGCCGAGGTGCCTACCTCCTCCGAGTTCGAGTTGTTCCAGGAGTACTTCGAATCGCGTGGATACAAGGTTCTCATCACAGACCCCCGCCGGTTGGAGTTCACAGGAGGGCGCTTGCGCGACGGTGATTTCGCGATAGACATCTTCTATAAGCGCGTGTTGACCAGCGAGCTACTTTCTATGCCCGAAGTGGCCCTGCCCATCACCCAGGCCTATGAAGCGGGGGCGGTGTGTATCATTAACTCCTTTAGGGCCAAACTGCTACACAAGAAGATGAGCCTGAGCCTCCTTCACGACGACGTGAACGCCCATTTGTTCACGAAGCACGAACTCGAAGTGATAAAGAAGCACATCCCGTGGACGCGAAAAGTGGCCGAGGGCTACACAACGTTTGATGGGGCCCGCACCGATCTGCTCCCTTTCATCGCGGCCAACCGTGAGAACCTCGTTCTCAAGCCCAATGACGAGTACGGCGGGAAAGGCGTCAGCATCGGGTGGACAATGACCGAAGGCGAGTGGAGCCAGGCGATCACCGAGTCGCTGGCGAGCCCTTTCGTTGTCCAATGGGCCGTACATCTTGACCAGGAGAAGTACCCGTATTACGACTCCGAACATGGCGTCAGCTTCTACGATCTGACCGCTGATCTCGATCCATTCGTCTTTGGCTCGGATACACAGGGTGCACTGACCCGGCTGTCGAGCGTGGCTTTACTGAACGTCACTGCGGGCACAGGTTCTGTCGTGCCCACTATGGTGGTGTCGCGGCGCACCTAGCAAAGAGCCGATAGTCATATCATCAAATGCTCCAGGCAGGAGAGTTTACTATGCAGAAGTTGTTTACTCTAGGGGTTGAAGAGGAGTTCCAGATCGTGGACCCCTCGACCCGCGATTTAAAGCCGCACGTCGAGCAGATGATTGCCAGCGGTGACCCGGGCTTCATGGAAAATATCAAGCGCGAGATGATACAGTCGATGGTTGAGACTGTGTCGCCTATTTGTGACACTGTAGAGGACGCGCGGCGCGAGATTCTTAAGCTGCGCACGGGGCTGGGCCAATTGGCCGCGCAGAGCGGGCTAGCAATAGTGGCAGCTGGTGCTCACCCATTTTCTCACTGGCAAAGCCAGCTAATAACAGAGCATGACCGGTACAAGCTGCTTGAAGAAGACCTGCAGGATGTCGTGCGCTCAATCCTGATCTTCGGCCTGCACGTCCACGTGGGGATACCCGACCGCGACCTGCTCGTCGAAATAATGAACGAGGCGCGATACTTCCTACCGCACATGCTGGCCTTGTCCACCAATTCGCCGTTCTGGCAAGGTAGGCTTACGGGCCTGAAATCGTACAGGACAATAGTGTGGCAGCAGTTTCCGCGCACCGGCATACCCTCCACGTTCAACTCGTGGGCCGACTTCGAGAGTCTGGTCAACCTGCTCGTGCAGACCAACTGTATCGACAATGGCAAGAAGATATGGTGGGATCTGCGCCCCCATCCATATTTCAGCACTCTGGAGTTTCGCGTGTGCGATATGCCCACGACGATAGATGACGCCCTTATGCTCGTTGGCTTGTTCCAGGCGATTGTGGCCAAACTTTATAAGCTCCGCAAGCAGAATATGGGCTTTCGGCTCTATGACCGCGTCCTGATTATGGAAAATAAGTGGCGCGCGGCTCGCTACGGCATTGATGGCCAGTTGATAGACTTCGGCAAGCGCGAAGAGGTGCCAATGCGCCGCCTGGCCGAGGAATTACTGGAGTTTGTGGACGACGTGCTCGACGAACTGGGCAGTAGGAAAGCCGTCGAATACGTCAATACCGTGCTCAAGATCGGCACGGGGGCTGATCGCCAACTCGACGTTTTCCGCAAGACGGGCGAAATGAACTCTGTTGTCGACTATCTGATCGAGAACACGCTGGCAGGCACACGGCTTGCGAATTCCTAGCCAAGAATTCACCCGCCATGCCCCCTGCCGACCTGGTTAATCTTGATATTGTATCGCTCCTGTGGATAGTGTTGCGCACCTTCGTGGTGTACGTCGTACTCATCGGGGGCTTGCGCCTGTTCGGCAAGCGCGAGTTGGGTCAGATGACACCTTTCGACCTCGTTGTTATCCTCACCGTCAGCAACGCTGTGCAAAACGCCATGATCGGTACGGATTCGTCGCTAACGGGAGCTACCGTGTCGGTAGGTACGCTGCTCTTCACCAACTGGCTTTTCAATCAGTTAGGTTTCCGCTCGCCCGCCGTGCGGAAGCTGTTTCTCGGGCAACCAAGGTTGCTGATGCATGAAGGTAACGTGCTGGAAGGGAACTTGCGCCGAGAGGGCCTGGACGAAGACGACCTGCTGGAAGCGGTGCGCGAACACGGATTCGACAAATTATCAGACATTGGGGAGGCCATGCTTGAATTAGACGGCACAATTAGTATAATACCCACGAAAACACCTGTATTGCGGTCGAAGAACCGCAGAACGCACGTGCACCGCTAGGCAAGAGATCTCTATTGAGTAAGGCTTGGATGCTCTGCCACTCTAAAATGCGCGTGCGATATGACTGATGGATCCTTAATCAAGCATTGAGAATTCAAATCCAACAAATATCCCCAACATGGGAGCGAAAGGACGATACATAATGAAATCACCCGTAACAGTAGCGGTAACAGGAGGCGCGGGACAGGTCGCTTACAGCCTGCTCTTTCAAGTGGCCAACGGCAGCGTGTTTGGAAACGACCAGCCGGTGAACCTGATCATCAAGGAGGTTCCCCAGTTCGTCGGTACGCTTGAAGGCGTACGCATGGAACTTGAGGACTGCGCGTTCCCCCTCCTGAACAAGATCACACTGACCGACAGCGACACAGAGGCCTTTGACGGGGCCAACTGGGCGCTTCTGGTGGGAGCTACGCCGCGTGGCCCCGGCATGGAACGCAAAGATTTGCTCCTTATGAACGCGGCCAGTTTTCGTGATCAGGGCACAGCGATCGACAAGACCGCTGCTTCGGATATACGCGTGGTAGTCGTGGGAAATCCCTGCAACACCAACTGCTTGATTGCCATGCACCATGCGCCTGATGTGCCGCGTACGCGCTTCACAGCCCTGACAAGGCTCGACCAGAACCGATCACGGGCCGCACTGGCGATCAAGGCTGGGAGGCCGGTCAGCGCCGTAGAGCGCATGACGATATGGGGCAATCACAGCTCCACGCAGTTCCCCGACTTCGAGCACGCCGTGATCGACGGTAAGCCCGTGCCTGAGGTAATTAGCGATCGCAACTGGTTGGAAAACACCTTCGTGGAGGCTGTGCAGAAGCGCGGTGCCGCCATTATTGCCGCCCGAGGCAAGTCGAGCGCGGCTTCCGCTGCCAATGCCGTCCTGGATCACGTTCGCTCGATGTTGGAGCAGACTGATGGGGACAACTGGTACAGTATGGGCGTGGTATCTGACGGCAATAACTACGGTATAGCCGACGGGCTGATCTTCTCGTTCCCATGCCGCACAGATGGCAAAGGCGAGTGGAGCATTGTCGAGGGGCTTTCTCTATCAGACTACGCCAAGAAGAAGCTGGAGACCACCCAGTTCGAGCTTATTGGCGAGCGCGAGGACGTAAAAGAGCTACTCTAAGTTACCCGCCGTCAACTCTGCCCCTCTCCCTCTTTAGGGGAGAGGGGAATTTTTTTGCATGTGAGTTAGACGAATAACGAAATAAACTGTACAATAGTATGTGGTTTAACCAAATACATCAGAAAAGGAGGCACTCTTGAAACTAGGTGTCCCTAAAGAAATTATTCCGGGCGAACGGCGCGTTGCTTTGGTCCCGGAAAGCGTACAGCAACTCGTGAAAAAGGGCGTGCAAGTGCTTATCGAATCGGGAGCAGGCACAGAGGCATCCTTTTTGGACAGCGCATATGAGGCGGCCGGTGCGACTATAGTTCCAAGTGCTGCGGATATATACTCGCAGGCCGATTTGATCTGCAAGGTAGGCAAGCCGGATCCCAAAGAAGTTGACATAATGAAGCCCGGTTCAGTGCTTATCACCTTTTTCTCGCCTCTTGTCAACCATGACCTTGTCAAGATGCTCGCCGAGCACAAGATAACGAGTTTCAGCATGGATGCGATACCGCGTACCACGCGCGCCCAGAGCATGGACGCTTTGTCCTCCATGAGTACGGTAGCGGGCTACAAGTCGGTGCTTATGGCGTCCGACTCTATTGGCAAGTTCTTTCCCTTGCTCATGACTGCCGCGGGAACAGTACCACCCGCCCGCGTATTTGTGCTGGGCGCAGGCGTGGCAGGCCTTATGGCTATCGCCACTGCACGCCGCCTTGGCGCAGTAGTCGAGGCGTTTGACGTGCGCCCGGTTGTTAAGGAGCAGGTCGAGAGCTTAGGCGCGAAGTTCGTGGAAATGCCCATTGAAGAGCAGACGCAGACTGCAGGCGGTTACGCCACCCAGCTTTCAGAGGAGGCCCACAAGCGCGAAGTCGAACTGCTTCACAAGCACGTGAAAGACTCGGATGTGGTAATTACGACCGCCCTGATACCGGGCAGGCCTGCACCCGAACTCGTGAACGAGGCGATGGTGCGCGACATGAAGCCGGGCTCCGTGATCGTAGACCTTGCGGCCGAGAATGGGGGTAATTGCGCGCTCACCGAGCCTGGCTGCGACTTCATCAAGCATAACGTGCGCATACTCGGCCCCCTGAACGTACCCAGCATGATGCCAATCCACTCCAGCCAGCTATACTCGAAGAATATGCTGAACCTGCTGGCATTGATGGTGACCAAGGATGGTCAATTCACGCTGAATATGGAAGATGATATCGTGGCGGGTACACTGATCACGCACGATGGCCAGATAAAGAGCGCGGGTGTGCTCAAAGCGATGGGCGTTGAGGCCCCTGTTGGCGGCAACGCTTGATTACCGCTTTTATGAGACGATTCGAGGTGACGAGCGAACCCTGTGGTTCTTCTTCATCGGAGATTGAAATATCTACTGTGAGAGGTGAATTTTGATGAGTACCCTATTGTTAGGGATGAACAGCGTTGCGGCGCAAGAGGGCACTAGCCCCCAACTTCCGCTGCTGTTCATGATGATTGTGGTGTTCGTGCTCGCGGTTTTCCTGGGCATCGAGATCATAGCCAAGGTTCCCACGATGCTGCACACCCCCCTTATGTCGGGCACCAACGCAATCCACGGCATCATTCTAGTGGGCGCGATGCTGGTGCTGTCCCAGGCGGGCGACAACATCTTTCTGTTGGTGTTGGGCTTTATTGGCACCGTATTCGGAGCGGGCAATGTGGTAGGAGGATTCGTGGTCACCGACCGCATGCTCCAAATGTTCAAGAAGAAGCCACAGCCGGGAGGTAAGAAGTAAGCCATGGACTTCAGTACACCTCAACTCTATATCGAAATCGTTTATCTACTGGCCGCGATAACATTCATCGTTAGTCTGCGCCGCCTCAGCAACCCGGCCACCGCGCGCGTGGGCAACCTGACCGCCGCGGTTGGTATGTCCCTGGCGGTGCTTGCGACCCTTGCCAGCATCCTTATCAACGGCACGGATTGGCACCTGGGCCTGATACTAGTGGGGGCGATTATTGGTGGTGGTATCGGCTGGTACCTGGCGCGCACCGTCGAAATGACCGCTATGCCCCAGATGGTGGCCCTCTTCAATGGTATGGGCGGTGGCGCGGCTGCACTTACCTCCATGTCCGACTTCCTGGACAGGCTCAATGGCCATGTGTCCTACGGCTACGATTTTTCGACTGCCACTGTGCTGGGTGTGGTCATAGGCTGCGTCAGCCTTTCCGGCAGCTTTATCGCACTGGGCAAGCTACAAGGTTTCATTCCGGCTCGCCCCGTGACCTACGCCGGACAACAGATCGTGAACGCGATTGTTGGCATCCTGATCGTCGTTTTGGCCGTGTATCTGGTGGCCTTCCCTGCGGGTGACCTTCACACTGTCGTGCTTATCTTGATGGCGCTTCTCGCACTCGTGCTGGGCGTAGCGATTACGATGCCTATCGGCGGTGCGGATATGCCAGTGGTTATATCGCTGCTGAACTCGTTCACCGGCCTGGCCGCAGCGTTTACCGGCTTCGTAATCGGAAGCACCGTGCTGGTTATCGCGGGTGCGCTTGTGGGCGCCTCTGGTACTATCCTTACCCAGCTTATGAGTAAAGCTATGAACCGTCCGCTGAGCAACATCCTATTCGGCGCGTTCGGCACAGGTGGGGGTGATGAAGCCGCGACCGGATCTGCAGGCGCACGACCTGTTCGCGAGTTGACAGTAGACGACGCGGCCACTCTGCTTGCCTACGCTAACCAGGTGGTGATCGTGCCAGGCTATGGAATGGCTGTGGCACGCGCGCAAAACGCCGTGGAGGAGCTTGCCAAGCAGTTGGAAGCGCGCGGCGTGACGGTCAAGTACGGCATTCACCCCGTAGCGGGACGTATGCCTGGCCACATGAATGTACTGCTGGCTGAAGCCGACGTGCCGTACAACCAGCTTTTCGAGATGGAAGAGATCAACCCCGAACTGCCGCGCACCGATGTGGCGCTGGTGATCGGCGCGAACGACGTGGTCAACCCTGCCGCCCGCAACGATCCTAAGAGCCCCATCTACGGTATGCCCATCATAGACGTGGACAAGGCGCAGAATGTGATCGTGATGAAGCGCAGTATGCGCAGCGGTTTCGCGGGCATCGACAACGACCTCTTCTACGACCCGAACACATCTATGCTGTTTGGCGACGCGAAAGACGTAGCTACGGCCCTCTCGTCGGCAGTGAAGAACCTCTAGGGAGAAGCCTGGGCTATCTACAAGACCCCTCTGTTTAACAGGAGGGGTCTTGCTTGTAATGTGCCTTTTGCTGGATCAATCCGTCAACGGCCGTGTAAACTAGAGAACAGGAGGCACGACGGGAATGATCGAAACTGACAGAAGGATATACGACTGCGCCGTCGTAGGCGCCGGCCCTGCGGGGCTGTCGGCTGCGGTATACATGGGGCGAATGCGCCGCAGCGTCATAGTGGTAGACAACAACGAGGGCAGGTCGAACTGGCATCAGGTGAACAGCAACTACCTGGGCTTCCCCGACGGGGTACACGCCACGGCGCTGAGGGAACTGGGCCGCGAGCAGGCTGAACGATACGGGGCTGTATTTTACTACGGATACGTGGACGATGCGCGCATCGAGGGGGAAGGTCGTGAGAGGCTCTTCTGCTTGAGTACGGGCGACCGCGAGATTGTGGCCCGCACACTCATACTGGCAACGGGGGTAGAGGACGTATTCCCCGAATTTGAGGGAAGTGAAGAATGCATAGGCAAATCGATCTTCTGGTGCATAATGTGTGATGGATACGAGACCATAGACAAGCGTGTTCTCGTGCTTGGAAGCGGTGATCGAGCTGCGGCATTGGCCTTGCAGTTGAGGGTCTTTACCGACCGAGTAAGCCTGGCTCCCTGGAATGAGCCACTCGATTTTGAGCCAGATCGCCTGGAAAGCTTGCATAAACATGGCGTAAAGGTATACACTTCTCTAGCCCGTTCCTTCAATTGCGCCCCAGGCAAGCAATTGGCGTCAGTGACCCTCGAAAACAACGTAGAAGTGCCGCTCGACAGTGTTTTTGTCACGCAACGTATTCAGCCAAATACGCAATTGGCCAAGCAGCTAGGACTCTCACATGACGAGCATGGGTACATCGTATCCGATGTCGAGCAGTGCACTAATGTTGCTGGAGTATACGCCGCCGGTGACGTTACACGCCTGTTCAACCACCAGGTAACAAGCGCGGTTCACGAAGGTGGCATGGCAGCAGCCGCCGCAAATTACTATCTTTATGAGGACTGGCAAAAAGAGTAAAGGGCACTTACGTCTGCACGAAACAGGCTCAATGCTGGGTCCCTATTTATTTGACGCTCCATACGCTAAATGGTATAGTGCAAACTGTAACGCACGCCAGGAAGCTTCATCAATAGGAAGACGACGGGGTAGATGAATCCATCTAAAATACGAGAGCGCAAATGTAGCACATGTAAGCACTATCAGCCGTCGCCCCTATGGCGTAAGGGTTGGTGCAGGAATCCGTTGCTGTACGACCGCAATACCAATCATTTGGTAGAAGCGGACAGCCTGGCTTGCAACCGCACGTTTATTGATTATTGGGAGCCAATCTCCGGCCCCATGCCCATGCATACGGCAAGTTCCTCTGGGGGGAAACCGCGTATAGCGCCCTCGATCCCTATGGATACCCTGGACGCGAAGGGCAACCGCGTCACCCACACCGGGCTTACTCCCATGAGTGGTATGACCGCCGTCGCGCCTGATCTACATAGCGATGTGGAAGATGCTGCTCCTGAACCGAAGCTCCCTGAATATGAAAGCGACTATCGGAGCGTAAACGGTCAGAACACGCTTGAATTCACCCCGGTTGAGCCTGCGTCCTCGAACGGAACAGGAACCCATGCCGTCAAGAACGCGGCGGCTGCAAAGTCTCGCGCCAATATACTGACGAGGGCCGCCAGGCCCCCACAGAAGCCGATCGTACTGGGTATGGGGCGTGATCGCCTGATCTTATTGGGCGCAATTGTCATACTGCTTGCAACTGTGATTGGTGGCAGTGTTTGGCTTGCCATGCGCAACTCGGCTGCTAATCAGCCTGTGGTAGTGCCGACCGCAACTCTCGCACCGCAACCGTCGCCCACAGGCTTTGGCGACCCGACATCCACAGTTCCGCCTGCCCCGACCGCGACCGCTCTGCCGGTGCCACCTGCAGGCACAATTGGAATAAACGGCTGGGTGAAGCCGACTTCAAACGTCAAATTGCGTGATGCGCCCACCACAGGGGGCAAGGCCCTCCTCACACTTACCACCGACCAAACCGCCCACGTCGTAGACGGCCCGGTTGATGCCAACGGCTACACATGGTGGAAGGTAGACCACTACGACCCCAGTGATCCGACGGCGGCAGGGTGGTGCGCAGGCGAATTCCTCACGGCTACAGAGCCGCCAACGCCGTAAAAGTCAGAACTAAGTAACTGCGAATGACCTGCCGACAACTTACCGGCAGGTCATTTGATTCTCGATTAACCTCTCACGCCTAGCCCCGACTTAGTTCGCGTTTGAGTAGCACGTAACTGATCAGGCTGAACAGCACGCCCAGACCGGCCAATCCTAACAGCAGCAAAGGCTGAGGCGTGCCTCCCCGCAGCATTATTGTTTGCAAATCTGCAATGCCATAGGTGACGGGCAGGGCGTACGATACCGCCTGAATCGGTTCCCAGATCGTTTCGACACGCAGGAAAAAGCCGCTGAAGAACACCGATGCCAACAGGACCAGCATTGATAATTGTACGGCCTGGCTTTCCGACTTCGAGATCGCCGCGATCAGGAATCCAAGGCCCACTGACGCGAATACCACGAGTACAAGGGTGAGAACAAGGTACAGCCAGTCGCCCAGGATGGGCACGCGTAAGCTGAGATGCACGTCGCCAATCGTGAACTCGTTACTCATCATCAGCAGAAGAGCCCCTGCTACCACGCCGAGCAGCGCCATGAAACTTATGTGCTTGCCTGTTAGTATTTCGCTGGCACGGATCGGCGCCACACGGAATAGCTCGACCGTGCCGAGCATGCGTTCGCGCACCATCGAGAGTGCGGCCAATGTAACCGCCATGTGCTGCAATATGAGCACGAGCATTCCGGGTGCATAGAAAGCCGTAAAGTTGGGAGTAATGCTGGCAGTGTTCTTGGCCTCGGCTGTGAATGGCGCGGCGAGCACCAGCGGGTTAATCGACTGGAACTGCTGGGTTAATTTGTCAAGCGTGTCTACGTCCTCTCGAACTGCGGCGATACGCTGACGAGCAACCACGGGGTCTGGCGCAGGCTTACTTAGTTCATCGTTCAGGGCCTGGATGTCGGCGTTGAGCTTTTGAGCTATGTTGCCGCTCTGCGCTATATTGACCTGGTTTGGGTCCTGCGGCTCAGGCTGTTTCACGAGCGTGCTATCCGACGCAAGCAGTTGCGACAGGATTACAAGGCCCAACTGCACGTTCGTGATCGAACCGGGCAGTGCTTGCGACTCCTGGCTCGCGCCCGAGATGTCGCCCGCCGCCAACCTTTGCTCAACCGCCGCAAGCGAATTGCGCACGCGAAGCAGCGTGGCGCGCACATCTCCCGCGTTGACCTGGCTCTGGTGCGCGGCCTCGGCGAGAGTTTGCTTGTTTATCTCGTTTGCATAGACGTAGGTGAGGTAGATGATCAGATCGCGCCTGAGCGGATCCACCTCGTTGAAATAGATGGGCACCTTCACCTGGGCGCCTGATGAAATAGTTTGGCTTATGTCCGCCGGTACCTGCACTACAAGCTCAACTTCATGTTTGTTGAGAGCGTCGAGGGCAGACTGAAGATCCGTGGTAACGCTCTTTATTTGAAGTTGCCCGCCCACCAGTTTCTGATAGTCGGCAATGTCGGTGGAAAATCCTCCTTGTTGGGGGAGAACGAAAATGCCCGAGAGCGAAGTTTCTTCGCCCTTGTAGCCGATGCCGAACAGGAACAGGATCAGGAACGGGCCAAGAATGAGCGAGAGGATCAGCCGAGGCTGGCGGCGCACTTCGTTGATCTCTTTCGAGACGAAGGCCCCAGCCCTGATCAGGCGCTTAGCGAACGGCATTCGCGCCTCCATTGCCATTAGGCTTGGCGTTGGCAGCGTCAGCCGCGTCGGCGCGCGTCATGAGTTCCACGAATATCTCGTCAAAGCTGGGCTTGTATTCCTCGATGCTGGCGACGGTGCAGTTATTCGTTTTCATTACTTCGATCAGATGTGGCATTGCTTCGCCGGCCTCGGTTACGTACACCCGAAGCTCATTCCGATTGCGAGTCTGCACCTGGTGGACAAAGGGCAACCGTGCGAGGTTGTGCACGCCCTCTGGGGTGAGGTCGTTAGAGATAAGGTCTATTATTTCGCCACCCAGCGCGCCACGCCGCAACTGGTCCGGCGTGTCAAGTGCAATAATCTTACCGTTGCGAATGATGCCCACGCGGTCGCAATATTCGGTTTCGCCCACATACTGTGTTGTGACAAAGACGGTTCGCCCTTGCGCTCGCAGATGGCGAAACTCGTCCCAGAATTTGCCGCGAAGCACGGGGTCGATGCCTGCGGTGGGTTCGTCAGCGAACAACAATGGCGGATCGTGCAACAATGACGCAGCAAGTTCGAGGCGGCGCAGCATACCGCCGGAAATGTTGGCCGCCATGCGGTTCGCCGCTTCGGAGAGCTCTACAAAATCGAGCAACTCACGGATGCGCTGTTTTCGCTTGCGCGGGTTAATCCCGTAGAGCGAGCCTGCAAAGTTTAGATTCTCGTTTACCGTCAGGTTGGGATAAAGAACGAATAGCTGGGGAAGGTAGCCGAAGCGCTCGCGCATGCGCGAAGTCTGGTGTGCGGGGTTCTCACCCATAAGGGACACCTGCCCCTCGGTAGGCTCGATGACTCCTGTCAGCAGGCGAATTGTGGTAGTCTTGCCGGAACCTGAAGGACCAATGAACCCGAATATCTCGCCTTCGCGCACGTCAAAGTTGAGGTCTGAGACGACTTCCTTATCGCCGTAGCGCTTGGTGACATTCCTCACTTCGATCATGCTCATGGTTTGTTAGTCCCCCTGCGTGCTACCAGGTCGCGCACGGTAGCGGTAGTCATGACGTCAGTTAGACTCGGGTTCCTCGGCTTCGTTCACCAGTTCCTCTGCATAAGTTGGTAGGTCCTCGATCGTGCAGTTCAACGTCACCGCATCGATGCCGAACTGGCTAACAAGCTCGATTGGAATCAAGCGGTCGTGCTCGTCGGAACTTTCGGGGCGGCCCACGAAGGCCGTAACCATGCCGTCGTCGCCCGTCAGCACCTCGTCCACAACTCCCCAGCTACCATCCAGGCAGTCGACGCGAGTGCCCTGGCTCAGTCCGATCTCGCCCTGCCCTAAGTTCTGGCCTTCTGTGACGGGCATTATGGGTTGGTACAGAGTGGCTGGGAAGACATCGGCGCCGGGTATCGGCTCGGGGTCGAACGTCCAGCCGTCGGGTACCGCAGGCTCCAGCTCCTCTTCGTATCCCGGTAATTCGCTTACATCGTGGTCTGACAGATCGATCTGAAGGACGTTGCCGGGCGCTTCCGAAAGGCTGCCCACAGGCACAATCACATCGCGCGATATTATGTGGCTGGTCGCCATGACCACCCGATCCACCTCGCCGCTCGGATCGAGAATAACGCGCCGCAATATTCCGGCGCGACGGCCATCGGGGTAGCGGATTTCGGTTTCAAGGTCCAGTCTCATTTGTTATCACTCCTCATGCATTTGAATTCTTGTTTCTTACTATCAGGTCAAGGCAAGCGCAAGGGCCGCATTGGCGATCATCGACTCTACCATGAGATCTATCGAGATCCGCTCGTTGACCGTGTGGATCACCTCTTCGTAGCCGGGGCCGAAGCCTATCACTTGCATGCCCCGTGCCACGAAATGTCCGGCGTCGGTTGCGAAGCGCCAAAGCTGGGTGGGTACGTCGCGATCGAGCGCACTCGAAGCTATAGTGTGGGCAGCAATAGCTAGATGACTTTTCGCGTCCAGGCCGAACGGCACCGCAGGTATATCGTAGGTGCGAGTGATACCAGTGTAGCTGGTCATGGTGACCGGCGGGATCTGGGCGGAGCCGGAAGCGTCGTCAACGAGCGCTGCCGCAAGCAATTTCTGCACATCAGCCAGAATCGCCTCGGGGCTGTGGCCAGGCGGATTGCGTATGTCGAGCACAAGCTTGCACTCGCCAGGCACCACATTTGCGCTCGACTGGTCGGTCGAAATGAGCGTGGGCGCAACGGTCGTGGGACCGAGCGCAGGGTGCTGGGGATCAGGATCATACTGGAGAGTTTCGAGCGCTAACAGAAAGCGCGACATCGAGTAAAGGGGGTTGGTACCGGTGCCGGGCACACTGGCGTGCACTGATTTGCCCGCGATGATTACGTGTATCTCGAAGCGTCCTCTGTGTCCCAAAGCAAGCTTGTTGGCCGATGGTTCGCCCACCACAACATAGTCGGTCTGTAGCTCTTCGGCAAGCATTGCGGCACCGTGACCGCCGATTTCCTCCTGGACTACGCCTGTGACGTATATGTCATTGGCTCGCGGTGCATCCGATGCCAGCACCAGCGCACCCGCATACACCTGCGCTGCGAGCGCCGCCTTGAGGTCGCTCGTCCCGCGTCCCCAGAGTTCGCCGTTAGCGACGTGTCCCTCGAAAGGTGGGAAAGGCCAGCGTGCGGGGTCGCCTACATCCACCTGGTCCATGTGTGTATTGAACATGACGCTGCGCCTGGGCCGGCCATCGCTCTCCACATTCGCGCTTATCAGCCCTATCACATTGCCCGTCTGGTCTGTCCACACCTTTGCGTAGCCCAGGCTTTCCATTTCGGCTGCGACGGCTCGCGCCACGGCGCCTTCCTGCCCCGGCAGACTGGGGAGGGCAACCAGTTTTTGCGCAAACGCGACCATCCGGTCTCGCAAGCTCGCGGCACCGCTCCGCAGCATGCCGACCTGTTCGCCCGACAGCGTATTCGTCGCTGCCACCGACCCTTCGTTCATGGCACTCCTTCGATCGTGCTCAGCAAAATAGTGACGCCTGATGACGCGTGACGCCCCTCTGATGCACTCCGTTCTTCATTGTAACCTATTATGACATCTGTTACACTTTAACTTAATGGACCTACTAACGGAGGGGAGGGAAGCACGCGTATGTGGTTTTCATGGGTAATGCTTGTGGTGGGGCTGGTGGTAATCCTCGTCGGATGCGATGTTTTTACGAACAGCATTGAGTGGCTCGGTAAGAAACTCGACCTGAACGAGGGTCTTCTGGGCAGCATCTTCGCCGCCGTCGGGACCGCCTTGCCCGAAACCCTGATCCCAATCGTTGCTGTCATTATTGGTCTGGCCTCGGGTGGTGACAATTCACACGCCAACGACGTCGGTCTGGGCGCGATCATCGGCGCACCCTTCATGTTGGCCACGGTCGCCATGATTGTCACCGGCATCGCCATTTACATCTTCAAAGCGCAAAAGCGCCGCGACCTCACGCTGCGTGTCAACAGCAATATCCTCTCCCGTGACCTTCGTTTCTTCTTCGTAGCGTTCCTTGTTGCCGTTGCAATGAGCTTTATCGTCAACGAACCTGCCCGGGTCGCGGTCGCCATCGGCCTCATCCTCTTCTACATCTTCTATGTCTACAAGCATGCCACCGACAAGTCAGAATCCCCGGACACTGATGAGGAGGACGAACAGCTTTCGCCCCTCCACTTTGCCCGCAAGAACCCCGAGCCTGGTCTGTCCATTATCGTTATTCAGATCGTGGCCGGCCTCGCGCTGATCATCGGCGCGGCCTACATTTTCGTCCAGTACGTTTCCGATGTCGCTACCTCGATCGGCCTTACGCCCCTTATCCTCTCCCTCATCATCGTCCCCCTCGCCACTGAGCTTCCCGAGAAGTTCAATAGCGTGCTGTGGGTGCGCCGCTCCAAGGACACGCTGGCTCTGGGCAACATCACCGGAGCAATGGTCTTCCAGAGCACGATCCCGGTCTCCTTTGGCATGGTGTTCACCGACTGGCGCATGTCCCCCGAATATGTCCCGGCCTTTCTCCAGGCAGCCCTTGCGCTGGTTGCCGCCGCTGTCCTCTTTGGCACCATGATCTATATGAAGAAGCTCACCGCCAGGGCCCTCGTCTTCGCGGGCATCTGGTACCTGGTGTGGATTATCCTCGTGTTCCCGCTGAATATCGAAGACTGGGTTCGC
>DATINP010000148.1:0-11233 GCA_035474135.1 Chloroflexia bacterium | reverse complement strand
TGACCAATTCGCTGAGCAACACATATAGGCTTCTCCATTGGGATGGTTCAACCTGGAGCTATGTGCCCGACGTCGCTCCACCACAGACCGTCACCTACATCCCTAGAGGCCTGGGCAAGGCGTCGGGCAACGACATCTGGCTCGTTGGAGACAATTATGACGGGGTGGAGCACACTACAGCCACGCTTGTGGAGCGCTATAGTAACAACTGCCCGCAACCAACGAACACCCAGAACCCGAACGTAACGAGCACGCCTACCCGCACACCAACGCGTACCTCCACCGGCACGCCGCGTCCCTCGCCCACCGACTACACGATAATTCAGACAACGGGAACGGTGGTGCCGGGCACGACCGATACAGGCAACCACTGTGATAATTGCACTACGGCTGTGCGCCTGCCCTTCCCCTTCACATTGTACGATGTACCGTTCTCAGGCGTGATAGTCGGCTCGAACGGCACGATAGGCTTCGCCGGGAACACCAACCCACCGGGCAATACCTGCGTACCAAGCACGACCTTCAACTACGGCATCCTGCCCTTCTGGGACGACCTGACCACGAATTGCGGCGGGTGTGGCATCTTCACCTCGATAAGTGGTGGTGCGCCAAACAGAATCTTTAACATCGAATGGCGGGCAACACGTGTAGGAGGTACACAAGGGCTGGATTTCGAGGTACAGCTATACGAGGGCCGGAGCCGCTCCGCCCTGATCTACGTTCATGTGGACCCAGCGGCCACCGAGAGTATAGGCGTGCAGCGAGACACAGGCAGTCTCTTCACCTCGGTGCTATGCCTGCGATTGGATAAGGAAAAGCCCCAGGAGGGCGCCAACAACTGGATCATAGATGACGGGTCACTACTCAGTTTCGTAGGTGATGACGCGGGGCCAACCCCCATACCCACGACCTGCCCTATAGAGTTCTCAGACGTGCCCGAAGACTCGACCTTCTACCCGTATATCAAGTGCCTGGCTTGCCGGGGCGTAGTGAGCGGCTATCCCGACGGCACGTTCAGGCCGGGCAACCCTGTCACTCGGGGGCAGATCGCCAAGATCGTGTCAAACGCCGTCGGCCTCAACGACGATCCCGAAGCTCAGATATTCGAAGATGTGACGCCCGACTCCACCTTCTACCCATTTATAGAGCGGCTTGCCGTCAGGGGCTACATGAGCGGGTATGCATGCGGAGGTAGCGACTCAGAGGCGGGCGGCGAACCGTGCGTACCACCCGCCAACAGGCCCTACTTCAGGCCGGAGAGCACGGCCACACGAGGCCAGATAGCCAAGATCGTTGCCAATGCAGCGAGCTTGAGCGACCCGATAACCGGACAGACCTTTGAAGACGTACCACCTGCTTCTACGTTCTACGAGTATGTGGAGCGGCTCGAGCGCCTCGGTGTGGTGAGTGGATATGACTGCGGCAGACCAAACGAGCCGTGCGTACCGCCCGCCAACAGGCCGTACTTCAGGCCAAACGCGAACGTGAGCAGAGGGCAGAGCGCCAAGATAGTGAGCAGCACTTTCTTCCCTGACTGCCAGACGCTTGTGGACATGAAGAAGTAAGCACTAGGGCAAGGTGCCAATCACCAGTACACCCCCCGCATCCGCTTTGTACTGGCTCCCTGCCCTCACGCTCACGCGCATCGAACCGCCGGCATTGGTCACTTCGGCGTTGTATCCCCCATTCGGTACCAAGCCCGTAATCAACTGCTTCTCTGTCTCCACCGGAACCTCATAGGTCACACCCGCGAAGTCGCCCAGATCGACCGGGAACACCACCGCTACTCTATTCACCACTGTACCTGCGTAACGAGTGCCACTTGTGCTCTGGATCAGATTCATATCAGCAAAAGTCAAGCCGGTAAAATGAACACTGCACTCAGGGAAGCCTGCTTTTTCATAGGTCACCTCGTGCCTCCATTACCCCCTTGGCCGTTGCCGCTTGCGGCTCAGTTATTCATGCAAGGTTCACCGCCTCGCTGACGGCAGTAAATAGCAGCTCAAGACGACTGCGCGCTTTCGTCATAATACTTTGCCGTGGGGCGCGTCTAATCTACCCCAGGCACAGCCACTTTATCGAACCAGCCAAGGACAACAATAGACAGCGTAATACCACTTATGATGAAAGTTGCACGTGGCCCGAAAAGGAGATACGAGCCGGCCCACAGTACGAGGAGTACAAACACGCCCAATAGGGCCTGACGACGCACTCTACCGGTGCTCCTCACCTCGTAAGATTCCCGCCGTGGGCCGAACATCGCCCGGGACGCTTGGCCGATGGCGCCTATCGGATATACGATTGCGGTCAATATGGCCGCCCACAGAAAGTTCACAACAGCTTCCAATATTACCGCCCGTACGATGGCCCACAGGAAACGCAGAACAACTTTGAAGATCTCTCCAAGCATCACGCTTCCTCCTCTACGTCGGGTGGGAACGAAACATGGCGCACGCTGGTCGTGGCGCCGTGCCTGGAATGCCACGCTTTATCACAAATATTCTCCTTACCAGTACTGGGTTATGAGTTACCCGCCACGAGTCAACCAATCCGGAACCTAGTACTCCGAGGGTCCTCGCTGATCTATGTCCTGCGCGCTATTTGTTGCCGGAGGCGAAGTTGCCGTGAGCATGGCGCGCAGTGTGTCTACAAGCGCAGACCAGCTATCGAACTCGTAAGCCTCGCCGTCCACTACGCGCTGTATTTTGCCCCCCCATTCGCCTGCTTCTTCGGGCATACCGCTGCCTTCTTGTCTCCAACAGCGCACAAGAAAGAGGTCAGTATGCTTTAAGTAGCGTTTGGGTTCCATGGCTACTGTTATCATAGCCGTGTTTACGGCCACGTGTGCTATACTAACGCTATACAAAAGTAGCCGGGGCTAAATGCTCTATAGCTTGCTTATATCAGCAAAGCCTGAGGACGCGACATGACCGATGGCACAGGGAACACCGCCCCCGCCAACGGCATCACCTTTGGTGCGTGGCTGAAACAACGGCGCAAAGAGCAGGGCATCGGCATTGACCAATTTGCAGGCCTGCTAGATTGCTCTGCCATCACCTTGCTCAAGATCGAAGCAGGCGAACGTCGCCCCTCCCGCCAATTGGCCGAGATAATAGCCGAGCGCCTCATCATCGCCGGCGATGAGCGCGAGCCGTTTATCGCGTTTGCGCGCAGTGGGCGCACAGCCACGTCCGAGCTGAACAGTGAAAAAGCCCTCCGCGCTCCCTGGCGTGCCCTGCACAGTCGCCTGACCAACCTTCCGTCCGTCCTGACCCCCCTGATAGGGCGCGAGGAGGACATAGATAGGGCGCAAACCTTCATACTCCAATCCAAAGTGCGCCTGCTGACCCTGATCGGAGCGCCAGGCATCGGCAAGACCAGGCTCGCTCTACAGGTGGCTTCCAACCTGGTTAGCGAATTTGAAGATGGGGTATTCATGGTAGAACTGGCCCCCATCAGCGACCCTGGTTTGCTTTCAGCCACCATAGCGCGCACACTCGGCATCCGGGGCGACGGTACCCAGCCGGTTGAGGAAGCACTGCTCAGGTACCTGAGTGAGCGCCGTCTACTCTTGCTCCTGGACAACTTCGAGCACTTGCTTGATGCAGGGCCTGCGCTGGTGAGATTACTGGAAGCAAGCCCATGGCTAAAGGTGTTGACGACCAGCCGCGAGCCACTGCGAGTCAGAGGCGAGCGTCGCCTGCCTGTACCACCACTCAGCACTCCTGACAGCAAACATCTCCCGGCCACAAAGGCGTTGGCGACTTATGCGGCAGTAGCGCTTTTTGTCGAGCGTACCGAGACCGTTTCGCCTGATTTCAGCCTGACCGATGCCAACGGAGAAGACGTGGCGGCGATATGTATCGGACTTGAGGGCCTGCCTCTGGCGATAGAGCTTGCCGCTATGCACGCAAATCACCTCTCCCCCGCCAGCATAAGAAAAGCACTTCAGAGTGATAACACGAAGAAGAGCCTCGGCCTGCTCACAGGCGGAGGACACGACTTACCTCCCAGGCAGCGCACTCTGAGAAACGCTATCGAGTGGAGCTACAACTTACTGGATCAGGAGGAGCAGGCTCTGTTTCGTAGCCTCGGCGTGTTCGTTGGTGGATTCACCCCCTCAGCTGTAGATAGCGTACTGGCTGATGAGATCAGATTAACGCCTGGATCGGCTCCGGTCGCGGAGTCGCTGTTGACCGCGCTGGCCGACAAGAATCTGCTAACGAGAGATCGAGCCGGTGGGGAAGCTGTCACCGAGGATGAACCTCGCTGGGGTCTGCTCGAGACGATCCGTGAATATGCGCTGGAACAGCTTGCCGAGCATGGCGAAGAAGCGGACCTGCGCGGGCGCCACGCTCTCTACTTCCTGGCACTGGCTGAAGCGGCGGAGCCGGAGTTAGTTGGACTCAACCAACAAAGTTGGCTGGCGCGCTTGCGGGAGGAGCGTGACAATATTCGGGGGGCACTCTCGTGGGCTTGCGGCCCGGGCCGAGATCAAGAGCTTTCCCTGCGCCTGACCAGTGCTCTTCTGCACTTCTGGTTACTGCAGGGACATTTGAACGAGGGCCGCCAGTGGCTAGAGGCCGCTCTGGAACAAGGCGAGGGAGTGCGCACACCTATCCGAGCAAAAGCGCTAAATGCGGCTGGCCATTTAGCGCGCAGGCAGGGTGACCTGGCAGATGCCCGTGCTCTCCTCGAGGAAAGCCTGGCCCTGTACCGGGGCGTCGGAGATCCGCTGGGGATTGCAACCGCGCTAAACAATCTTGGGTTGGTACTGCGAACCCAGGGCGAATATGATACGGCCCGCATCCTGTTCGAAGAAGGCCTGGCGCTGCATCGTGAACTGGGCAATAAGGGAGGGGAGGTAATGGCGCTCACCGGTCTGGGAATCCTGGCTCGTACGCTGGACGACCAGATAGCGGCCCGCGACTTTTTCGCGGAAAGTCTGGTGCTACAGCGCGAGGTAGGGGAAAAGGCGATGCTTGCTTTTGCTCTCAGCAATCTCGGGCTGGTAGTGGCCGACCTGGGAGACCTGGCGGGAGCACGGGCACTCTTTGAAGAGGGGCTGGCACTGCGTAGAGAACTGGCCGACGAGCCGGGCATCGCCTCGTCGCTTCACTTCCTGGGCGGACTGGCCAAAGATCAGGGCGACTACACCGCGGCTAGCGCGCTTTACGAAGAGGGTCTGGCCTTATCCAGAGGTGTAGGCGATAAACAAGGCGTTGCCGACATCGTAGCCGAATTGGGTAGTTTGGCATATGACACAGGCAATTACGAACGTGCGTACACCCTTATGGAGGAGAGCAGCGCCTTATACCGGGAAATGGGGGAACGAGGAAGCATGGCAGTTGTACTCCAGGCGTTAGGGTGCATGATGCGCGAGCAAGGGGACTATAGCCAGGCGCGAGTCCTTCTCGAGGAAAGCCTGCATACATACCGCGACGTCGGCGACAACAGCAGCATAGCTGAAACCCTTAGGAACCTGGGCATGGTGGAATTTTTGCAGGGGAACTATGATATCGCTCGGACATTATGTCAAGAAGCATTGACACTCATGCAGACCGGCGCCAACTATAGCACAGCCCTAGCCCTCACTGTGCTTGCGGGCGCAGAGGCCGGTGCCGGCAGTGGCGAACGGGCGGCCATACTGCTGGGCGCGGGCACTCGCCTGCTGCGTGAGTTGGGTACCGAACCGGTGCCGGAGTACTGGACTGTGCATGGACGAGCAGTTGAGCTTGCCGTCGCCTCAAATGGCGACGAAGCATTTGCCCAGGCTCAACACGAAGGCCAAAGTCTGACGCTGGACGCCGCCGTAGAGTACGCAATTGCGCCCCTGAATGAAACAGTTAAGTAGACCCACGTTCCCCGTTCTGTCAGTCGTCGGATAACTCGTACGCCCCATTACTTACTTGTTAGCATCATATTCACTCATGCCTGGCATGTGCTAATCCTGGTCGGGGGACTCGCCCAGGCCAATTGAAGCGCCACCCTATTGACAAAGCAATAAAGAGTGCTATACTGGATTGAAACGTTTGAATTCAAACGTTTGAATTGCCGGTTCAACTGGGCACAGGTGTTGGGAGGCCGAGCATGACTGCTGGCACAAGCGATGGACCGATCGAGCGCACCCCACAGCGCGTTACGATACGCGAGGTGGCCATCAAGGCGGGCGTATCGGTCAGTACTGTTTCTCTGGCTCTAGCCGATAGTCCCCTTATCGCCACGGATACGAAGCGCAAAGTGCGCGAGGCCGCAGTAGCTCTGCATTACCGCCCCAGTGCGCTTGGCCGAGCCTTGCAATCGCGCCGCACCAACTCGGTCGCAGTGATAGTGCCCCACAGCAGTCAGCATGTGTTCGGGCACATGTACTTTATGGATATCCTCTCCGGAGTGAACGAGGTGCTCAACTCCGCCGACATGACGCTGGTGCTTTCCACCACGAAAACCGAGGTGGCAGAGGAAGAGGCCTATGCCAAGGTCCTGCATTCGCAGATCGCCGACGGCGTGATCCTGGCCTCGGCTGCGCTGAACGACAAGAACATCGCCAGCCTGCAGCTAAGCGCGTACCCCTTCGTCTTCATCGGTCGCTATCCACTGGATCCGGGCGTACGCGCGGTATCAGTGGACGACGAAGGAGGCGCTCTACAAGCGGCCAGGCATCTGGTCCAGCACGGGCACACCCGCATCGCTCATATCAGCGGGCCCCTTGCCCATCTTTCTGCGGCTGATCGCCTGGCCGGTTACCGGCGCGCACTGGCAGAGGCTAATATCGAGTTCCGACCGGAATACTGCTGGGAAGGCGATTACAGCGAAGAAGCGGGCCGTGCAGGCACACGAGCATTGCTGGCTCTGGAAGACCCTCCTACAGCGATCTTTGCCGGTAACGACGAAACTGCTATCGGGGTTGCCGCGGCACTGCGCGCAGCGGGTCACAGCCCCGGCGCCGACTTTCCCGTCGTGGGCTTCGACGACCTGATGTTTGCACGTTTGGTCGAACCGCCGTTGACAACAGTACACCAGCCCATACGTGAGCTTGGCAGTGCCGCTGCCCACCTGCTTTTGGCTCTACTCAACGGCAGGCCAATAGATGGCTTGCAGGTGCAATTGCCCACCCGATTGGTGATCCGAGGCTCCTGCGGTTGTTCGACAGCCGCTTAGCCCTTATCGAAAGGAGGTGATACGCGATCGTACCGTTTCACCCCGGGCTTCTTGGGGTCAAGAACAAGGCTCTTCGTGTCTATCATTATGGAGGAAAGAAAAACTATGTTGTTATCTAAGAAAGCTCCTGTTACTATTCTGGCGTTGTGCGTGACGCTCCTGCCGCTTCTCGCGGGCTGCGGCACGGACAACACGCCTACTGCGCCCGCAGCCGCAGGTGCCACCAGCACTACGGCAAGCTCAGGCGCAGGCGCTACCGATACGCCCGCCACGAGCAATACTATCGGCGACAGCGGCGCATCTACCACCCTTACCTTCTGGAACGGCTTCACAGGCTCCGACCTGCCCGGCATCCAGGCGGTAACCAAGAAATTCACCGATGCCAATCCCAACATTAAAGTGGATATGGACGTACAGCCCTGGGATACTCTGATGCAGAAACTGCTCAGCTCCATGTCTACCGGCACCGGCCCGGACGTGGTGGCAATCCACTTCCAGTACATCCCACAGTATGCCAAGAGTGGGCTGGTCATGGACCTTAGCTCGGAAGTCAAGGCGGGCGGCGACCTCGATCCATCAGTATGGCCCAGCGCACTAAACGACCTGCTACAGTACGACGGTAAGTACTATGCGACTCCTCTTAACTACGCAACCCTGATGATGTACTACCACAAGGACCTGTTTACCGCCGCGGGCATCACCGCTCCGCCCACAAACTGGGACGAGTGGCAGACCGACATCAAGAAGCTCACCAAGGCCGACGGCAGCCAGTACGGCATAGCCTTCGGCGAGCACGACACCATCCCCAACTACCCCATCCTCATCTGGGAGAACGGCGGCGACATCGTCAAAGACGGCAAGCCTGCCCTTTCCAGCCCTGAGAGCGTTTCTGCGCTTAAGACCTGGACCGACATGGTCAAGAATGATAAAATCAGCCCGGTCGGCCTGAGTGGAGCCGAGTCTGACAAGCTGTTTGAGACGGGCAAGGCGGCGATGGAAATCACAGGACCGTGGGCCACCAGCGGCTATGACAAGGACGGCTTCGACTACGATGTCGCCCCCATCCCTGCCGGGCCTGCGGGCGCCTTCACGCTGGCCGACACGGTCGTGCTGATGGTAAACGCCAAGACGCAGAACAAGGACGCCGCCATACAGTTCATCAAGCACTGGAACTCCAAGGACTCGCAGGTTACGCTCTCGTCGATGACCGGCTTCCCGCCGACGCGCACCGACCTGGCTAGCGACCCGACCCTGGCCAAGAACAAGTGGGTGCCCAAGTTCGCCTCGGTTGCTCCCCAGTCCAGGTTCTATCTGCCCGGCCTCGAAAAGTTCTCACAGATCGACACCGACGTATTCGTGCCAATGATCCAATCGATCACGTTGGGCAAGGCTACAGTCGAGGACGCAACCAAGAACGCCGATCAGCAGATCACTGACTTGCTGAAGTAGCTGGCACATGGAAGCAGGCAGCAGGTCTTCAGCATCGCCGAATTCCTGCCTCCTGTCCCCTAACGTACTCACCACCAGAGTGCGGGCCGCCGGACGAGTTGAATTGTTCGGTGGCCCGCGGGAGGCATTAACGAGTGTCCAAGGTCGAGACCGCCCGTCCACCAATCGGCCCCCAGCCCTCCGTCGGGGAACGCCTGGCGTCCCTCAGGCGAGACATGGGCACCCGTGAGGCTCGTGCTGCATACCTCTTCATGCTTCCCAGCATGATAATTCTGGCGGTGTTCGTCTTCTGGCCCATCATCCAGTCCTTCTTGCTCAGCTTCTATCACTGGAGCTTTGGCAGCAGCGCGCAGCAGTGGGTGGGTCTGGACAACTACCAGCGTTTGATCCCGGATGCCCGAGTCTGGAACGCCTTTCGCAACACTCTTTACTACACAGTAGTCACCGTGCCCGTAGGCATGGTGGTGTCGCTGGCACTGGCTCTCGCCCTGAACCGTAAGTTGCCGGGACGCGGTCTCTTACGTTCTGCCTTCTTTCTACCGGTCATCGGCTCCTTCGCCATCATTGCGATGATATGGAGCTTCCTGTTCGACCCCGACATCGGCCTCCTGTCTTACTGGCTCCATGCCATCGGAGTGCCGGTCACAGGCTGGCTGCGCGACCCTGACTGGGCCATGCCCGTGGTGATCCTGGTCAGCATCTGGAAGAATCTAGGCTTCAATATGGTGATCTTCCTTGCAGGGCTGCAGGGCATATCTCAGAACCTTTACGAAGCCGCCCGCGTGGACGGCGCCTCCTCCTGGCAGATCTTCTGGCGCATAACCCTGCCGATGCTACGCCCCACGACCTTATTCGTGTTGGTGATCTCCGTCATCGGCGCGTTCCAGGTGTTCGATCCCGTGTATGTGCTGACCCCCGGCGGCGGCCCATTACACAGCACTGAAACTGTGGTCGCCTATATATTCCATCAGGGAATAGAGTTGATCGATATCAGCTATGCCTCCACTATTGGCGTCATCCTGTTCGTGATAGTGCTCATACTGACCTTGTTTCAACTGCGCCTGCTGCGCTTCCGGGAGGTGGACTGATGAGTCAGGCAATAGAAAGTCCGACCCCCATCAATACCGCATCCATTGCCTCCGGCGCGGGCACCTCTCAGACCCAGATCGCAGTAGCGCCAGGAGGTTCCCGGCGGGGTTCCTGGGTGAACGCCATAATCTTCATCGTGCTTGTGGTGTTCGCGGCGGGCATGATCCTTCCATTCGTCTGGATGGTGCTCACAGCCTTTAAGCCGGAAAGCACCATAGTTAAGTTCCCACCTCAGTTATGGCCAACCGCCTGGACGCTCGACAATGTTACCAATATCTGGCAGCGCGTGCCATTCGGGCGCTTCTTCCTGAACAGTATAGCCTTTGCCGGCGGTGTCACTGTGGTCTCGCTCTTTTTCGATTCGATGATGGCGTTCGCGCTGGCGCGTCTGCGCTTTCCTGGGCGCGACGTGATATTTCTGCTCGTGCTGATCGCCCTCATGATACCCTTCCAGGTCATATTCATCCCGCTTTTCGTGACCGTACACGACCTGGGTCTGCTCAACACCTACGGTGGCTTGATTATCCCACGCGCCACCAATGCCTTCGGCATCTTCATGCTCAGGCAGTTCTTTATGAGCCTCCCGCGCGAGCTTGACGAAGCCGCCCGCATCGACGGCGCCGGCGAGTTCTATATCTACAGTCGCATCGTACTGCCCCTATCGGTGCCCGCGATGGCTACCCTGGCCGTCTTCCATTTCATGTACAACTGGAATGACTTCCTCTGGCCCCTGCTGATCACATCAAGCACCGACATGCGCACTCTGCCCGCCGGACTGGCGCTCTTCATGGGGCAGCACGTAGTAGAGTACGGGGTAATCATGGCCGGGGCCGCAATGGCGCTGGCGCCCTTGTTCATCGCGTTTCTGTTCGCCCAAAAGTATTTTGTAAACGGCATTGCCCTCAGTGGCCTGAAGGAGTGATCTTTTGACTGCATCAACCGGCGCAAATGCAGATGCGCTGTTCAGCCTCGCCCCGGAAGGTTTCGCCTGGGCTACAGGTATAGAAGATACCTTTATTGGACAGACCGAGCGCATCGGTGAGCGCGTGCTGGACGAGTACGCTCTCACCCACCACTATCTCTACTGGCGCGAAGACATAGACCGCGCGGCCGACCTGGGCGTGCGCGCCATGCGCTATGGCATCCCCTGGTACAAGGTCGAACCTGCCCCCGGCGTCTTTGATTGGGAATGGGTGGACCGGGTGCTGGAATATATAGCAGGCAAAGGCATCGCGGTCATAGTAGACCTCATGCACTATGGCACGCCCCTCTGGATGGACAACCAGTTCCTCAACACTACCTACCCGCAACGGGTGGCTCTGTATGCCGCCGAGTTTGCCCGGCGCTATAAGCATATCGTATCGCACTACACGCCCCTGAATGAGCCCTGGATCACTGTGGCTTTCACAGGAATACATGGTATTTGGCCGCCCTACCTGCGCGGCAACGACGGCGCGGTGAAGATCCTGCGTTCGCTGGCGCGGGGTATCGTCCTCAGTATTGAAGCAATCAGAGCCGAGGACCCACGCGCCGTAAT
>DATINP010000147.1:0-11117 GCA_035474135.1 Chloroflexia bacterium | reverse complement strand
TGAGATCGGCGACCGCAATTTGAGCCAGTTGGTACCAGCGTGTAATTCATCGCCCGACAGTACAAAGGATATATCAGCAGGGTTATCCAATGACGGGGAGGGTTGGATCAGGCGGTCACCGAGAAGGATCGTCGGGGGTTCTGTACGCGGGAGTTCGCCTTCCTTCGTTGCGTAAAGTGAAAGCGCTTCAAGCGCATCAACCGTGTCAAGTGGGTTGCGCCAACCCGCACCCATGCGCGACTCCATCAGCGCAGTCACGATTTGCGACGGCGACAGGGCACGCCGCGAAGCGCCGGATGCACTGTCCGTTTGCAAGAGAGCGAGCAGGAAGGATGGGGAAGCATCTTCGGTGAGGTCGGGTTGCGTGCGAATGGCAGCATCCATCAATGCCTGCGCATCTGCCGCGTTGCCTGACTGGTAGAGGGCAAGAGCCAGCCAGCCCTGCCCTTCGCTTGAGAGGGAAGCTGTGCCCTGGCTATTGCTCAAGGCGTAGGCGAGCATAGGGCGCAGCCAATCAACGCTAACCGGACGATACAGTGAAAGCACGTATAGCGCGTAGGCACGTTGATCCAAAGCGGATGCGGTGGCGTCCGCCTCTACAGGATTGCTGAGTTCGGAGGTGAGGTAGGCGAGCCCGCTATCAAGCGCTTTCTGGTCGGGTTGGACCTGTTCATCGCCACCATAAGGGTAAGCAGCAGAGCGGTGGAAGGCAAGCAGCACGGCTGCGGTGTCGTCCGGCGTTCCGCGTCCACTCGCATCGAGGTTGCCGCTCCAACTGCCATCGGCGTGCTGCGACGAGTAGAGTTGCTGTAAAATGAGCGATCTCTGGACCGATGACAGCAGGGCACTATTGGGCACGCTTGCGCCGGCCGACGTGTAAGCCGAGGCCACGACCCCACCTGCGGTCAAGAGAGCAGCAGCCAACGATACGCCATCCGCGCTCGGCGCCCATTGCGATTGAAGGTCGCGGGCGATTCCACCGAGCGTAGGCAGGAGTGAGGTTGAAGCGCGTATCTCCAGAGACACGCCTGAACTGCTCAGACCCCATGGTACCGACACGCCCACTGTGCGCTCACCTGTAAGCACACCCGCGGTATAAGTGGTGCTGGTCTGTGAGTTCGGGGTGTATGTGATGGACAAGGGCCAACCCGCTAGCTGGCCGGTGTTTCCCGCAAAGGAAAAGAGCAAACTACTGTCGCCTGGGCGCAGTTGCGAAGTCTGCCATGTAACATCGGACCAGCCTTTAGCGGGCACGGTGAGGTTGCGAGTAGCATCGCTGTTGAGGTGCAGTTCTCCCCTCGGTGTTGCCTCCAGAGATACGTCAGCAGTTGAGTCAGAGGGGTTGTGTACGCGAACAGAGACATAGGCACTAACACCAGCCTGTACACTGGTAGCGGGCGGCAGTTGCACCCATACGGCGGGAAACACTCGCACAGCCGCAATATCACGCGCAATGCCGTCGGAAGTTACCGACTCGGATATAAGGTACCAGAGGCCGGGTTCGGAGGGGGTT
Source organism: Chloroflexia bacterium (assembly GCA_035474135.1). Classification (GTDB taxonomy): domain Bacteria; phylum Chloroflexota; class Chloroflexia; order QHBQ01; family JADMIH01; genus JADMIH01. Next base: position 9,604 of record DATINP010000147.1, on the reverse strand, counting down.
TGCAGGGTGGCTGTTACAGCGCCCGTGGTGGTCAATGCTACTGCGGCCTGCCAGTCAAGAGGCCTCTCTGAGGGAATGCCCGCCACGCGCTTCCAGACTACAGAGGCACTGCCGGCCAGAGGGGCGCCGTCGAGGTTGCTCAGGGTGAGGAGCACCGGGATTGGCGAGGCGGCAGTGGCAGAGATAGGAGCCGATATATGAAGCTCGGTGGACGTGCTGCTTGACGGCATGAGGTCCAGTATGCGCCCCACCGATGAGACCGGCGAGAAAACGCGGATCGTGCCGCCCGCGAACCTGTAAGGGAGCATAAAAGTTGCATCGCCAGCGGGCTTGGAGTAGAGGTCGAGCGCATATGAGAGGCGTTCGCCTGAAGGGGCCTGTGCCAGCAACAGCGTGTCGCCACCCGCCATCGAGGGGTCGAGCAATACCGCACGCACAAGGAAACCTGTGTTGAGCGATGGAGCCTCCTGTTGAGATGGATCAGATATGGGGCGTGCGATAACGGCCACATTGAGGTCGGGGGCTATAACCTGGGTTTGGCCCGACGCGGCGCTCACTTGCGCGGTGAAATCAAGAGGGAGTTCGTCGCTACCGTGCAGGGCACCGGAAACGGCCTCGGCGTGCAGATAGATGCCTGGCTCATTGAAGCGGTCGAACCAGGACGGAAGCGACAGGGACAGCACAGCCGCGCCGCTACTGTCTGTGGTAGCCGTCACGGGCGTCGAAGTCCACAGGTCGCCCGCGATGCCCAACGTGCCCGTAATCAGTGCCCCGGCGGCAGGATTGCCATTAGTACCCAGCACGCTCACCGTGTAGGTAATCGACGCGCTGTTCGTCTGCGGCTCGGCTGTGGGCAAGATAGCCACGCTGAGTGAGTCGGCTCGCGCAGGTAGAACCGTTACAGTAAAGTCATGAGTGAGGTCGCCCTGACGAACACGGATGGTGTAGACGCCGGCGAGCGCAGTTGAAGCCAGAGGGAACGTGCCACTTACACTGTTCGCGCTATCGGTCTTAAGATTGAGAGCCGATACCACGTAGCCCTGCGGGGTAAGAAACTGCACGGCAACCGTGTTGCCACTTCCTCCTTCGGTTGAGGACGTATCGCCAGGGCCGCTTTGCGAGGAGGGCGCTGTGAGGATTGCGCGGAAGTTTATCGTGGCCCCAGGCCTGTAAGATTGGCGATCAGTGACGATGGTCGCAGGCAAAGCGTTAGCGGCGGCAGTAGACGTGGGGTCGGCCCACGATGCCGAGGGGTCGAGTACAAGAGGAGCAATGCGCCCAAAGGGGTCGCGGGCTATCGCAAGGCTTGAGCCTTGAGCCGCAGCGCCCGGCAACATGAGGCCGGCAGAGTTGGTAAGCCCCTTGTCGAGAAGCACGCCGGCGGGCGAGTAGAAGGAGATTTCCGCGCCTTCCCAGGAATGGCCCGCATCATTGGCTGCCCACAGAGGAAGGCCGGGGCCCGTTGAAACAAGAGCGCCGTTGCCCACCACGAGTAATTGCCAGTCGGTGAGGTTAGGATTGCCTGCCGAGGAGGGCGCTTGCGCCACCACCAGATAGATGCCTGCGGGCAGGGAAGAGATGCGCGCCACACCTCTGTCACCGCGGTTTGATCCGGCAGCAGCGATCAGGGGCAAGCCACCGGGGAAGGTAGCCGGAAGCGGCTGGGGCCATGCGGTCGATTGGGCGCCCAGGTCTGATAGCCTTTCCGCAGGAAATGAATACACGTCGAAAAAGACCTGTTCGGGACCGGAGGCATCATAGTGAAGCTGGACTGGGCTATCTGTGCTTGCTGTCACCAGGCGAGACCCCAACAGGCGCAAACGGGGGTCCGGCAGCGTCATGTGGTAACGGAACTCGAACGAGCGACCAAGAGTGTCACCTGCCTGCGTGAGAGCCTGCGCGCCAACGCTGAGTAACAGGTCGCCCACGGGGAGGGGTTTAAGTGGCGTGATAGTTAGCAGTTTGCCTGTAGTATCCCACTCGAACGACACAGGTACATTGTCGAGGGTCCCGGCGATAGACGAGCGAAGTGTGACCGCCGACTGCGGCGAATCGGCTAACATTGGCGCGTCGAAATAGAGCACAAACGACGACAATGGCGTAATTGAAGAGCCGTTGGGCTTAGAGGCGGCTACTGTGTGGGTGTCCGCCGTATGGAACGACCACACAACGGGTCGGGGCAGGGCCGCCCCCGCTTGCGAAAGCGCGCTGTCCGAGAGCGTAACGGTGTAGGTGATGCCGCGCAACAGGCCGGGGCCGCCGGGGGTCCAGCGCAGTTCGTTATCGGCATCCCAGGCGATATGCCCGGCGGCGGGAGGAACAATGGACAGCGAGTCTTCGACCGAGCCACGGTCCATTGGTTGGTCGAAGCGAATCACAACGGGCTGTGTGAGGAGCGAGACTTGTGCATCCGACCCCGGCTCGGTCAGTGTCAGCTTGGGGGACGACATAGCGCCCTCGTTACCCGAATCGCCGGAGACAGCCTTGATAGAGATTGGGGTTGCAGCCAGTGTATCGGCCTGATCCTGCTGCACCTCAAAGCCAAACTTGTTGTAGTCCCACACAGGGGGTAGCACGTTCAGCCAGTAGAGAAGGGCAATAGTAGTAACGAGCGCGGTCGCAGAACCGAAGAAGATGCGGCGAGGAGATGGGTCGAAGCGCAGTAAAAACGCAGAAATGAGGCCGCGAACCGGGGACTGGTGCACAGGCGTCGTCTGTCTCGTGACCGGGGCGCTGTGTTTCGCGGTGCCTTTGGGGGCAGCATTGGCGTTGTGGAGTTGCGAGAGGATAGCCTGGCGAACGCTGTCTGATGGACCTGCGTTATTCACCGATTTCAGAAGCACATCGGTCTGGCGGGCGCGAGCAAGCCACGCTGCGCACTCGCGGCAATGCTCGACATGGGCAAGTAGTTCCCGTCGCTGGCGAGGGGTGACTTCATCGTCGACGTAACGTGATATAAGTTGGCGGTAGCGGGTGCAGCTCATTCTTGGCTGTTGCGACGGCCCGGAAGGGTAATGACCATAAGGGCGCCCATTAGACTGATGGTAAGTTGAGTTGGCAAATTATGCTTTACTCATCAGCCCAGTTGGGGGTCGTCGTTGGTAGGGCGCCGGTTATAAAGTGCGATAAAAGCCTCGCGGGCGCGGGCGAGGCGGCTGAAAACCGTTCCTTTCGGTATCTTGAGGATTTCAGCTATTTCTTCGCACGAGAAGCCCTCGACCGAGCGTAAGACGAGGCACACAGCGAGGGCGGGAGGCATTTCAACAAGTGCACGGCGAACTATGTGCGATTCTATTACCTGGGGACTGAAATCGTCGGCGGTGAACTCGTCAGACTTATCGCTCTCTTCGAGGATAGGCATCCAGGTGATAAGTTTGCGCCTGCGTAGAATGTCGAAGCAGGCGTTAGAAGCGATACGATAGAGCCACGCACTGAGGTTCGAGTCGCTGGAGATACCGGCGATATTCTGAAATGCCTTGAGGAAGGTTTCCTGTGTCACCTCGTCTGCAAGTTCCTGATTGCCCAGGAGGCGATAGACGTAGCGGTGCAGCTGGGGGCTGAAGTGCTCGTAGATTTGGACGAAGGCCTCTTCGTCGCCACTACGCGCAAGTTCTATTATGGCTATGTCCATAAGGTTGCTCCGGGGCGGGCTGGCGGGAAGTCGCACATGTACTCAAGGAAAGCAGAGTCGGCTATTAACGATTATAGGAGGTACGCGTAGGGGTGTCAAGAGTTAAGGAACGCTAAGCCCCATCATGCTTGCCAACTCGCCATCCGCGCGCAGGCGTTCGATAGTGGCGTTTATTTGGGCGGCCAACGCATCTGCTCCGGCGGGCATAGCCACCACATATGGTTCGTCGGTGAGGGGCGGCTGCACTATCGTGAGCGTATTGGGATGGGCGGCTGTGTAAGTCTGTGCCGACAGATTGTCCACTATGGCAGCATCAGCACTCCAACCGGCCAGAGCCTCCAGTACGTCGTCCGCAGAGTGGTAGGTCGAATTCAGGCGCATGGTGGGCAGGCTGTCGCGCTGTATGCGGCGAGCCTCGGTGTCCGAGTTGGAGCCAAGCGCGACAACCACGCTCTTGCCCGCAAGATCCAGCACCGAGTGCGTATTCTTAGTACCGGCCCGTACTACTATTACCTCGCCCGACTGGTAATAAGGGACGGAATAACGAACCTCCTTCTGGCGTTCGTACACGAAGGGGAGTGCCGACACAAGCACGTCTACCTGGTCAGAGGACAGCGCGTCATACAGGGTATCGAGCGCGAGGGTGTGGTACTCGGGGCGCAGGCCCAGGTCGGCAGCGATGGCCTGCACCAGCGCGACATCATAGCCCGCAGGCTGCCCCCCGCTCAGCGTATCGAATGGCGGGTAGGTGGGGTCGAGGCCCACGCGCAGCACACCACGCGCCTCGATGGCCTGCATGTAGCGGTCGGGCGGATGTTGCTGTCCCGCCCAGGTGAGCGCCGCAATCACAGCCAGAGTCACCACAATCGCAAGGCCTGCGAACGCCCGGCTCATGGCTGCCCTCCGTGAGCGTAGCGCTGAACTTCCAGATAGATGGCTTTGGGGATGAAGTCGGGGGTAAGGAAGGTGTAGTTGTCGAAATAGGTGTTGGCGGGCGTGGGCAGGCGCGACATCCAGAGCGTGACGGCCCCGCACCAGTCCCAGGTAGAGGCCAACTTGTAGGCATCTATGGTGTACTGGATGCGCTGGTAGGGCTTGACCGCATAGCTCCAGCGCGCGCTGTCGTTCCAGCCCCCCTCCGTTATGTAAACCTGCTTGTTCGCATCGCCCCGGCGTACCAGCACCTCATGCGTCTGCTCGGCACGGGCAAAGTTGAGGCGATCAGGAGCCGAGGGATCGGCGGGCGGGGATTGCAGGCCGTATGAATGCACGGCCACCGCATCGAAGTAGGGTGCGGCCCCCTCATCATAGAGGCGGTCTAGGTAAACTAGATCGTCGAGCGCCAGTGTGCTGTTATCGTCTTCGAGGTTGGGGGCTAGCCCCGCGAGCAGGATCGTGGCGGTAGGGTCGGCAGACTTGGCGGCGGGATATGCCTGTTTCAGCAAGGCAGCATAAGCGGCAGGATCGGGTTTCCGGCCACCCCACTCGGCTGCCGTATTGGGTTCGTTCCAGATGATAAAGTAGTGAACTCGGTCGTGGTAGCGGGCAACGAAGGCGTGCACGAAGTTAGCGTAGTCGGCGTAGTGGTCAGGATCGAGATACTTCCATGTGGTGTTCGCGGGCCGCGCCCAGGTGGGCACGCCATCCAAGCGCGCAATCAGCGTTATTCCCTTGGCAGAGGCCGCGTCCACAACGAGATCAGCGTGGGCCCAGTCAAAGCGGTCTTTGTCGAAGGGTTGAATATAAAGCCATGGGAAGAACTCGGTAGCCCACGAAGCACCCATATCGTGCAGCATAGCGAACTCGCGGCTGATCTTGTCGGGATCAGGCTCGTCAGCCAGCCGGGTGTGCAAGCCGATCTTGGAGTTGACTATCTCGGATGGGGTGGAGATTGTGGCCGTGGGAGTAGCCGGAGGCACTGGAGGGGTAGCAGACGGTAGTGTGGGCAAGAAACCCGCAAGAAGGATCAGAGCCGCCGGGATCAGGAGGAGGGCGGTGGGACGAGCGGAATGGCGGAAGAGAGAAGTGAGCGAAGACCGGTTCATCAGGGGGCAACCTGTATTCCCAGCTGTTCAAGAAGTTGCCTGCTCCACTCGGCGCGGTACTTAATCGGCTTCTTTTCGGGGCCATGCGAGTCTGAGCCTGAGCTAACAAGGAGGTCACGCTTCCGGGCGTAGCTCAGATACATGGCGGTTTGCTCCGGCGTATGCGCGGGATAGTAGGCCTCCACACCGTCTATGGAGACTTCGCGCAGAAGCTCATCCAGAAGGCCTGCATCGTAGCGCGTAAACTCGCCGCCACGCCCAGGGTGCGCAATAAGGCAAACAGCGCCACTACGGTGAGCAGCATCCACTACAGCAGCAATATCATTCTGGGCGAAATAAAAGCCTGCGTCCGTCATGATCTTACCTATAGACCCAGGCCCAGTGCTGTAGCCGTGATGAAGCAAGAGCAGACCCAGTTCATTGAAGCCCAGAGGCCGGCCCACCTTCTCATTCAACACTGCCTGTTCGTGCGGGAATGCGTACCCCGTCTGCAAGAGCTTGGCGTACACCTCCTGCGTAATGGTGTCCTGACGGCGCACGACACTTTGCGCCAGCGCCAGCAGATCACGCCACCCTGGCTGATCGGGAGCGAACCCAAAGCATAGCACATCGGTAGCCGCGCCCCGCCACGACGCGCTCATCTCGACTGCGGCGAGCAGAGGCAGGCCCTTCTCGGCTCCCAGCTTTATCACAGCCGCAACGCTATCAGGGCGGTCGTGATCCGTTATAGCGGCCAGGTCGAAGTGCTCTCCTACCAGATAGTCAATAAGCAGATCGGGTGTCCAGGAGCCGTCGCTGTGGGTAGTGTGGATCTGCAGGTCAATAGCGGCATCAGCCGCCAGCGCCAGCCCGTCGACCGGTAATGCCTCGCGTGGTGCCTTTCGAGCGCTACCCATTCGTTCTCAGGCAGGCCTCGATAGCGGCGATGGTCGGCGCAGTACCGGTAAATAGGATGCCGTGCATGCCAGCTTCACGGGCCGCCTCGATAGATTGTGGAACATCATCCACGAAGACCACCTCGGAGGGCTGTGCGCCAAGACGCTCACATGCCAGATCGAAGATGCGTCTGTCGGGTTTCTTGATGCCTTCCTCGTGCGAGTAAATGATCAGGTCACACAAATCGCCAAAGCCGTAGCGCTCCTGCTCTTTGCGTCGAGCTCCCGCAAAACTATTGCTGAGTATGGCGGTTTGGTAGCGCGGGCGCAGACTTGCGAAGTACTCTGCCAGTTCAACGTTTAGCGTACCCAGGTATTCATCCCACAGGTCGCCCATGAACATGGCCACCTGCGCCCTATCCAGCCCCAAAATCCGGCCAACGCCCTGTTCGACCTCTTCCTCCGATATCGCTCCCGAGCTACCGTCCTTCCAGACTTGCATCAGCAGCTCATTAAGCTCGCCCGGCTTAAGGTCAAGTTGGGCCTCCCACTTTGCCTCCCACCCTGTGCTGGGCGCAATCTCCAGCACGCCGCCTATGTCGAACATGATTGTGCGAATTGACATGGCTCTCCTGCGGGGTGAGTCGTAGATCTTAGATCTTAGGTCGTAAGTCGGACGACCGACGACGCGTGATGCAGTAGGCATGACTTACGACCTAAGATCTAAGATCTACGACTCGCCTAGTACGCTCTGGCGAAGATGGCTTGCTGGGTGGTGGGCTTGCCCGTTGTTATGCAGGTGCCCTCGGTGCCTGACTGGTCTAGGGGGATACAGCGCGTGGTGGCACCTGTGGCCTGCTTGATGCGTTCTTCGCCTTCCGGATCGCCCGACCAGAAAGCTAGCGCGAACTTGCGCGTCTTGATAGCCTCAGCTAGCTCCTGTTCGCTTTTCACGGTGACGGTATTTTCTTCGCGGAAGGCGAGCGCCTTGCTAAACATCGCGCCCTGAATATCAACCAGCAAGGCTGCCACTTGTAGGGCCAGGCCATCCTGTGACACGAACTGCTTCCCTTCCTTGCCCGGGCGGTCGCGGCGAGCAAGCACTACACTGTTATTCTCAACATCGCGCGGACCGATCTCGATACGTACGGGCACGCCCTTTAGCTCCCACTCGTTGAACTTCCAACCCGCGCTCTTTCCGTCCGAAGCATCCACTTTGATGCGTATTCCGGCGGACTTCAAGGTCGAAGCAACTCGATTCGCCGCCTCCAGCACGGAAGCCTTCTGGTCATCTGCGCGCCAGATCGGGATTATAACCGCCTGGTGAGGAGCGACACGAGGGGGGAGAATGAGACCCTGCTGGTCGCCGTGTACCATTACCATCGCGCCGATGATGCGTGTGGACATGCCCCAGGAAGTGGTCCAGGCATACTGGCGCTCGTTGCTTTCATCGAGGAACTGGATGTCATAAGCACGGGCAAAGTGATCGCCCAGGTTGTGCGATGTGCCCGCCTGCAAGGCTCTGCCGTCGCCCATCATGGCCTCGACCGTATAAGTGCGAAGCGCACCAGGGAACTTCTGTGCCTCCGACTTGAGGCCGGGCACCACGGGGATCGCCATGTCATCTTCCAGGAACGAGCGATAGACCTCGAGCATCATTCGCGTGCGCTCTTCAGCTTCCTCCTGCGTCGCATGGGCGGTGTGCCCTTCCTGCCACCAGAACTCACTGGTACGAAGGAAAAGCCGGGGCCGCTTCTCCCAGCGCACAACAGAGCACCACTGGTTGATCAGAATAGGCAAATCCCGATACGATTGCACCCATTTAGAGTATATGGGGCCGATAATAGCCTCGGAAGTGGGGCGCACGGCGAGTGGCTCGGCCAGTTCTTCCTGACCGCTACCCACCTGAGTAACCCAGGCTACCTCCGGCACAAAGCCCTCCACATGGTCTGACTCTTTGACCAGAAACGAGCGCGGGATCAGGAGAGGGAAGGCTGCGTTCACGACATCGGTCTCCTTGAACTTGCGGTCAAGAATGGACTGGGAATTTTCCCACAGGGTCCAACCGTAAGGCCGCACGACCATGCAACCGCGCACAGGCGCATCTTCGGCCAGTTCGGCGCGCATTACGACATCGTTGTACCACCCGGAAAAGTCGGTGGTCTTGTTAGAGAGCGCCTGGGCGTAGGCTTTGTCTTGGGACATGGGTTCCTCTGGCGTTAGAATTCCGGATCAGGAGTGATCAGCTAATGAATCGGGCACAATGAAACGCCGGTCGTTTCGTGTACGTCTGTTTATTGTAGCAGAGGGGTCCGAAATGCGTCAATCGCATCGTAGACTGTACGCCGGCATTGGTCGAAGACCTATGACCAGCGACTTACGACTTGCAGCAGCTCAGGAAGGGCATAAATGATGGCATCTGCCTGAGCGCCGTCGCTAGCGAGCGTGTCCCAATCGGCATTGTGGAGCAGGGCCGTGCGCCGGGCGTGTGCTGCAAACCATACTGTACGTAAGCCGGCGGTATGAGCGGACTGCACGTCATACCGAGCATGGTCACCCACGTGTACCACTTCGCCGGAAGTAAAACCCAGGCGTGAGACTGCGCGCCGGAATATCTCTGGATCGCTCTTGTATATGCCTTCGCCAGCACTGGTCAGGATCTCGGCGAAGAACGGTCGCATTCCATGTGCCTCCAGCGCCATCTCGACAAACGGGGGCCACCCCGCGCTCGATACCACGCCCATCGTATATCCGGCATCGCGCAGGTGTTGCAGGGTGTCCAGCGCGCCCTCCACTGGGGCTGCCTCGAGCAGGCAGTCGCGCTCAAGGTCGGCAACAATTTCCTCGATAACCTCCACGGGCGGGTTACAACCCATCCGGGTTAGCATGTTCCGCGCTCCCTCAAGAGCACTTACCTCGACACCCGATTCTCTCGCCTGCTGGCGCAATTGGTGGAATAGATCGGTGGCCTCTTGCGTTTGTTGGGGGCGAAACTGTACCATCGCCGGGCAAATAGCCTTTCACAGCAAGGCGCTCAAAAACCTGCGCTGGCA
>DATINP010000146.1:0-5944 GCA_035474135.1 Chloroflexia bacterium | reverse complement strand
ACCCCATCAATAGTCACGTCACCCGCGTACTGGAAATTCTTGATACTGGTGGTCAGGTCGCCCAGACTACCCAGTGGATTGCCTCCGCTTACTATGCTCTCGGGGCTGAACGACGACAGGGGATCGTTCGAAGTGTCCACCGGCTCCTGCTTGACGTAGTTGCCCGAAGCGTCTTTCTGGAACACGGTGTCATTTACCACCACTTCTTCAAAGTTCTGATCGCCCATAGTGCCCTTCATGTACACCATGTTCGGGGACTGATAGTCGCCTTCGGCATTCACCGGTCGTGTGATGTAGGTGGAAGGCTTGATCTGGATCTGGAAGTGGTAAGACGTGTAATCCTGGGCGCCCGTTGTGACGTCCCTGATCAACTGCACCTCGTCAGCGGTAGCTGCGCGCGAGCCTGACGGGCTAGTAGCGGTTGGAGCCACTGATAGGGCTTTGGTAGCGGTTGGAGCCGCCTGGCTGGCAGTTGTCGACGTTGGTTGTGCTGCCGACGCCGTAGTCGCTGTAGCAGGTGGTGCAACCGTCGCCGTTGGTGGCGTTGTGGTGGGTGTGGGACTGTCCCCACAGGCCGCCAGGCCAATCACCGTTAATATCAGCATCAGCATAGTAACGGCGAGAGATTTCAGACTTTTCACGAATTCCTCCTTGTGAAACTACCTTACAATGTTTTTACTGCGCCAACGCTGGCAATCAGCCTGGTAATTATACCCGAACCCGCAACTGTTTGGGACCAGTCCACAACGAGTTTGGACGGCAAAAGACGCAGGACTCGGGGCGCCCGAAATTCCTATCTCCCAGCCATTTGGCCTATGTCTTGCCGCCTTCGTGGAGTAACGATAACAAAGCCGGGTGCAGTGCCTTGCCCGATGCAACCGCACTCCCTTTGCCCGAAAGGCGCATTGCTCCGTGCCAGTCCGTAACGGTGCCGCCGGCCTCCTGGATGAGGAGAAGGGCTGCTGCGATGTCCCACGGCTGCAGGCTAAGGTGATAATAGGCGTCAATCCTTCCGGCTGCCACGTAAGTTAGCGAGAGCGCAGCGGACCCGAGGTGGCGCACCTTTCCCACCCTGGGCTGTACCCAGGCGATAAGGTCTACCATGTGTGCTGAGATAAGGGGGTCGTGTCCAATGTCATAGGCCACAATCGCCTGTTCTATGCGTGATTTCGCGGTGCACTGGATGGGCTTGCCGTTCAGAGTTGCGCCCCCTCCTCGCGCCGCCGTAAATAGCTCGTCGTGAAGTGGGTCATACACCGCACAGGCCAGTATCTCCCCCGCAGGTGAAGCCACGGCCACCGAAACGCACCAGAAGGGTAACTGGTTGGCATAGTTGTGCGTGCCGTCGATAGGATCTACCATCCACATCGGATTTTCGTGGGCCTGCTCGCCCGACTTACCGCTTTCTTCGGCCAGGAAGGCATGGGTGGGATAGCGACCTTTGAGAATATCCAGTGCGGCACGCTCCGCAGCGTTGTCGTACTGCGTGACTATGTCTGTGCCGCCCTTAGAACGTATTTCGAGCACCCCCCTGAACCCTGACAAGGCAATCGCGCCCGCGGCCTTTGCAGCCTCGCAGGCTGCGTCCTGCATATCGCTTAGAGCGGCTTTGTCGAAATTGTCTTCGGTGGGCAAAGTGAATATCCTGGATTAATTGGTCGGGCTGGCAGTTTCGACAGGGACGGGGCTTGATGCCGAAGAAGTGGTAACCGTTGGGTTGACCTGGGCCGGAACTGCTGCGGTGGGTAACTCGTCGGGTACAGGTGTTTCATTAAGCCCCGGCAAGCGCAGATCGGAAGGCAGTCCACTCGTGCAGGAAGGGTTATTTTGAACGAGGAAAGTCGCCAGAATCTTGACGTCGTAACTCTGACGAGTAGTGCAGATCCAGTTGATGAAGGCATCCGTCTTCGAGTCCGATGTCCCGGCCGTCGGCATATGCTGGTTAGCCATGACCGTATATACGATGTTCTGGATGATCGTGGACTTGTATTTTGCCTCGCTCACATGTAGTCGGCAAAGCATATCGTCAAACGACTCGTTGCCCTGGCGGTCGCTTGCATACGCCTGGTCAACGAGAGTCTTTTGTTGGTCGTCGGTCGGGTACACACCCTCCTTGCGCGCCTGCTGCTGGATTATCTCCATGTTGATGAGCTTGTCCAGGGAGTCGAACTTGAGTGCATCGAGAGCGCGTGTGCCCGTGACAGTGGTTGAATTGAAAAATGCCGCAAAGAGGGGGTCGCTGAGCACGTTCTGCTGGTCAGTGTTGGCGCGTTCGTCCCAGTCCCGCTGGTATATGGGCGTACCGTTCACGGTCGCCACCGTGGGCCCGGTTGGCAGATCGGCCGGCACGCAACTCCCCTTATTCTGCAAGTAGGAGATTCCCAGCGCGATACCGAACCCCAGCACGGCGATCGCCAGGAAATACGGCAAGTAGCTCACCCAGGTGCGACGCGGACGGGCTGGCTCCTGCACCATATACGAGCCTCTTGAGCGCGCTCGTGTGCCGGCGTTGCCGCCACGCTGTTGCGCCGGTCGACGCGATTGTTGTGCGCGTGGCGCAGGTGGTGCCGATTTTCCTCGTTCGGGCGCCGGAGGCTTGGTAACTGGCGTGGGACGTGCTCGCTCGGCAGGTCTTTGGGAGGGCTGGGCTACTTTAGGCGTGGCTTTCTCGGCCAAACCGGCATCGACTTGCGCCCGAAGATCGGGGTCCACGAGCGTGTCGCGTGCCTCGTTGAGTGTATGCAGCATACGCACTGCATCAGGATCGCCGGAACGCGCCTGCGGCTCGTACTCGTCAAACAGGGTATCATACGCGTCCTCGATCTCGTCGAGGCCGGCATTAGCAGATATGTTCAGGATTTCGTATGGATTCATCTGTGTGATAAGCCAAAAGCGACTTTGCGCCTTTGGACTAGCTTACGAGCTCGGCCCACAACCCTCACTCATTTTACCGGTTCTTCGAGCGACAGCACGGCCATGAATGCTTCCTGCGGGATCTCTACGTTGCCCACCATCTTCATGCGGGCCTTGCCTTCCTTTTGCTTTTCCAGTAGCTTGCGCTTACGGCTGATGTCGCCACCGTAACACTTGGCGATCACGTTCTTCCGGATAGCCGAGATGGTTTCGCGCGCTATGATCTTGCTGCCGATAGCGGCCTGTATGGGCACCTCGAACATCTGGCGTGGGATCAGCCTGCGCAATCGATCCACTAATTGCCTTCCCTGGTAGGGGGCTTTATCCCGGTGGGTGATGATACTCAGCGCGTCGACGGGTTGGGCGTTCACAAGTATATCCAGCTTGACCAGGTCGGCCTCGCGATATTCGGCAAGCTGGTAATCGAGTGACGCGTAACCTTGCGTGCGCGACTTTAGCTGGTCGTAGAAGTCAACGATTAGCTCGCCCAGCGGTATTTCATATTCGAGCACTACTCGTTCGTCGTCCAGATAGTCCATCTTCTTATAGGCGCCTCTGCGGCTGGTGACAAGCTCCATGATCGGGCCGATATAACGAGCAGGGCTGACCACGCTGATGGTCATCCACGGCTCCTTAATGGCCTGTACGTTGCCGGCGGGGGGCATGTCCGCTGGATTGTCAACAATGACCGTGGCGCCATCGGTGCGCGTCACGTTGTACTCGACATTGGGCGCGGTCATGAGCAGGGTGAGGTCGTATTCACGTTCGAGGCGTTCGCGTATGATCTCCATGTGCAATAGGCCCAGGAAGCCGCAACGGAATCCGAAGCCCAGCGCAACGCTGGTTTCCGGCTCGTACACCAGGGAAGCATCGTTCAAGTGGAGCCGATCCAGCGCCTGGCGCAAGTCCTCATACTCATTGCTCTCGACGGGGAAGATGCCCGCGAACACCATCGGCTTGACGGGGCGGTAGCCGGGCAGCATCGCTTCGCTGGGCTTGCGCAGCGAGGTGATAGTGTCTCCCACCTGGCAGTCGCGCACCACCTTCAGGCCGGTCGCTATATAGCCTACCTCGCCCGTCTTGAGGCCGCCGACCGGGGTGAGGTTGGGCGCGAAGATGCCAATCTCCTGAGCCTCGGTCGAGGCGTTAGTTGACATAACGAGTAGCTGCTCACCCGTCTTGACCTCGCCGTCGACTATGCGTACATAGGCCACCACGCCCTTATAGGCATCGTAGTGGCTGTCGAAGACTAGGGCCCGCAGAGGCTTCTCGGGGCCGCCCGAAGGTGGGGGTACTCGGGTAACAACCGCTTCGAGTATGTCGACCACGCCCCTACCTTCTTTGGCTGAGGCGTAAATAACCTGCTCAGCGGGGAGGCCGATCACTTTCTCGATCTCTTCGGCTACCATCTCCGGCTGGGCCGACGGCAGGTCGATCTTGTTGACTACCGGGACGATCTCAAGGTTACCATCGAGGGCGAGATAGGTATTGGCCAGCGTTTGTGCCTCGATGCCCTGGGTAGCGTCTACTATTAGCAGCGCGCCTTCGCAGGCCGCCAGTGACCTGCTGACCTCGTAGGTAAAGTCAACGTGGCCGGGAGTATCTATCAGGTTGAGTTCGTAGGTTTCGCCGTCCTTCGCAAGGTACTTCATGCGAACCGCTCGCGCCTTGATGGTGATGCCCTTCTCGCGCTCAAGCGGCATGGAATCCAGCACCTGCGCCACCATGTCGCGCTTGGAGACTGTGCCCGTAATCTCAAGCAGGCGGTCGGCGAGCGTAGACTTACCGTGGTCTATATGGGCTATGATGCAAAAGTTGCGTATAGAGTCTTGGGGCATTGTTACAGGGGACGTGCGCGACGCGACCGGCAGATCGCGGATTTTGTCAAAAAGAATGCGCTCATCGGAGCGCAGGAATCATCGTTAGCATCTCGTGCCAGTATAGGTATTTAGCCGTGGCTTTGTCAAGAAAGACGGATATATAGTGTGTGTAATTTACACCTAGTACCAATCATACTCTCCTTGCCAGTTCGTTACAGCCACTCAGGGTCCCTTCAACGCGGCCTCGGTGTACGTGTTGCCGAAGTTCCAAAGCATCCACCCTGCCGCGCCGTTCTGTTCGCTGGCGTCTATCTCGCCGCGCACCTTGACAGCATCGTAAGGCACATTCTGCACGGTAAAATCTTGCAGCCAGGGGCGCACTTTCGCACCGGAGTTCGCCAGGCGTGTGGTGGCATGCTGCATCGTGTAGGCCACTATTTCGGCGGGGTGTTCTATTGGGTGTGCGTAGTCAGCGAAGCCGTCCGGGTAGTCGGACGGGTACAGGTAGGGGCAAATGTAATCGGTGTGCGCAACCAGCATCTCGAAGTTCTGCCCGATTCCCATGTCGTCGCTGACGAACGGGGTGAAGGCCAGTATGTCGGTAGCCACATATGTGCCGAGCGGGGATAGCTCTGTGTAGGCGCGCTCGAGGAACCCGCCTATGGCGTCGACGCGCTTTTTGCCCACAGCGTCAGGTCCGTAATTGATGTCTTCGAGGTCGCCCGCTGAAGGGAAGTAAGCAAAGTCGAATTGCACTTCGTCGAACCCTTTCTGTGCGACCTCTTTGGCGATGTTGATGTTATAGTCCCATACGTCAGTGCTGTACGGGTTGGCCCAGCGCGTGCCGTTGCTAGATATCCAGGGTTGGCCGGGCGTTTTGACGCTTTGCAGCGCCCACTCAGGCTTTGCGCCCGTCAGAGCTTGATCCCAGAAGACAGGTAGGCGCGCAATTGTATAGATGCCCTTTGCCTTTAGCTCGGCAAGCAGGCCGTCGAGGTCAGCGATTATTGGATCAGATGTGCCCAATTGCTGTACTAACGGCAAGGCACTCGCATATAGCACCTGGCCGCTATTGTCCGCTTTCACATCTATTACCACGCTGTTTAGCTCGGTGCGGTCTACCATATCGAGCAGGGCCTGAAGTTTGCCTGGTGTAGCAATTGTGTCCGAATTTATGTAAATGGCCTTAGCAACGAACGGCTCCAGAGTTA
>DATINP010000145.1:0-12490 GCA_035474135.1 Chloroflexia bacterium | reverse complement strand
AAGTCGTAGAAGGTAGAGCCTGGCAGCACGTCTTCGAACTGCTGTGCACCTGGTGTCTGGGTCAGGCCTGCTGCGTTGGCGTCTATCTTCGATAGCTGGCCTCTGGTGACGTTAGCGTTGGGGCGGAAGTACGGCAGACTGCCAGGTCCGCAGGGTTCACCTGGACCACCACATGGATAGCCACTGACCAGACCACGGTTGGTAAGCCTCCAGATGAAGTCGTAGAAGGTAGAACCTACCGCTACGTCCTCGTACTGCTGAGGGCCGGCAGGGTCATTGAAGCCTGCTGAGTTAGAGGCTATCTTTGCGAACTGTCCTCTTGTGACATTGTTGCCAGGTCGGAAGTAGGGGTCGTTATTCCCGTTGCAGGGTTCACCTGTGCCACCGCACGGGTAGCCGTTGATGATACCCCTACAAGCCAGGCACTGGATATAGGCGTAGAAGGTATGGTCGGTTGGCACGTCCTCGAAGGAGAGGGTGCAGGCAGTAGGTGTTTCTGTGGCTGTGGGAGGAGTACCTGTTGCTGTTTCAGTAGGAGTGTTCGTGTCAACTGGAGTATCGGTAGGAACCGCGGTATCGGTGGGAGCAGTAGTAGCTGTGTCTGTAGCTGTGGGTCCGCCAGGGGTCTGCGTGGGCAGAGGCGTATTGGTGTTAGTGGGCGTGTTGGTCGGTACTGCTGTGTGGGTGTTAGTAGGCGTGTTGGTTGGAACCGCCGTATTAGTCGGCACTGCCGTGTTAGTATTAGTCGGAGAGTTTGTTGAGACAGCGGTGTTGCTGGGAACGCTGGTGTTAGTGGGAGTATTTGTGGCGCTGGGTCCTGGTGTGGGTGTTGTGAAGGGCACGGAATTAACCGCGGCCAGCGCGTCCACACGGCCATAACCGAACGTGTTGTTGGGTATCTGGCTGCTGGGTATGCCACCGCATGTCTGTGCAGAAGCATTTACGGCGGGGTTAGCAGTGTTCTGCAAGATCGTCTTCGTGGTGGCTATGTCGCGTATCAGCTCAGGGTGAGCGGACCATAGAAGTGCCACCACGCCCACTACGTGCGGCCCGGCCATCGAGGTGCCCGAGAGGCTGCCGTAGCTTGTATCGCTGGAGTTCAGCGATGAGCGCACATTTACGCCCGGTGCCGAGAGTTGTGGCTTCAGAATGTTGGGGGTATAGAAGGTCGAAGGACCACGGCTGCTGAAGGAAGCCAGTGTGTTGCCGCTATCTATAGCGCCTGTTGCGAAGGTGGCATCGTAGATAGAAGGCGGGTCAGAAACGCTGGAGCAACCAGGGCCTGAGTTACCTGCCGATGCTTCTACGAAGATACCGGCTGCGACCGTGTTGTTAACGATGGTTTCCAGTTCGGCGCGGGTTGTGCAGCCTTCGCTGGTGGGGCATCCCCAACTGTTGTTCATCACGTCGGGCCTCAATGTCGGGTCAGGGTTGCCCCCGGCGAGGTCCGTAGGTGCGATAAAGAACTGGAAGCACTCTGCATAGGTAGAAGGCATCCCGGCGCCCTGGTCCATGTTGCGGCAACCAATCCACTTGGCACCAGGGGCTACGCCTATCTGGTTGCCTGAGCCGTCGTCGCCTACCATCGTGCCGGTGGTATGTGTACCGTGGCCGTGATCATCGCAGGGGAATTGGCTGTTAGCCCCGCAGATGCCACCACCTGAATGTATCGAGTCCCACCAGTTGTAGTTGTGGTCGGCGGTCGAGCCGTTCCAACCGCGATACTTGGGCTTGATGGCATTGTGCGTCCATCTCATGCCCGTATCCTGGTTCGCCACCACGATACCCTGTCCCGTGTAGCCCAGCGCCCACACCGCAGGTGCGTTTACATTGTTCACGCCCCACTCGATAGTGTCGGGGGAGGTTGATATATCCGCAGGCTGGAGGTTGGCGATTTCCGGGGTCTCAATCCAGTTCTGTGGGTCGTTCGAGTCGATTCGAGCCACATCATCGCGAGCGGCCAGCAAGTCAACCAGGTTGCGGTTGCCTGTGGCGATGATCATGTTGGCTGCCCAATACGACCGGAACTCGACACCCTGTGCGGTCAAAAGGCCACGCAATGGGGCCTGCGTGCGGGCGGCGAACTCGGTAAGCGTGTTGTACACGAACCAGCCGCGAGCATCCTCGTCTTTCATGCTATTAGCCGCGCTTACGTCTGCCTGGCTTGATAACATAATCACAAACGAAGTCTTCTGCCCGTTGGCGGTATCTTTCACCACCTGCGCATCTACCTTCAAGGCTGGACTTTGCGCCAGGGTCCCTGTGGAAATGCTGGCCTGGGCCTGCAATCCACCTGCTACCAGTCCAGCCGCCACAAAGAGCGCGGCTAAGAACAGGCTACATACCTTGATCCAATCTCTTTTGCTTTGCACCATGTCTGCGTCTCCTTCTCTTGCTATACAAATTGAGGCAGACCCGTGTGTCTGCCTCTAAACTAACCCCAATACCTAATTTCATCCCGGTTAAACTCCACCTTAGATGCAACTTGCCAGGCTCTTAATTACTTGCCCGGGCTATCCCCGGAGCGGCCCAGATCGTCTATATCGAGTGAGTTGATGAAATCCCGGAATACCGACAGGCTGCTGTCGTCAACCTCTTCGGCTTCCGACGAACCTTCCCCGTCCGTGGAAGCAATACCTTCTGTGTCGGTTTCATTTTCCAGCGCTAGGCCTGCCCGCTCTATCACGCCCTCTTCTACATAAATGGGGCAATGCACACGCACCGCCAGCGCAATCGCGTCGGATGGCCTGGAATCGACTTCGACATGCCTGCCGTTCGCATCAAGCACAATACGCGCATAAAATGTGTCGTCGCGTAAATCGTTGATAAGAATATGCGTTACTCGCGCTCCCAGATCGCCTATCACAGACCGCAATAGGTCGTGGGTGAACGGGCGCTGCGTGGGTACCTCTTGCAGTTCCAACGCAATAGCGTCGGCTTCGTAGGGGCCTATCCAGATGGGGAGGTAACGTCCGGAAGCATCATCTGTGCTATCTGAGGCAGCCTCCTTCAAGAGTACTACCCGGTGTTGAGTAACCAGGCTGACTCTGATGCTCTCAATCTTGCACTCAATCATTATCCAACTTCCTCCGGTCTGGGGCGACCTTATTCAGGTAGTATACGCAATTCTGAGGGAGAAGAACACTCGTAAGAGTATCATATCACGAGCAATTGAACAACTTAGGGGGCATTGCCAATGCTCAAAAGCGGTGAAACCGCTCCCTTGCTTGCAGCCGCGACAGGATCACCAGGGAGAACTTGGCTCTGCTCGCCTGTACATCCGGCGTGTGGCGTGCCTCCTTCCCTATTCTACCGCCAACCTTTCGTGTTTGTAAAGGCCATTTCGGGAATACACGCGTAGCTTGTAGGTGTTTTGCAGGAAGGGTATGCCGTGTCGTGCCCTGGAGCGCAGACTCAAAGATACGTCTACAGCCCTACATCGAACCACAGGCGCAAATGGTATAATTCTTTGGTTGTCTGCCGGCTAGACCGGCGTATAAAGAACAGAAAGCATGCCAATAACATTGAACGACAAATCGCTACATACCCTTGAATTCCCGAAAGTGCGCGAACGGCTGGCTTCGCACACTTCTTTCAGCGCGTCCCACGAACTCGCCATGCAATTGCTCCCCAGCAGCGACATCGCGCAGGCGCAGCGTAATCTGCGCATCACGACAGAGGCGGTACAGCTTCTTGCACTTCGTCCCGACATTACCACAGGCGGTACCCGCGACGTGCGCGACATAGTAGGCCGTGCGGCGCTGGGTTCGCTTCTCGACCCGACTGATATACTGCTGGTAAAAGCCACTCTCGCGGCCTCGCGCAACCTGCGCAACCTGATCGCACATACCGCTGAGGCTCGTAGCGGCCTCGACACCCTGCGCTTTATAGCGAGTGGTATATCCACGTTCCCCCGCCTCGAAGCCGAAATTGAGCGCTGCATCAACGACGACGGCCAGGTGCTTGACTCGGCCTCCGACAAACTCTCTAACCTACGCAAAAGCATCCGCGCCGCCCATAGCCGCTTGATGGCAAAGCTGCAACAGATTCTCCAGTCCGAGTCATACGCTCGCGCTCTGCAGGAACCTATTTATACCCTGCGCGAGGGACGCTACGTGGTGCCGGTCAAGCGCGACTTCCAGGGCGCATTGCGCGGCGTAGTTCACGATCAGTCAAATAGCGGCTCGACCCTGTTTGTGGAACCGTTGGCTATCGTGGACCTGGGCAACGAGTGGCGGCAACTTCAACTGGAAGAGTACCAGGAGATCGAGCGTATTCTTCGTGAGCTGGGCGCTCTCATAGGCAAAGAAGCCACCGCTATCAAGACCAATGTTGACATCGTGGCCGACATAGACCTTGCGCTGGCCAAAGCGCGTTACAGCCTCGCAATAGACGGCGTAGAACCGCAATTGCTGGAAAGCGGCAAGCAGAAAGGCCCCCAACCGCTCCTTTTCAAGAACGCCCGCCACCCCCTTCTCACGGGTAAAGTAGTGCCTACCACGATAGAGTTGGGTGGCGAGTTCCGCATTCTGGTCATTACCGGCCCTAACACGGGCGGCAAGACGGTAGCCCTTAAGACCGTTGGCCTGCTCACCCTGATGGCACAGGCGGGGCTTCACATTCCAGCCGATCCAGGCTCACGTGCGGTTGTCTTCCAGGAGGTATTTGCCGACATAGGCGATGAACAGAGCATTGAGCAATCGCTCAGCACGTTCTCGTCGCACATGAGCAACATCGTGAACATCCTCAGGCGGGTGGCCCCCGACAGCCTCGTTCTTCTGGACGAACTGGGCGCGGGCACCGACCCCCAGGAGGGTTCGGCCCTGGCCCGCTCTATCATCACCCACCTGCTCGAAGTGGGTACGATGGCGGTCTGTACTACGCATTATTCCGAGCTAAAGGCGTTCGCCTTCTCCACCCCTGGCGTGGAAAACGCCTCGGTTGAGTTCGATATTAACACCCTGAGTCCCACCTATCGCCTGATGATAGGAGTGGCGGGTCGTTCCAATGCTCTCGCTATTGCGTCGCGGCTCGGCCTCAATCACAAGGTCATCGGCCTCGCCAAGACCTTCATAGACCCACATGAACAGCACGTGGACAACATACTCGACGGCATAAGGCGCGAGCGCAACGAGGCGCGCAAGGAGCACGACCGCGCCGAGGGCATCCGCCGCGACCTCCAGCGCCGCACCGAAGAGATGGAGCGACAACTGGCCCAGGCCGACGAGATCAAGGCGCGAGCCGAGGAAGAAGCGCGGCAGCGGGTCGAGCAGGAGCTAGAGACTCTGCGCACCGAACTGCGCCAACTACGTGGTCGTGTGGAGGCTGGCTTGCATGCCACCTCGGACGAAACGCTTACCCGCCAGTGGGTTACACAGGCCCAATTGCGCGCCGAGCAGATGGACAAGGAACTGCGGGCCAGGTCGCAGGAGCAGCGCAAGGAGCGCAACCGCACGCAACACGTCCGGCAGACCCAGAAAGCCCAGCCCGACAAGCCCCACACGTACGGCCCCGGCGACCTGGTATTCGTCAACTCGCTGGGCGCCGAGGGTGACGTAATATCCGCGCCCGACCAGGGGGGCCAGATCGAAGTGCAGGTAGGCGCGTTCAAGATGCGCGTGCCGACAGAAGGCATCGTGCTGCGCAAGCCCGCCGTGCAGGTGGCCCGCGAGAATGCTGCCCAGCCGAGCATGGTGCGCTATATGCCCAGCGTGCCCAAGGAAGCCCCGCCTCTCGAATACGACTTTCGCGGGTGGCGTGCCGAAGCGGTCATCGAAGAGCTTGACCGCCGCTTGGACGAAGCCTCTGTGGCCGGGATGCCTTTCCTGCGTATAATACATGGTAAGGGCACGGGTGCGCTCCGCAAAGCCGTCCGTGAATACCTGAACAATCACCCTGTAGTAAGAGAAGTAGAAACCGCCCCCCTGGAGCAGGGAGGCGAAGGCGTTACTATTGTTCGTTTGTAGGGGCGAGGGGTTAGGTATGAGGTGTTAGGTGCTAGTGAAGAAATGATAAGTAATCCGTCCGTTGTCTTACTAACACCTAACCCATAACCCCCCGCACCTAACACCTCATCCCTCTCGCCCCTTCCAGGAGTACCGCAACTATGTCAATTTCGCCTTATCCGCGCCGCGCACTTGGCACGCCGGTTCCGCTTGATCCTCGCCCTATGTCGGCCTCACACACTGTCATCAGTCAGGTGATGCTGCCCAACGACGCGAACCCGATGGGCAACGTGCACGGCGGCTCTATCATGAAGATGGCCGACGTTGCGACTGCGGTCGCCGCCATGCGACACTGTGGACGCCAGGTCGTCACAGTCGCACTCGACCACATGGACTTCAACGAGCCTGCTTATATAGGCGACCTTATCACGATTACCTCGCAGGTTGAGTACGCGGGGCGCACCTCGATGGTGGTGCACGCCACCGTCGAGGCCGAGAACCCCACCAACGGCAAGAAAGTGCTCACAAGTTCGTGTTACTTCACCTTCGTGGCCCTCAACGACGAAGGCCGCCCGATTCCCGTACCGCCCGTGCTCGCCGAGACTCCCGAAGAGAAAGTCCGCATGGAAAACGCACTTCGCGTGTACCAGCACACCAAAGAGGAACGGGCGCGAGGTGGATCGTAGGAGGGACGACCGACGACGGACGACCGACGACGGGAGGCGTCGTGCGTCATAGGTGAAAGATCCCTCTATTAACTTAATGACCTAAGCAAGCCAAAATCGGACAGCTTTTGCGTACTCCTTTCGGGTACATTTTTGGACAAGCACACGGACGCCCCTCTGACCAAACAAACCCTTCTTCCTTCGTGCTCTCTTACTTGCCCCCATAAGCGTCCTTGCTTCCTTCGTGATCCTCTCTTCTCCCTTTGCGTGTTTGCGTGTTTGCGTTTCCGTCGGTCGTCTGCCGTCGGTCGTCCCAACGCATGACGCATGACGCATGACGATCCCCGTACCTGCATGGGACTCATTACCCATTGACCTTGTAAGCTTCCGCGCCCTACAATCGTCTTAACCTACGCACTTCTCCACCGACCCGCGCCCTTCGGGAGTCTCTTTATGCAATCCGTTATCAAGTATCGTTTCCCCCTGCTGGCTGTTGTCATGCTGGTCGCCGCCGCAGTGGTCTGCGTCAGCGCCACGGCTGCTCCTACGCCTTCTGTTACTTCTGAAAAGCCGCAGGCAGAGACCTGCGCGGACATCTTCACCGACGTTTGCCCCGGCGAGTGGTTCTACTCCTACGTGCTCGACCTGTACAATGCCGGGGCGATCTCCGGCTATTCGGACGGCACGTTCCGCCCCGCCAACTTGATTTCGCGCGCCCAGACCATGAAGGTGCTCGTGCTTGCCCTCGACCTCGATGCCTCCATGCCCGCCTCGGCCACTTTCGCCGATGTGCCCAACGGCAGCACGTTTTACTACTTCGTCGAGATTGGTTACGCAACCGGGCTTACCTCCGGCTACCCTTGCGGCGGCGCGGGCGAACCGTGCGACGGCCAGAACCGCCCCTACTTCCGACCCGGCAACAACGTAACCCGCGCCCAACTCGCCAAAATGATAATCATCGGCGCGCATCTCGACCCGCTCAACCCAGCTACGGCTACTTTCAACGACGTATCTGTGGGCAGCACGTTCTACGGCTACGTGGAGCGCGCGGTGGCCGAAACCATTATTGATGGCTACCCGTGTGGCGGGGCGGGTGAGCCTTGCCCTGGACGCTACTTCCGGCCCAACGGCACCGCCACCCGTGCCCAGGCCTCCAAGATGATCAGCATTGCGCGCCAGCACCGAGCTACACCTACCCCCACTGCCACCTTCGCGCCCACCCAGACTCCGGGCGGCCCCAGCGCCACCCCACGTCCCTCGAACACGCCCACACGCACTGCCAGCCCAACATTTACCCGTACTCCCACCCACGCGGTAACACCCAGCGCCACGCCCGGCGGGCCGTGCCCCATGCTTCCCGCCGACAACATCTGGAACCGCAACATCTCGGCCCTGCCCACGCACGTCCTGTCGGCGGCCTACATGAACAGCATCGGCCTCAACTCGCACGTCCATGCCGATTTCGGCTCGGGCCTGTGGGAAGGCGAGCCTATCGGTATACCCTATGCCTTCGTGCCGGGCACACAGCCCTTCGTGCCCATCGTCTATACTGCGTACGGCAACCAGAGCGACCCCGGCCCCTTCCCCATCCCCACGAACGCCCCCATCGAAGGCGGACCGAACAGCACGGGCGACCGCCACGTGCTTATAGTAGACCAGGGTAACTGCAACCTCTACGAGCTATATTCGTCCTACCCGCAGTCGGATGGCTCGTGGGAGGCCCGCAGCGGCGCTCACTACGACCTGAACTCAAATGCCCTGCGCCCTGCCGGGTGGACATCTGCCGATGCCGCAGGTCTGCCTATGTACCCCGGCCTGGTGACCTACGACGAAGTAGCAAGCGGCGTGATTGACCACGCCCTGCGCTTCACCGTCAACGATACGCAGGCCGCCTATATCTGGCCTGCTCGCCACGTCGCCAGCGAGGATCCTAATCCCAATCTGCCACCGATGGGCCTGCGCGTGCGTCTCAAGGCCAGTGTGGACATCTCAGGCTACGATCCCCAGATACGAGTGATCTTGCAGGCAATGAAGGATTATGGCATGTTCGTAGCCGACAACGGCTCATCGTGGTACATAAGTGGCGCGCCGGACGAGCGGTGGAACAACGAACTGCTCCACACGATGGATCCCCTGTCGGGCAACGATTTCGAGGCCGTAGACGAGTCCGGCCTGATGATAGACCCCGATTCGGGGCAAAGTAGGTAGGAGTCTTAGATCATAGATCTTAGATCGTAAGTCATGCGTCATACGTCGCTGGTCGTTCCGACTTACGATCTAAGATCTAAGACTCGCCTCGTCCGCCCCTTGACGTTCTCCAGCCTTCGTCCTATACTGAAGGTAACAACTAAATAATAATGACTTTCAGGGCAGGGTGAAATTCCCGATCGGCGGTAAGGCGTGAGCCAAGCCCGCGAGCCGCAAGGTAGGACCCGGTGAGAAGCCGGGGCCGACGGTATAGTCCGGATAGAAGAAAGTCGAATCTGATCGCTCGATCCCGGTGACGGTGCCGTGCCATGCTCCCAGCCATGGCGCGCCCCTGCTGATTGCCTTACCCGCAATCAGCACCAAGTCACACCCGGAATCCGCGTGATGACGACATGACCCCTGGAAGCCAATGCGCTGCCAGGGTTTTTTGTTGTGCCCGCGTAGCGCGAACGAAACAAAAGCGTACGCATCATGAAAGCATCGAAAGCACAAATAGAACAACCGACCAGGGACAATCAGCCGCACCCTCGCGCGCTTCTGCCGCACCAATTGCCATCACCGCCCGCCCAAGCGTCCGGCGTAAGCACCCCGTCCACAACTCAGCCCTTCGCCCGCATCCTGAAACAGAGCCTGCGCAAACTGCTGGTTCCCGCCCTCACGCTGACCGTGCTGGTGCTTGCCTGGTGGGCTATCGCCGTGTTCGGGCAGTATCCCACCTACCTCTTGCCCACCCCAGCGGACGTGGCCGAGCGCTGGTGGTCCCTGTTGCTCGATGGCTCGCTCCTCGGTCACTTCGGCACGACCATACTCGAGGCGGGGTTAGGCTTTCTGGTTGCGCTGGTGCTGGGTGTCGTGCTGGGCTACCTCATCAGCCACGTGCATGTGCTGGAGCGCGTAATCAATCCCTACATCGCGATTAGCCAGGGTCTGCCCATTATTGCTATCGCTCCTCTGCTTGTACTGTGGGTGGGCGACGACCTCACACGCAAAGTGATCGTGGTGGCCCTGATCGTATTCTTCCCCATCGTAGTCAATACCGTCGTGGGCCTGCGCTCGATAGACCGTTCGATGCTCGAAGTGGCGCGCATCTCGGGTGCAAACCTCTGGCAGACGATCCGTTATGTCGAGTTGCCATTGTCCCTGCGAGGCGTACTGGCAGGGGTGAAGCTGGGCCTCACCCTCTCGATCACGGGCGCGATAGTAAGCGAGTTCGTGTCGTCAAGCTCAGGACTGGGCTTCCTGCTCATGCTGGGCCGAGGCCTGTTTGACACCAGGCTCATCTTCGTGGGCCTGATATCTCTGGTTATGCTCACCCTCGCCGCTTATTTCAGCATCACGCTGATAGAGAAGAGGGTTATCGATTGGGAGTGAAAGGGAGGACAAACGTACTGCGTCATGTGTGAATACGGATCACGAAGAGAGCAAGGAAGCTTTATGAGGGCAAGTAAGAGATCACGAAGGAATAGGGAAGGTTGGGTTGGTTCGTAGAAGGGCATCCGTGTGCTTGGCAAGGATGTACCCGAAAGGATTAGGCAAAAGCTGTCCGATTTTGGTCTGCTTACGTCATTAGGCTAATAGAGGGATCTTTCACGCATGACGCATAACCACGTCGTCGGTCGTCGGTCGTCGGTCGTCGGTCGTCCTTCTGACGCATGAGACTACATTATAGGAGTAACGACATGAGAGGAAAGTTCAACAAAACCCTGTTAGTGGCCGCGCTCACGTCCATAATCACGCTGGCCGCGTGCGACACGCCGACGCCTGTGCCCCCCACGCCTGCGCCCACGGCCACGCCGGCCTCCGCGAGCACCCCCGACAAGGTCACAATCGCCCTGGGCTATATACCGGACGTGCAGTTCGCGCCGTTCTACCTGGCACTTAATAAGGGCTATTATAAGGACGAGGGTCTGGATGTTACTTTGCAGAACGGCATCGTAACCGACCTGATAACCCAACTCGGCAGTGGGCAGGGCGGCGTCAACTTCGCCGTAGTGTCGGGCGACGAGGTGATCCCGGCGCGCATACAGGGCATCCCGGTCAAGTACATTATGACCTGGTACAGCCAGTACCCCGTGGCCGCCGTGTCCATAGACGGGCAGGGGCCAACCCTTACAAATCCTGCCGACCTCAAGGGCCACAAGGTGGGAGTGCCCGGCCCATACGGCTCGACCTACACAGGGCTGCTGGCTTTGCTCAAAGCGGGAAACCTCACGTTGAGCGACATCCAGATGGAGAGCATCGGCTTCACTCAGATACCCAGCCTTACGGCAAAGCAGGTGGACGTCGCTATGGTATACGCGGCCAACGAGCCTGTGCAGTTGCAGAGCCAGGGCGTGAATGTCAGCACCCTCAAGGTGTCAAACTACGTGCAGTTGGCTTCTAATGGCCTTGTCACCAACGATCAGACTATCAACTCCAACCCCGACCTTGTGGCGAGAGTGGTGCGTGCTACTCTGCGCGGCATACACGAAACGATAGCCGACCCCGATGCGGCCTTCCAGGAAACCCTTACCCAGGTGCCCGAGGCCGGCGGTGCGAATAAAGACCTCCAGTTCAAGATACTGCAAGAGACTATCAACCTGATGCAGGCCAACGCAGACGACAAGTCGGCCCGCCCCGTAATGCCCACCCCAGGTTGGATCGACGAAAGCGTCTGGCAATCCACCGAAGACTTCCTGTTCGACTCGAAGCTGATCACGCAAAAGCCTGACATAAAGGAAATGTTCACCAACCAGTTCGTCCAATTGCCACCGAAGTAGGGACGAGGGGTTAGGTGTTAGTAAAACGACGGACAGCGATGCGTCTATCGCTACTCATCCCTAACGCCTAACCCCTAATACCTCTCCCACGTGCTCGCGTTCGTGCTCCAGCGCCCTCCTGACGGCTTTCGCCAGCGTCCAGGGTTCGTCGGGACGCTCTCCCCAGCTGGGATAGACTATTTCGCCGCGCTTGTCCGGTGGCACAGCCAATACATGCCGCGTGAATATCTCGCGCACCACTGTTAGACGCTCGCGCACATCGGCGGGTGCATCATCGGTCACAGGCTCTTTGCCTTCCACGTTGCCCACTAGCTGACTAATATAGCCGAACTCGGCATTTGCGACGTGCCACAGGATATCGTGCAGGGTGCGGTCGGCGGCGACGCGCCGGGCCGTAAGGGCAGCGTCGTCCAGCCCTGCGACCTTCGCCAGTAGATCGGCCCGGCTGTAGCTAAGCCAGCGCAGGGTTCTCTCCAGTTTGTAATCGTCCCAGGCCTCCTGGTCAAACGCGAACAGCGCCGCCTTACTGCCTGCCCTGAAGGGGGCGCCGCCCTCACGCACCTCGGCCACCGATATGTCTACTATGCTGGGTCGCGAGACATGCGCCTCCGGCACCAGTGGTTCTCGGTGAGCCCGCAGCCACTGCAAAAAGCGGGTGATCGCGCCCGGTAGCGCCGCCACCGCCAGTGGTGCGGTAGACCCCACCGCAAAGCACCCCGGCAGTTCAGCCACGTGCGCCATAGCCCCGCCCGTCCCTGCTTCGACGTAGGCGTGATAGGCTCTAGGTTGGCTAATGATGAAGGGCATTGGCTAGGATTGACGGCAGACGGCAGACGGCAGACGGCAGACGGCAGCATATGTGTCACGCCGTCGTCTGCCGTCCGTCGTCTGTCGTCCGCGCAAGGTACACTTG
>DATINP010000144.1:0-13155 GCA_035474135.1 Chloroflexia bacterium | reverse complement strand
GTTTACTTTGCTCCTTGTAAATCTCTTTCAACTGCCGGTACGTAATGTTCGAGAGGGTCGGGTCGTCTGCCGACGGTAGGAAGCCCGTCGGCCCCATAGAGCCTGCGACGTAGCGCGGACGTGTGGACGAGGAAAAGTGGTCTGCTACTTTGCGAGCTAACTGCGCTGCCGCGTAATTCTGGTGATAGACCTCGTCAGGAATGCCGTACTCGCCGAGCTTGGTGCGTGTGCTGCCAAATGTGGCCGTTTCCAGTACGTCGGCCCCGGCCTCCATGAACGAGGTGTGGATCTCCTCGATGACCGTGGGGTTGGTGACGCACAAATAGTCGTTGCACCCCTCGAACTGCGCCCCACCAAATTGCTCGGGCGTAAGCTCATATTTTTGCACCGATGTGCCCATCGCGCCGTCAAATATAAGCACGCGCTCTTTCAGGCTCTCCAAGTATGTTTTCTTGCTCATTTGGTTGTCCCTCTTACCTGACGAGGCATGACACGTGATACGTTCGTGCTCGTCTCGCCGGTCACCGGCCACTGGCCGCCGGTCGCTCGTCTACAACAAAAAACCTCTCACACGGAGAGGTATGTGTGTGCCGTAAGGCCGAATCCTTCCCCGTGGGGGCTGGGTTTGGCACCGCATCAAGCCGATCGGTTGCCGGGTAGGTCTACGAGCCAGTACTCTATCTACCACTCTCGATTTGTATTAGATTGTGTTACGTCCAGTTTACAGCAGACCGGCGCGCTCTGTCAAGCACCAAGGACCAATTATTGCCAGACAGTCAGTATCTCCTCGCGCCTGAAAAGCCTGACGCTCACCCACAGCAGCGCCACGTCGATCACGCCCACCGTCACAGCAATCCACAGCACCAGACCTAATCCTACCTGTACGACGCCCGATATTTGAGCAATCAGCATGCCTATCACCGGCAATATAAGGAGCGATCCAAGCTGTTGCGCGCTGTTTGGATCCTTCACGCGGCTGGAAATTATCACGCCAAGGCCCACCGCCAGGAAGGTGAATATCGGTGTCAGCAATACAATCGCAATAAGCCAGGTGCGGCTAAGTATTAGGTTGGAGAAAACGTAGTCCGGGCCGATGAACCTCGCCGCCAGCGCGAAGATGGCGAAACCCCACCAGGTAGCAAGTATGCCGGGTATCGCCGCGGCCAGCCCTTTCGCTGCAAGTAGCTCCCAGGTCTTTATGGGGGTAGCCAGCAAAGGCTCAAGCGTGCGCAATTGCTTCTCGCCCACAATCGAGTAACTTGCGATTGTGATGGGCACCACCAACGGGATCACCTGGAACAGCACCAGAAAGGGATTGAGCAAACTGACACGCAAATTATCCGAACCGCTGAAGACGGCACCATCAACCCCAATCTTCTGGAGCATTTGCGCCGCGCCGCTGCCTTCCGTTAGGAACGCGGACATCCCCAGCACGGCAATTGCAAGTATTACGAGGAGCACGGTGGGCACGAGCGTGGTGTATACGACCACTCGGTTGCGAATGAGTTGTGCCCACTCATTCCCCATGACGGCCAGGACATGCTGCTTGGCCAGTCTGTATGACCCTGCTTTCACTGGCCTGCTCCTCCCGTGCGCACCCCACCAGGCGCAACCGTGCTGCTCATCGGCGCCGCGGCCTGGGCGTCCAGAAGATCCTGTCTGGCCACCAGGTCCAGGTATGCGCGCTCCAAGGAGTGCTCGACCTCGGCGACGCGGATCACGTCGGCACCCTGGAGCACAAGCATCCTCACAAGGTCGGGCATGAAATCATCAGGGTCGAGCATCGAAACCAGCAGGCTTGACCCCGATACCGCCACATCGCCCACCCCACGCATACGGGTGGCAAGTAGAGCAAAGTCATTCATGGTGCGCCCCAATCGCTCGTCGAGCGTCGACACATCTCCCATGTGGGGAAGGGGGTTGCCAATCTTGATTTCTATCTGCCGACCATACAGCGCCTCTTGCAACTCGCGTGGGGTGCCAACGCGAATTAGAGTGCGCTTCACTATCCCCACGCGAGTGCATATCAACTGCGCTTCCGCGAGGTTATGGGTACACAGGATGATGGTCCTCCCCTCGCCCTGGAGTGCGATTATCGAGTCGCGTACCAGCTTTGCTCCTTCCGGGTCCAGGGCCGAGGTAGGCTCGTCCAGAATTACCACAGCCGGCTCATGGAGAAGCGACCGGGCAAGACTGAGTTTTTGTTTCATGCCCCGGGAGAAAGTTCCCGCGAGGTCGTCTTTTCGGTCCCAGAGGCCAAATAGCTGAAGGTATTTCTGGATTTGTTTACGGGCAAAGGTGGGGTCTAGGTCATATAACTTGGCAAAGTATTCGAGGTTGCGCCTGGCGGGCAGGTTGTCGTACAGGCCTGCCGGCTCGCTGAGGATACCTATGTGCCGGCGAACCTGGTCGGCCTGGGCGACCACGTCGAAGTCACAGACCGAGGCGTTGCCTGCGGTGGGCGCTATCAGGCTGGACAGCATACGCATGATCGTCGTCTTGCCCGCCCCGTTTGGCCCAAGCAAGCCGAACACTTCACCCGTTTCTATCTTCAGATTGAGGTCGCGCACTGCCCACCTGGAACCGAACATTCGCCCCAGGCCATCAGTTGTGATTGCGTAGCCCATAACTTCACCATCTTAGCAACCTTAGCGCCAGCCGTCAAACGCTGTACGTGGTATATATTAGGTATCTTGGGTTAGGAATAAGTACCAATGAGAGTATATGAGTAGCATTGGCACTTAGCTTATGATTCGCAAGCCTCAAGTACTTGCGAGTTGGCGATTGGATTGGTATGCTATAATCGTTGCAATTCGCGCATAATGACCGCCGCCTGCCTAGCCCGCCGGAGAATATTCTACGTGCCAGTTCGTAAGTCACAAGTTGTAGGGCACGCCCCCAATCGCATGCTTCCAGCGTCACAGTCTCTCTTCCACCGCCAGGCCGCACGTATACTGGCGGGCATATTTTGTTTGCTCGCTCTCCTCCCGCTCAGTGGGCACGTAAGCCAATCGTATGCTGAGCAGGGCACGCCTGCCGGCCAACCCGTAACAGGAAGATTTTACGAGGCCACCGGCCATACACTTGCTCCGGAGTTCCTCGCCTTTTATGACGATAACGGTGGCGTGCCGCAATTCGGTTACCCTATCACTGAGGCACGTATGGAGAACGGCTATCTGGTGCAATGGACTGAACGCCAGCGGCTGGAGTTCCACCCCGAAAATGCGGGCACCGAGTACGAGGTACTGCTCGGCTTGCTTGGCCGCGAGCTTACCAGGGGACTGGACGGTCCGCGTTTCTCGTCAGAAACCATAGGCGAGGCACAACGAACGTCTTCAACGCTACCGGGTGGCAGATCTACCAGCACCCCAACCCCTGCGGCGGACGTTTCGCATTTCTTCACCGAAACCGGGCACCTGGTATCGGCAGACTTTCTGTCTTACTGGCAGGAGCACGGCGGGGTGCGCATCTTCGGCTATCCCATCTCCAATTCGTACCAGGACGGCGACTTGCAGGTCCAGTGGTTCGAGCGGGCACGCATGGAGCTGCACCCCGAGAACTCGCCTGCAACGCGGGTCTTGCTCGGCCTTCTGGCCTACGAAAGCCTGAAGGAGAGGATCAACTACCCCTATGAGGTACAGGTCGCTAACAACCCGGCCCCTGATACCAACATGGAGATCGGATTGGCGCAGGGCGGCGAGTCGGACGACCCGGGCTTCTTCGACAATATCCGCGCCGACGGCCAGGCTCTCGGTCCGGGCCTGGTGCGCCTGGACAACGTCTTCAATCATTATGATATCGTTCACCGCGCCCCCGACAACAGCATCACCTACGACTGGACGGAGCTGGACCGGGTGCTTAGCGCCCTGAAGGCGATGGACAAGGAAGCGCTGATCTGCCTCTCTTACATGCCTGAAACGCTGTCTGTATCTGGTACGAGTCGTGTGCAGGCGCCGGCAAACTATGAAGAGTGGGCGGCTCTTGTGACGGCCACGGTGCAGCACGTAAATATCGAGCGCGGCATGGGCGTTCGCTACTGGGAGGTGTGGAATGAACCCGACCAGTGGGGATTCTGGCAAGCTCCATTTCCGGAGTACTTGAAACTTTACGACGTGACCGCAGAAGCAGTCCTGAAAGCCGACCCGACAGCTAAGGTCGGCGGTCCCGCCACATCCTATTTTTCCACCGACCACATCGGGGAATTTCTGGAGCACGAGCGGTACAATGTGCTGATGGGGGTTCCTGCCCACGTCGACTTTATTTCGTGGCACTCATACGGGTACACGCCCGACCAGGTGGCCGCCAATATTCGGCGCATGCGCCAGATTTTGGAGGACTTCCCTATGTTCAATCCACATATATTCATAACCGAATTCAACGTTCTGCAGGGCGGGGCCGGCGACACTAGCGCGGGGAAGAAGACGGACACTGTCGACGGTGCGATTGCCTTCCTGTCCTCCATCGAAAGTATGCAGCGCGAGCGGCTGGACCGTGCTTTCTTGTTCGAGCTAAAGGACGGCCCAGGCCCGACATCATACTGGGGCCGCTGGGGCATACTGACCTACGACGACAAGCCAAAGCCGCTCTACTATGCGTTGCAAGCCTATCAGAACAGGCCGAGTGGAATGCTGCCTGTCAGAATTACGAGCGGTCTGACGGACGGCAGCCTGGGGATCATGGCATACGGCAACCCATCGCGAGCGACGATTTTCCTGTGGTACCGGGGACCTGCCGGGGCGCGCGTGAAGGTGGGTCTGCCCTCAACCTTTGACAACACCAACTTCGACTTGACCTTATTCGACGCCACGCACAACAACCCTGCTAAAACTGGAGACCCCAGTCTCGCCACGTGGCAACACCTGAACGCACGCGATCTGGTGCTCGACCTACAACCCAACTCCCTGGTGTTGATCAGGAGTGGCCGCTAACCGGTTCCTTTGGCCAGGAGCCAAGACTTGCGGGTTCGGTCACGCTTAGGAGACCAAATGAAACTTCTATCCGGTCGTGTTTCCATTGTCAGGTTCTTGCTCGTGGCGATCGCCTGCGGTGTCATTGCCATCGGCTGGATACTGGCGACGGGCAACGGCAAGTCCGGCAATTCTGTACATATCGATGTGGCGGGCGCCACCACCGGGAAGACCGGCCCGTCGAGCCAGACTGCGCCCGCGGTCGACTTGGCGAGGCCCAGCGCAACTCCCGGCACACTCAGCCTGGGGAACGGTCAACAGGTAGACATAGCACAGGACGGATCCGGCAATGCACCCGTGGTTGCGTTGAACACCCCGCAAGTAGCACCAACCGCCACGCCCCTAACCATTCAAGTTTACGTGACGGGTGCCGTGGCACAGCCCGGCGTTTACGCTCTTCCTGAGGGTTCTCGAGTACAGGACGCAATCGCGGCGGCGGGAGGCGCGCTGATACAGGCCGACCTGGAAGGGATTAACCTTGCAGAGCGCTTGCAGGATGAGGCCCATATAATGATCTCGCGCCGCGACGACAGCACTGCGTCCTCAGTTCAGCAACCGGCGTCAAGCGTTTCGCGCTCGAGCAGCATTCCCATAACCGGACAATCAGGTCCTGCAGATTCTAAGGGATTGCCCTCGACGCCTGTTGATATCAACACGGCTACAGCGGAAGAACTTCAGACCTTGCCTGGCATCGGCCCGTCGCTGGCAGCGCGCATCCTCGCCGACCGCGATCAGAACGGCCCGTATGGATCAATCGAAGACCTCACCCGCGTTACGGGCATCAAGGAAGGCATCATGGCGAAAATCCGCGCATACATCACCGTCGGGAACTGATATAAGAACCGCCCGATTCGCCCCTCACAACGGCTTATGATAGAATGTGGAGAAGATGCAGAAAGAACAAGGGACGCGCAACACAGCGTCAATGATTCGCGTATTACTTTTGACGCCTTAGATTGCTCAAAGCATACAAAAGATCGTCATAGTGAAAAGCTCGACAGCAAGTGGAGTGTTACTCGTTATAGTCTCCGCTCGCAGTACGGCCACTCATCCAACACGAATATCAATTATCAGGAGGAAACACAGTGTCTATCTTAACTCGAATCTCGACGCTAATCTCCGCGAACATAAACGCGATGATTGACGCGGCAGAAGACCCCGAAAAGATGGTGAACGAGTACCTACGCCAGATGCGCGCCGAGTTGTCGGAAGCCCGCGCAGCAACCGCAATGGCAATGGCCGACGAAACAAGACTGCGCTCACAGTACGAGCAGAACAAGGCAGCATCTGACGAATGGCAGCAGAAAGCAGAACTGGCTGTACAGCACGACGACGACGACCTCGCCCGCGAAGCGCTCGCTCGCAAAAACACATCCCAGAACCTCGCCGATAGCTATAATACTCAGTGGCAAAGCCAACACGACCAGGTGGCCGAGTTGCGCGATGCTCTCGCAAAGTTGGAAGCCAAAATCAACGAGGCAGAAGCCAAGCGCGAGATAATCATCGCAAAGCAACGACGCGCAGCGACCCAGGACGCGATCAACACCGCCCTGAGCAGCGTACAGGGTCTAAATGCCGACGATTCGCTCCAGCGTATGGAGGATAAGGTAGACCAACACCTTGCCACATCGCAGGCGCAGGCCGACCTCGCCGGCGAGGACATGGACAGCCGCTTCGCGGATCTTGAGCGCCAATCTCAGGTAGATAGCGATCTGGCCGCACTGAAGAAGAAATTCGGTAAGTAACACCGTCGGCGGCGCAATTCTTAATTATGAATTCTTGATTCTTAATTAAGGGTTCGGAATCGCATCAAGAATACGAAATTAAGAATCAAGTATCACGCCCATGCGCTTACGAAACCTGGTCATTTTCGCGCTGTTTTTGTTAATTGCCGGAGGGGTGGTGGCGAGCCAACTGCTGTTTCAGTGGTCGCCAGGGTCAATTGTGAATCCCAAGCCGCCCCTCAGCATCAGCGTACTTTACTCAGCAGAATTATCCTCATGGCTTGCCCCCGCCACCGATTCCTTCAATACACAGAAAAAAAAGGTTGGCGACCGCGTAGTGCAGGTGACGATCGAAACGCTGGACGACGGCTCGGCTGAGCGGGAGATCGTTGCCGGGCGGAGAAGTCCAACGGCCTGGATACCCGCGTCAAGCATCTGGGTGAACCTGCTGAACCAGCAGTGGCGTGCCAATCACGCTGCCGACCTATTGCTTCGCTCAGGCGAGTACGGGACAACTCCCATGGCCCTCACGCCTATGGTTTTCGTCATGTTCGCAGATAAGGCGAACGTATTGAGCCAGCACGGCAACGTGGATTGGAAGGAAATCGAGACCGCAATTACCCAGCCCGGCGGCTGGAAAGCGCTGGGTGGGGACGAAGCCTGGGGACGCGTAAAGTACAGCCAGACAGACCCCTCCAACTCCAACTCCGGCCTGCTCGCAGTGACACTTGCCGCCTACTCGTACTATAATAAGACCAGCGGCCTCACCCAGGCCGATCTCGATAACCCCGACTTCCAGGCGTGGATGGACGGGTTGGCAAGCGGTCTGATAGACGACACGCCTCCCACGGCCCAGCAGCAAATGGACGATGTTCTGCGGTATGGCCCCTCGAAGTACGACGTAGTAAGCATCTACGAGAGCCTGGTCGCTCAGCAGATCAAGAACGCACCAGGCAGGTTCGGCACTGATCTCAAAGTTTTCTACCCAAGCGTGAACATCTGGAGCGACTATCCATTTAGTATTCTCGTGGGCGATACCAGCACCGCCGAAGAAAAGGATGCCGCCCTTCTGTTTCGCAACTACCTTTACAGCGTTCCAGTACAGGAGCAAACGCTAAAAGCGGGCTTCCGCCCCTCGAACCCTGACGTGCCACTCCTCACGAACAACGACCCCGACAACCCTTTCAACCTGTACAAAAACGCCGGTCTGGAGATCAATATCCCACGCACAACGATCGCCGACACACCCTCAGGCGACATCCTGAACCGGCTGATGACATTCCTGAGCAGATGACAAATCCGAACATGAGCAGCCCAATACAACCGCCGAAGAACCTCGCGCTCTATGCGACTTTGCAGTCGTTAACCCTGGTTGTGTGCTGGATCATCTTTGTGTCGCTGGGCACATTCGCCCTTATGAACTACGACCTCGGTGACGTAGGGTGTTGGGTCTTGTTGGCGGTGGCCTGTATGGCGGTCTATGGGTTAAGGCCCAGCCTGGAACGTGCAATCGATACTGCATGGCTGAGCGACGTCAAGAACCAACAGGCGCTGAGCGAGCGCGTTGCCCAGCTGCGCCCGATCAAGCGGCGCATCGATATATTTTTCTCAGTTGGAGTTATAGCTCTTTTCCTGGTTGGAGCCGCGCTGTGGGCCATCCTGATCACGCTGAATGTCGTCACGGTCACCTCGTAAGTCGAGTGATAATGTATCCAATTCGAGACTAAGCATTTGAAAACCCCTACCCAAAACCAGAAGTTTCGCATCGTGCTTATCAATGCTATGACGCGCCCTTTGTCGGCGGCAGTGGTAGCGATTACGCTCGTCGTTGGCATCCTCGTTCACCCCTGGTTCTTCCTGGTGGGTGCGGCTTTCTACTTATTCATTGTCTGGAGCAGTTTGCAGGACACCGAGGAAACCAAGCAGGTGCTGAATGAAGTTCTCTACCCTGAACGCACCCGCAAGTTAGACCTGGATAAGCTACAGGGTAGCTACCGCGACGCCCTCACCAAGGCGCTCAACACCCGCAAGAAGATAGAAACCGCAGTCGGCCAAACAGATGATCCCGGCATTCGGACGGCTCTGGCCGATTCGACTGACAACCTGGACGAGTTGACCGGCACGATTTACGACCTCGCGCTCAAAGCACAGACGGTCGAAAGCTCGCTACAGGGCTTCCGCCTCGATGTAGGCGATGTGCAATCTGACATAATGAGCCTGGAAAACCTCGTAAAGAGCACGACTGACACTTTTGCGAAGGGGCAATACCAGGCCACGCTCGAAGGCAAGCGGCAACAATTGAAGAACTACCACGACACTACCGAAGCTCTAAACCGCTGGCACGCCCAGTTGGATAATGCCCTGTCCACGCTCGACACTATCCTCTCGCAGGTGCTGCGCATCCGCTCGTCCGAGGTGCTCAGCCTTTCTTCAGCCACCGATCAGGTATCCACGAGCCTGCGCGAGCAAGTTGATCAGCTTAAGGCAACTTCGGATGCGCTCGACAACGTGTATGGATTTAGCGGGTCACACTAGTCAAACTCATGACGCCTGTTTCACCAACACCCCACGATCTCACGCGACCCCTGTCCCACGTCCTGTGGTTGGGGGGATCGACTTGCTCGGGCAAGTCCTCCATCGCCGATATACTTGGCCAGGCTTATGGCCTGCAAACATACCACTATGACCGACGCGAAGCCGACCACATAGCTCGCAGCACAGATACGGCCCGCTTCCCTGCCATCAATGAATTCATCGCCCTGTCCATGGACGAACGCTGGGTACTGCGCACCCCGCAAGAAATGGCCGACAACGCTATCGCATCGTGGATTCAGCGCTTCCCACACGTGATCGAAGATCTACTGGCCATCCCAACCACTCGCCCGATTGTCGCCGAAGGCCCGGGCCTGTTCCCCCAACTGGTGAAGCCTTATATAACAAACCCATTTCACGCTGTCTGGCTGGTGGCCTCTGACAAGGTAATCCGCGACGTACGCACGCAGCGACCAACAAGCATACGCACAGAAACCAGCGACCCGGACCGCGCAATCGAAAACCTGATACAACGCGATTTCATACTGGCGCGCTATAACAGGGACCAGGCCTCCGAGGTAAACTTGAAGACAGTGGAAATCACCTTCGCGGAGCCGATTATGGCAACGGTCGAGCGCGTAGCAGGCCTATTCGGGCTTAATTCGGATTTTGGGCGGTTCACCTATGCCAGCTAAACTTCTTCGCTACATCTCAGGACTAACGATCCTCGTGCTCTTGATGGCCGGGTGCGACTCAAGTCCTCAATCAACGCCGACCTTCACAGGCGTAATCAAGATAGGGGTAGCATCGCCCTATACAGGCGATACGGCAGACGGTGGCATTCAGATATGGCAAGGTGCGCAGCTTGCCGCGGACGAAGTGAACGCGCAGGGCGGCATTCTCGGTAAACAGGTCGTGATCGTGCCCGCCGACGACTCTGCGGATCCCAACAAGGCTGTGTCAGTAGCAAATAGCCTGGTGTCGCAGGGCATCGTGGCGGTCATCGGTCACAAGGACAGCGGCGTGTCGATCCCGGCCTCCGCCGTTTACCACGCCGCGGGGATAGTGGAGATAACACCCACGTCGAGCAACCCCCAACTAACGGCACAGGGCTTTGATACTGTGTTTCGCGTTTGCCCGATAGACAAGACGCAGGGGCCTGTGCTGGCCGAGTTCATGATCCAGAAGCTGGGGTTTACCAGTATTGCCGTCATTTACGCCAACACGGCATATGGAATCGGGTTGGACGCCGAGTTCGAGCAGAGAGCCACCGCGCTAGGCGTGACCCCCGTAACGTCTCAGGAGATCAATCGCGGCGACAAGGACTTCAGCGCTACTTTGAAGACGATCCAGCCCCTCAACCCACAGGCGATCTTTTACGCGGGTAGTTTGCCGGAAGCGATTATCATCGTCCAACAGATGAAAGAGCTTGGCATCAAAGCTACCTTCGTCGGTGGCGACACACTTTTCCAGCCCGAGTTCGCGTTGCAGGCGGGTTCGGCATCTGAAGGCGCATACGTCTCGTCTTTCTTCCCCGACCTCTCGCAGTCGAGCGACCAGTCGGCCAAGAATTGGGTAGCATCATACCGAGACACGTTCAAGCGCGACCCGGGCGGCAATTCGTCAGGCGGATACGTTGCCGCGAAGGCGGCATTTCAGGCAATTCAGAATGCCAGGTCGACCGACCCAGCGCAAATAAAGGCGGCACTCAAGACCCTGGACATGAGTAGTCTTATCGGCCAGATCGCGTTTGACGCCAATGGCGACCTGCAAGACCAGCGTGCCCATCTACACATCTTCCAGGTCAAGGACGGCGCATTTGTGCCTGTGCCCTGAACTTGATGCAGGACTAGCTTTCTTTCTCCATTTCGCTGGCAAGCAAGATTGCGTCCGCGACCTCGCGCATGCTCTTGCGGGTGTCCATGCTGCGCTTCTGGATGCGGCGGAAAGCGTCGGCTTCGGTCAGTCCAAAGCGGTCCATTAGCAGACCCTTGGCGCGGTCGATCACCTTGCGCGCCTCTAGAGCCTCTTTCAAGTCGCCCAGTTCCTTGTGCAACTGCTGAAACTCGCGGAAGCGACCCAGCGTAACCTCGATTGCAGGACCAAGCTGAGCCTCCCGGAATGGCTTCACAAGGTAGCCAACTACACCAGCCTGCGTGGCCCTCTGCACCAGTTCCGGTTCGCTATAGGCCGTAAGGAGCAGAACGGGCGCGACGCTCTCTTGTGTCAATGTTCGAGCCGCTTCGATACCGTCCATTTCAGGCATGCGGATGTCCATAATTACCAGTTCGGGCTTCAGGTCGCGCGCCAACGTAACAGCGTTCTTGCCGTCCGCCGCCTCGCCTACCACCTGATAGTTCAGGTCGGTCAGCATTTCCCTTAAATCCATGCGAATGATCGGATCGTCGTCCGCGATTACCACACGCGTCTGTGCCGCCTGGTTCTTTGTGGTTGGTCCTGTCAAAGCACACTCTCCTGGAGAAGTATTCAGGTTAATTATAACTCACTCAGTATTCAATTGCCCGGCAACATCGTCGGCCAGCAGGATAGTTTGCGTTTGACCGCCGGCACGGGTTAAGAAGGCGGCGGCTATCCCGCTCCAATAGTGAGCTACGGCTGCGAATACCATTGCCGAGTCGGGGCCGACATTGGCGGCGAACTCTTTGAGGCGGGCATCGATCATGCCCGCGTCGTGTGCTTCAGCGGTCGAGCCGCCAATCGCCGCACCTGCCGCTCCACCCAACACCACGCCCAACGGCCCACCCACCATGCCTATTATCGCGCCAATTCCGCCACCCCACAGCGCCCCAGGCCCGGCCCGCATGTCGCCTTCCTCTTGCACACTCAGATTACCTTCGTGGTCACGGGCAACAAGCGCAGCATCTACCAGCAGCACAAGCTCTTGCTTCTCCGCTTCGCGTAGTTCGGCATAGGCGGCTTTGGCCTTATCTTCGTCGGCAAAAGTAGACATTACAAGTTCCAACGCCGCATCTACATCGGGGTCACCTGTGGCGTTAGGGTTGGCGGGCTCAGGGCTATCGTCTACCTGATCAGCAGGGTCGAGCGTCTCGTGCGGACCTTCCATGGCGGTTTCATCCATATGCAGCTCCTCCTGAATGTACTCTAGTTAGTGCAACATTTAAGTATACACAATTGCTGAGGAATCAGGTTGCTTTCGTACTTGCCTTAGAGTCTTGCACCCCGTTTCCGAACGCTGTCGTGGGTGCGCCATACCAAACTACCTGCTAGTGAAACAAGTACATAAAGACATAAGCCTGCCGAAATGGGGATGGCTTTTGCGCCGTCCGTTCGGGCCATTCTTGGGAGGCATGGGCATAACCCCACCCCTCCTTCGCCTGCTGTGGTATAATTGACTTATGCACAAACGTTCTAATTCAACGCTCGAAACAACCGAACATAGCGTGCAAGCTGAGCCAAACGAGGTACAGTCGCTCGGCCAATCATCCCGTCCTGGCAGCCCGCTCGCGGCACGAATGCGCCCGCGCACGTTGGACGAGATAGTAGGGCAAGAGCATGTACTCGCGCCCAGCAAGACCTTGCGCCGCGCCATCGAGGCCGACCGCCTCCCGTCCCTTGTGCTATGGGGACCTCCGGGCAGCGGTAAAACCACAATTGCACAGGTGGTCGCCAATACCACCAACGCCTACTTTGCGCCCGTGAGCGCCGTATCAGCAGGGGTGGCCGACCTACGCCGCATTGTGAAGGAAGCGGCGGAACGACTGGATGATACGGGCCAGCGCACCATTCTCTTCATTGACGAAATCCACCGGTTCAACAAGAGCCAGCAGGACGCGCTGCTCCCCGGCGTCGAGGCCGGGCTGGTCACCTTCGTCGGCGCGACGACGGAGAACCCCTTCTTCTCCGTGATCTCGCCGCTCCTGTCGCGGTCGCTGCTGCTCACGTTGCAGCCG
>DATINP010000143.1:0-12526 GCA_035474135.1 Chloroflexia bacterium | reverse complement strand
GGTTTGATAATCAGCCGTTAAATCATACATTCTAAATTGACAAGGAAGAATCCACAGTTTAAAGTTTCGGTTTTGCAAAAAGTCTTGCCGAAATACAAATTCGCTTGCGAGCAGCGGGCGAATTTTGTCACGAAAGGGCGGGATTTTGTTGCAAAAGCCTGGGAACGGCTGGTGAGGATGGCCCCCGACAGCCAGGCATAGGGCGCAGGGGTTGGTTCATTCATGTCGCCAGGTTGGAAAAGGGCGATGATGTGCCTACTTCATGTAGCTCAAATAGGCGGGCACGCGGTCTTCGTAGAGCGCCATTTGCTCATCGACGGCGAGAGGGATCTTCAACAGGGAGGCTATCGGCACGGTTTGGTTGAACGTGTTGATCTTGCGGTTGACGGCTTCCAGTGCCTGCCTGTACTGGGCTGATGCGCGCCTATGCAGGTTTCGCAGGCGGTCCATCTCCGAGCGCAATCTCTTCACGGCGTAGGGGTCCGCGCCAATGGCCGCCAACTCTTCCCTCAACATCCTGAAATGGTAGTCTGCCGAACTCTTTAGCCAATCGAGATCGTCCTCGATCTCCTGCGCCAGCGTCATCCAGTCGGGGGCGTAGCCGCTGTTCTGCAGCACCTTGAATGCTACGCGCATATCCTCAGGCACAAAAGGGTTGTCCTCAAGATCGGATAGAGGTTTGCCTGCCCCTTCAAGGTTGTCGAACTCCCCGGCCTCGATGGCTTCCCTGATGCGCCTCTCGGCGATCCTTTCCAGCTTGACGATGGCCTCGTCTGCGGCATACTGGTCCATGCCCATGTCTCCAGGTTACAAGTCTTATATGTGAATTATATCACATTGCGGAATAAGAACAAGATGTTGTGGAGATCACATATTGGCTGGGGACGGGCTCTTTCTGTAATTTATCAGGTTGAAGGAGAGATAGATCAACATGAGTAACATAATCATGCTGGTCATGCGTATAGGCCAGTCGAAGACCTGCTGCAGTAAGAAGGCTGGCACAAGATAGGCAGCGAAGATCAATGCATACCAAACCGTGGACCTCGTTAGCCACTTTTGCTTTTCGGCGTATATTCTCAAGTCGTTATCAGCCAAAAACGATAGTCCTAATATGGCTGGAAGGCTCAGCAGCGCAAGATCATGTGTGTTTGCCTGCAGGTTGGTAAAGATCGCGCCCAGCAAAGTGAGTGCCATAAGCCCATCCCATCTACGCGTGCCGGGTTGCCACGCCCCTTGCCAGACAAATGCCAATAAGATCACAACCAGTACCAACGCGCCCATGTTGATGTAGCTCACAAGCGCATCGCTTCCCTTCCCAATCAATGCGGTCAGTCCGCCACTCAGACTATGGCTGTACCAGGGATCGAGTGCGAGGCTGCGGTCCCAGGTTTGTGCCCTTTTCATTATTCCCAGGTAATCCCATATCCATCCTGTACCAACGGTAAGCGTGGTTATTGACATCAGCACCACGCCCGATAGGATAGTGCCACCCAATACTCGCACTCTTCGCTTTATAAGAAGCACAACAACAACAACTGGTAACCACTGTATCTTCAGCAGAACAAGCCCAAGTGCGAGTCCAGCCGGCAGGTCGTGCTCTTTGCGCATTAGAGCGACACTTAAGGCCAGCCCTCCTAGTATGAGGCCACTGCTTTGCCCTTGCTCAAGATTGACCATGAAAGGAAACGACGTAATGGCAGCAAGCAATAATAACCACTTCATTTCCTTTTTCAAAGGTAGCGATATGAGCAAGTATGCCAAACCACCAACGGACACGAAAATATTGAGTAAATCCCACAACGCCATACCCGTGAGCGGCGTGAGGTTGAGCGTCTTCACAACAGGTGCCCATAGTGCGGCTATGAAGGGGGTATAGGGGTATGGATACTTAAGTTCTTTGTTCTCCTCAGGTGTTAGTTTAAGATAATGCTCAGCATACAACTTTTGCTGCTGTTGAAGTTGCAAGTCCAAATCGTACAACCGGTCTCCGCGACCTGAATTGACAATAGTCGTGGCGATATCAATTGCTACATAGTCTGTTTGGGTGAACAGCCCGGAGGGTATCCCAACAGTGTTGGCAAAATAGACCAACCCACGCACATTATTGAAGAAAGTAATTGCGAATAAAGCGAGTGGGATGATCGTATACAAACGACCCCACCGCATTGATAATATCGACCTTTGAGGTTGCTCTACTTCGGGGATTTTAATCTGAGTCCTACTTACTTCTAGTTCCATGTTACAATCCTAGAGCATCCCACGCCGATTAGTAATAGGATAAAAGTATTCCTCTTGCTCTCACTTTAGTCTAGTCTCTAGAATACTGAGCCAAGATATTCTGGGGAGTTTCGGCTTGGAGTTGCAGCTATGAAGCCAGCTAAACTACAACACAATAAGCAAAGACGGGTGTGGTCCACACCCGTCTTTGCTTATTATCTTTCAAATGCAAGTTACTTCTGGACGAAGATCACCGCGTAGTAGCTCATGCCCTCAGCGCCGAGCGCGTAGCCCACGCCCACCTGCGAGTACCTGCCGTCCATGATGATCGCTTTGTGCGGGGCGCTGTTGAGGTAGGACTGCATAGCAACGCTTGCGGCCTGATCAACGGGGTAGTTGTTGCGGGCCAGTATTTCGCCCGCGTACTTATAGGCGATGCCCCGGTCGGACAGCATGCCGAGGAAGTCCGTGCCGTCGGGGGTGACGTGAGCGAAGTAGTTGCGCGATGCCATGTCATTGGTGCGGTAGCGAGCCAGGTCGGTTAGAGCGCCATTGATTTGCACTGTCGAGAGGCCGTTGGCACTCCTCTGGTCATTGATAGCGTTCAGGAGATAGCTCTCCATATCGTTCAGGCTGACGCCCGATTCGCCTTTGGGGGCCTGCGGAGCGGCGGTGCCTGCTTGCCCACCTGCGGGAGCGGTCTGTGCGGCGGCACCCTCGGGTGTTCTGCTGTATGCGATCTTACCCAACAGGGTCAATTCGATGGCCTGTCCCTGGCTTGCAAGCTCGGGGTGATATTCCATGCGTGCTCTCTCGAACCACTGCACGGTCATTCCGTCTTGCTGGATGGCTTCGGAGATAGGATAACCGAATAGTCCTACATTGCCGTTCCTATTCCAGTAGGAAAGGAAGGGGTCGGCCAGCGCGTGACTTGTTTCCTTGATGTAGGCGCGGGTGGGGGTGGAAGCGAACGGAGCCACGCTATCGAATTGCGAGCCCTGCGAGATGTCTACGCCCAGTCGAGTGAAGAGCACATTGTAGCCCTGGCTTGCAAGCTCGGGGTGATATTCCATGCGCACGCGCTCAAAGTATTGCACTTTCGTGCCGCCTTCGGTCTCCTCATCACTGATGGGATAGCCCAACTGGCCGAGGCCGTAGTGCTGGTAGGTGCTAAGAAAGTCGCCACTTACTGTCTTGCCCGTTGACGCGAAATATTGGCTGGCGGTGGGCGAGCCTGTGCTGGGCAGCACCTGGGCGAAGGGGGTGTTCTGCGCCATGGCGGGTTGTGCGAGTACCGTCAGAGTCAGCGCTAACGCGCCCAGCGCACGAGTAAGTGTCCTATTAAATGAAGTTGCCTGCATTTCCTCGATCCTTTCCGAAACGTGACAGAGGTTGCAGGCTAACTTTGCAGACCAGTTACTTACTATATGAGAACTGGTATTATGCCGGGCAACCTGGCTGTCTTAGCTCTTACGAGCCGTAGACCCAATGGCTTTGCGTCCCCACCTTTCAATGGGTTTGCCTTTTTCCA
This sequence comes from Chloroflexia bacterium, assembly GCA_035474135.1. Classification (GTDB taxonomy): domain Bacteria; phylum Chloroflexota; class Chloroflexia; order QHBQ01; family JADMIH01; genus JADMIH01. Next base: position 8,778 of record DATINP010000143.1, on the reverse strand, counting down.
ATTTTGGATAATTACTATTCTAGACCAACCGCTCCTGATGTTCTCCGATATTCATTACTTTGCATTATCAAGCTACGAAAGAAGGTATCCTCCTGCGTACTCTTGCATTGTAGCCGTAGGATTGTGGGGTGTAAATACCTCATATGTACTATTTAGTCTGGACCGGTCATGCTAGCCCATAAGTACATCGCTCGTAATACTTCTAAAGGATTAGGAATACTACCTCTTTTGGGTCCGCGCACTGAGAGGCACACGCAGTTGGTGGGTGCCTCCAAATCCCGGACCTGGGGCTTGCTGTGTTATAATTCCTCGGACGTGTGCCGAATACATGTACGCCATTTGACGCTCTTAATATGTATGGTGTAACAGGCGGGGGGTCATAAACGTGAAGATAGTAGAAGATATAGTCGAACGCGCTCTGGCCCGTATGACATCGGAAGAGCGGCGAGACCTGATCCTGTCTGTGGTAGAGAGGATGCTGGGCCAGATGACGTCCACCGAGCGTCAGTCTCTGATGGAGCACGTCGTTGACAGCTTCCTGAATGGGCTACCCCCCGAAGAGCGCCAGGCAACAGTACGCGAGCTTGTGCCTCGCCTATTGGCCCAGCTTATGCAAAGTGGGGATATGACAGTGGACGAGCTTTTGTGGTCGGCCATGGGCTCACTGGGCGCGCTGGAGCAAGGCGAGGCACGCGAGTCGTAGATCTTAGGTCTTAGGTCTTAGATCATAAGTCGGGACGACCGACGACTGGCCACGCATGACGCAGTACGCAGTACGCATGACGTATGACTTACGATCTTAGATCTTAGATCTACGACTCACAGGTACAAAGATGCCGTTTCTTAGCGAATTGCTCAACAAGACTGTATACGATAGTCGCAATGATCCTGTTGGGAAATGCGTGGAGGTGTATGTCAACCCCTCCGAGCGGTTTCCTGCTGTGGCTGCTATCGGCCTCCATAGGGGCGGGCAGGAGTACCTGCTGTCCGCGCTTGACCTTGCGCGCATGGACAACAAGGGGATTGTGTGCAACGGTAAGTTGCGTGACCTCACACTTTACGAGCCTAAGGGCGACGAAATCGGCCTTGCCAAGCAGGTGCTGGATAAGCAGATCATTGACATTAATGGCAAACGCGTAGTACGCGTGAACGACCTGCAATTCGCGTACACGACCGGCAAATACTGGCTCGTGGCCGTGGATGCCAGCCCTATAGGTCTTGCGCGGCGCATGGGCCTCGACCGCCCTCTATCGCGCTTCCTGGGGGCGTTTGCGCACAACGTGGCAACGCAGGGGCGCAATATACCCTGGGATCAGATCGACCCCACAGCGATAGGCCCGGCGGGCGTGCCGCTCAAGGTGGCGCGCAACGACCTGTCACAGATGCACCCCGCCGACCTCGCCGATATCATGGAAGACCTGATGCAGGTGGATAGCAACGCGGTGGACTATGTTTTCTCTACGCTGGACCCCGAGGTGGCGGCGGATACGATGCAGGAGATCGACGAAGATATGCAGGCCCCCGTGCTGGAGAGCATCGAGCCTGAGCGCGCGGCCGACATCCTGGAGGACATGGACCCGGACGAGGCTGCCGACGTGCTGGGCGACCTTTCGGCTGCCCGCGCCGCTGACCTCCTGAGCCGCATGGACCACGCCGAAGCCGAGGACGTGCGCGAACTGCTTGCCTACCCGGAGGATAGCACGGGTGGCATTATGACTACTTCTTATATCGCTATCCAGGCTGACCTTACAGCAGAACAGACGCTTGCCCGCTTGCGCGAGTTGGCACCAGACGCCGAGGATATCTACTATCTTTACGTGACCGAGCCTGACGAGATGCTGGTGGGAGTAATTTCATTGCGCGACCTGGTGGTGGCATCACCCGAAACGCCGGTGCGCGAGTTCATGACTTCACCCGTGATCCAGGTACGCGCCACCGATTCGCTGGAGGACGTGGCCGCTGTGCTTGCCAAGTACAACTTGCTTGGATTACCGGTTACGGATGCCGACGGCAAGATGCTGGGCAAGGTCACCGTGGACGATGCGCTCGATGCTGTAATACCGGGAGCCTGGAAGCGCAAGATGCCGAGGGTATTTGGATGAGTGTAGAACGAAAGCGTTTCCCCGATAGAATGCACGCGGGCTATGAGTTGGCTCAGGAGTTGACGCGGTTCCTGGGTGGACAGAAGCCGTTCGTCCTGGCTGTGCCGCCGGATGGTGTGCTCGTGGCCTCGGCCATAGCCACCGAGCTAAACGTTCCACTTGACATAACGGTATCACGCCGCATGGTGGCCCCAGGATTTCCTGATGAAACGCTGGGCGCGATCACTCCCGACCGCACGCTGGTAGTCAATAAGCCTCTTGTGTCGCGCCTCGGATTGAGTAATCAGCAAGTGGAGGAGCTATCGACGCCTGAGTGGGTGGAGGCCCAGCGGGTTATGCAGCGCTACCGCCGGGGTAGGCCGTATCCCAACCTGGACGGATATACAGCAGTTATCGTGGATGATGGCCTGACGACGGGCTATACCGTAATGGGCGCTATTATCTCGGTGCGCAAGCTGGAGCCAAGCAGCATAATAGTGGCGGTGCCGGTGTCGTCGCTGACCGCTATGGAGCTTTTGCGCGATTACGTGGACTCTTTGATGGCGCTCGAGATCACCTCGGCGGATGACTATTCTGTTGCTCAGTATTACACCGATTATCCTGAAATGACCGAGCAGGAGGTGATTTGGACGCTGGATCGCCTGTGGAACGACAAGGTGCCTGGGGGGTACTCGGAGACGTTCTAGTCGTGAGCCAATTTTCTGTACTGATTAATGAGAAATCGGCGCATCCGGCTGTTAAAGCAGATGCGCCGATTTTGTGCCTTTTACTTTAGTAGCGCGTAGGGGATTCGAACCCCTGATCTTCTCCTTGAAAGGGAGATGTCCTAGGCCTCTAGACGAACGCGCCCCAGACGTGTTATAGGCACTATAACCTACCGATTATATCATAAAGGAACATGGGCTTTCAACCTGGCTGATGGCGGACGACGATAGGATGATTCGTCGTCTATTGTCCGTCGTCAATCCCGTGATCAGGAGCTAAACTGCATGGATACTCTTCCGGCGCATGATTATCTTGATGAGCGCGGGATACCTTACCGGCGGCTGACCTTCCCCACTGATACCGAGAAGGGCGCGGCCAATGTGGCGCACGCGCTGGGGTATCGAGAGCGGCAGATGGTGAAGACGCTGATCTTCGAGACGGACAAAGGCGAGCGTGTGCTTGTCATGCTTGGCGGCGACCAGAACGCCATTTCAGGCCACCTGAAGAAGGCGCTCGGCTCGCGCAATATTCGCCTTGCCGACCCCGATACAGTGATCGCCACCACAGGCTACCGTATCGGTTCCATACCGCCTTTCCACTGGCAGCCCGAGGGCTTCAGATCGTTTCTGGAGGCGAGTTTGATGCAGGAGCCGGTGCTGGGCGTGGGCGCGGGCCGGTGGGGCGAGGAGATTGTTATCATGCCGGAGCATCTCGTCGCCGCCACAGGCGCACAGGTGGTCAATTTGACAGACAGGGAGCGGGAGGTGTTTGGCGATACCGACTAAGAAGCAGGTACCACGGTCGGGAAGACGGCATTGGCCAAGCCCTATCATTGCTGGCCATGTTGCTAGTGTTACCACTGTGCCCAATTTGCGCTAGCTACTAACCCTCTGTCCTCTACACACTTGTAGCCCAGCTTTGCAAATGCAGCTATGATCTGGTCGAGCTTCTCCTCCTCGAACAGAACAGCCGACCCCATGGTCATGCCACTGAACACGTCACCATACTTATCTATTATTTCACCCGGTATCCAATCAGATTGATAGGCGGTAGCCCATACATACGGCCAGTCCCTCTCCGCATATCCATAAATACTATCTACGGAAAAAGGCGTTTCCGCTGGCGGCTCGCCTTCCACGTCTTCAAACTCCTCACTATCTTGCATTATGTCCCAGATATCGTTGCACATAGCCGGCGGGAGGGCAGATTTGAGTTCTCCCCAGGTTTTGACGTCGAGAACGTTGCCCAAAGTGACCATCGCCTCAGCCAGCCCTCTGGGCATAAACAGCACCCAGGGCCCCTCTTGGGGAGGTGGGCTATCTCCGTATACGACGTCCTTTTCGTCCATTTCTTCGTGGCTTATCGGGTTTTCCAAAGCTGGTTCCCTCCTATCTACACGTCAAACACTGCATAAGGCGGGCCATCGTCCCCGTTTGCCTGGCCAGCTTCCAATCCCACAACAAGTATTATACTAACTTGGCTTGACCAAGCTGGCGGGTAGCCCGTCCAGCGCGCTACGCAGAGCATCATTCTGAGCGGGTGCACTCCGCGCAACTTTTTTGTCCAGTACTAAGGTCCATCAATTCAGCCGCCTTCCCTTCATTCAGGGAATCAAAAAGGGCCGTATCAGTACTGTGTTCTCTACACGTACAATACAGCCCTCGTGCGATCTTTTGTGGGCGAGCCTGGTCTCGAACCAGGGACCTTAGTCTTATCAGGACTACGCTCTAACCAACTGAGCTACACGCCCGCACGGACTTTATTATATCAAACGCCTGCCCTCTTTGCAACCGTTTGACAGGATCCTCACGCCTGCTCGTCTGGCCACCAACGGTACACTTCCAGGTCAACCGTGCCATCGGGGCGCACTTCCACGCCCTCAGCCTCTAGCTCGGCGCGGTGCTGTTCGGCTCCGCCCGTGCCGTAGGTGGGTGCGAACCCGCCGAAGCGGTTGATCACACGCTGGCATGGCACGTCGGCGTCCGATGGCGTGGTGGCAAGCGCCCACCCCACTACGCGAGCCGAGCGCGGCGCACCCAGCAGACGCGCGACCTGCCCATAGGTGACCACCCTGCCCGCAGGCACCTGCCGCACCACGTCCCACACGCGCTCGCGGAAGTCTTTGTCCATGGGATAGACCACCGACGACGGACGACCGACGACGTTAGCAGGGTCGTCGGTCGTCCGTCGTCCGTCGTCCTTACTTGATGTCGGCTTTGGCGCCTGCTGCTTCGAGCTTGGCCTTGGCTGCTTCGGCGTCCTGCTTGTTCACGCCTTCGCGGATAGCCTTGGGAGCGGCCTCAACAAGGTCCTTGGCTTCCTTCAGGCCGAGACCGGTCAGTTCGCGCACGGCCTTGATCACCTGGATCTTCTCGGCGCCGAAGTCGGTTAGTACGACGTCAAACTCGGTCTTCTCTTCCTCGGCGGGGGCTGCTGCGCCACCCTCGGCACCACCGGCTGCGGGCATCATGCCGCCCATCATCATGGGGGCTGCTGCGCTTACGCCGAAGGTCTCTTCCATGTCCTTCACGAGCTGGGAAAGCTCCAGCACGGTCATGTTCTTAATCGATTCCAGTATATCTTCACGGGTTGTCATTGTGTTATTTCTCCTTGGATTGTCGTTTGTTGGTTTTCGGTAGGTCACGTGGCGAGTGAGCAAAAGCCACTACGCCTGGTTTACGCTTCGTCAGTTGTGGGTTCGTTTGCCGCTTCACCCGCGGGCTCTTCTGCCTCGGTCGTGGCGGGTTCTTCTGCTACTTCTGCTTCTGCAGCCGGCTCTGCCGCTTCGGTTGCTTCAGCTGCGGTCGGTTCTGCAGCCTCGCTTGTAGCCTCCGATGCTTCAGCTTCGACGGGTCCACCCGCTTTGACCTTGTCCAGGTGTGCGTTGAGGACGTTTACGAAGCCCTGTAGGGGAGCATTCAGCACGTTTACAAAGCTCTGGATCGGGCCGCGCATCGCGCCCATCAGTTGGGCGATATACTGCTCTTTGCTCAGGATCTTGGTGAGATCTCCAACCTGGTCTGCGGTGATGGTCTTGTTGCCCATCAGGCCGCCGCGAATTTGCAGTATCTTGGAGGTGCGCACATAGTCGGTCAGCACCTTGCTCGCGCCTGCGATGTCGTCGCCCACAAAGGCGATAGCTGTAGGGCCGTCGAGCATGGGGATCATGTCTTCCATGCCTGAACGGTTGGCAGCAAGCTCGGCCAGCGTGTTCTTGGTGACGTGGAATTCCACGCCCTTATCGCGCAGCTGGCGGCGTAGACTGGTGATGTCGGACACCTTCAGCCCGCGATAGTCGGTGAATATCAACACCTGGCTGTCCGCGAACAGTTGGTTTAGCTCTTTGACCTTGTCTTTCTTTCTCTTGGTTGCCATTCTTCTCTTTCACCTCCCCCCCGGTGTAAATTACATTTCGTGTGTTGCGGGTTCATCCCCGCTGGGATACGAAACCGGGCAACAAAAAAGCCTCAATGCCTGTTGGTGATGAACCGAGGCATGGGGCTGTGTGTTTGCTCCATCAAGCGAGCACACCTGGGGTCGTTCCTGTCATGGCAGGTCGTACCTTGAGTGGGCCTTGTAGCTTGCCTCGGCGGGCTGATATATTATGCGCTCTCAAGTGGGGCGCGCCGGCTGTCTCAGGCTATTCAATTTTCTGCCCGGCCCCGAATAGAGCCGAACACCGTATTATACATGATTGGCTACTCAGCGTCAAATTTCACCGACGCACGGCAGACGACGGACGGCAGACCACGTATGACGTATGACGTATCACGTCTGGTCACTGGTCACTGGTCACTGGTCACTGGTCACTGGTCACTGGTCACTGACCACCGGTCACTGGTAAAATAACTGTATGGCAAGCGATACTGATGTATTTGACGTGATAATCGTGGGGGCCGGGCACGCAGGGTGCGAGGCCGGGCTGGCTTCGGCGCGCATGGGTTACCGCACTTTGCTCGTCACCATGAACCTCGACACGGTGGCTCTCATGCCCTGTAACCCCTCTGTGGGCGGGCCCGCCAAAGGCCACGTCGTGCGCGAGATCGACGCGCTCGGCGGCGAGATGGCGCGCAACACCGACCGCACCTCCATCCAGATACGGATGCTCAACGTGCGCAAGGGTCCCGCCGTGCAGGTGCCGCGTGCCCAGTGCGACAAGAAGATGTATGCGCTGTCCATGAAGACCGTGCTCGAAACTACCCCCAACCTCTATCTCAAACAGGCTACCATTTCGGGCCTCCTGCTCGAACCTCTCGAAGCTAGTGCGGGGGAAGAACAGCTTGCCCCCACGCTCAGCCACGAGGCGGGCGCGGCCGATGATGCACTGCGCTCTCCGGGGAGGAGGCTCAGGGTCGTAGGTGTAACTACCGCCACAGGACGCACCTACCTGGCGCGCTCGGTCGTGCTGACCACGGGCACCTTCTTGCGGGGCCGCATCATCTCGGGCGAGTTCACGTCGGCAGCGGGACGCTCAGGTGAGGCTCCCTCCAACGAGCTATCAGGCGCGCTGGGCGAGCTACGTTTCCCCCTGATACGCCTCAAAACGGGTACGCCGCCGCGCATTGACGCGCGCACTATAGATTTCTCGATGACCGAGCTACAGCCCGGCAGTCCCACGCCCCTCTACTTCAGCCATGAGCGCATAAAGGCCACGGAGTTGGAGCCCCTAGCGACATACCCGCAAGGATTGACGACGGACGACGGGCAATCGACGACGGTAGAGAGTTCTCCTGTCGTCGGTCGTCGGTCGTCCGTCGTCCGCCACGAGTGGCGCTCCCAGATGTGCTGCTACCTGGTGCACACCACGCCCGAAACTCATCAAATCATCCGCGACAATCTCCATCGTTCTCCTATGTTCAACGGGCAGATCGAGGGCGTGGGACCGCGCTACTGCCCTTCTATCGAGGACAAGGTGCATCGCTTCGCCCACAAGGAGAGCCATCAGCTGTTCCTTGAGCCTGAGGGCTGGCGCACGAACGAGGTATATGTGCAGGGGTGCAGTACATCGCTGCCCGAAGACGCCCAGTGGGAGCTAATACGCTCGATCCCCGCGCTACGTAACGCCGAGCTAATGCGTATCGGCTACGCGGTCGAGTACGATGCTGTGCCCCCCAGCGAGATCACGCCCTGGCTCGAGAGCAAACGCGTGGCGGGCCTCTTTCTGGCCGGGCAAATCAACGGCACGTCGGGCTATGAGGAAGCGGCGGGCCAGGGCATCATGGCGGGCATAAACGCCGCCCTCTATTGCCGCAGATCGGCTGGTGATTACGGTCTGGAAACTCAGAATTCAGAACTCGGAACTCAGAACTCGGACCTCGTCGCAGACGTGCGTGCGGGCAGACCGCTTGTGCTGCCGCGCCACATGGCGTATATCGGGGTGATGCTGGACGACCTGACTAGCATGGAGCACCGTGAGCCGTACCGCCTGATGACCTCCCGGGCTGAGTACCGCCTCTTGCTCCGTTCGGACAACGCCGACCTGCGCCTTACCCCCATAGGGTATGCGCTCGGTTTGGTGAGCGAAGAGCGCTATCTGCAGGTGCTCCGCAAGCAGGAGATCATCGCGGACGCGCTGGCAAGGCTGCGTGGGGGCGTGGTCACCAACGTTGTGGGCGAGCGACTCGCGTTGGCGGGTTATTCCGTGCCCGAGCACGGCAGGCACACGACCATGCTCGAATACATGCGCCGTCCCGAAACGCCCTACGAGGCGCTGGGCGTACTCTTACCCGACATGGCTTCAGGCGACCCCGTAGTGGACGAAGCGGTCCAGCAGGCCGATATCGCGGCCAAGTACGAAGGCTACATCGTAAAGCAAGAGCTTGAGATTGCGCGCACCCGCAGGCTGGAGGAACAAGCCATCCCGGACGATTTCTCCTTCACCGACATCCTCGCCCTCAAGACCGAAGCACGCGAGAAGCTAACCCACTTCCGCCCGGCCACAGTAGGCCAGGCCTCGCGCATCGCAGGCGTG
>DATINP010000142.1:0-30888 GCA_035474135.1 Chloroflexia bacterium | reverse complement strand
TTGACGGTGGTGGCATGCGGAAGGCCCGCCTTGAAGTGTAGTAGCCACGCCAGGTCGTTATCGGTGGCGGGCAACACGATGCGCTCCAGGGCAGAAGCAGGGTAGAAGGCCACCATGTCCGCTGAAAAGAGATTGTTCGAGACCACGCACGTGCTCTCTCCGCTCACAGCAAGGGCAAGGTCGGCGAGAGCAGAAGAGGTGGCAAGGGGCATCGCGCCCCCGCCCACGTACACGACGCGTTCAAGGTTGTGCGCCTTGCAGATCCTGAGCAAGTTGTCGCCGAAATGAAATCCTTGATCGGCGGCTATGCCCTGCTCGACTACCACTGGGAGACCGTCCAGGGTAAGCGCGGTCGCGGCATTTGAAAGCGTGGGGTCCTCGGTAACGAGAATGGCCGAAGCGAACGCTTTGGACTGCGCAGCACACAACAACAGGTCAAGGGTGGCGGCGTTCTGAGCCATGACCACCAGCCTCTCTAATGGGCTATCGGATGAAGATACCCCACCCTGGAACAGCACCAGAGTGGGGAGAGTCGGTTGGTTCATAGCGTGCGGTGGGTCGGGTGTCTCCACGGTGCGCGGCTCCCGAGGTGCGCTCTACTAGTTTAGCTCAGGCTGCAAAAGGCCATAGTTGCCGTCGGTGCGGCGGTACAGGACGTTCAACTCGTTTTCGCCCGCGTTATAGAATACGTAGAAGTCGTGGCCGAGCAGTTCCATCTGCTCGACGGCTTCCTCCGGGAACATGGGTTTCACCTCGAACCGCTTGACACGCACGACCTCGCCCAGGTCCTCATCGCCGAGCGGTCCGGTAGTGAAATCGGCCGCCGACACACTCTGATCAGAACCGTTTGGCGCAGGCGTAGCGCTCACTATCCTTGCGGACGACTCGCCGACGCCCAGTTTGCCCTTCTTCTTGTTGTAGAAGCGTCCCTTGAAGCGCTCGATCTGGCGGGATAGGCGACCTATGGCGTCGTCCACTGCTGAAAGCAGGTCGGTATTATGTACTTCCGAGCGAATGAGGTTGTGACTGCGGGTGCGAAGCGTGATCTGTACGACATACTCGTGGCGCTGAGGATTTTGCTTGGTCGGTTCCTGCGAGATAAGGACCTCGTTGTATTCCATCTGGTCCATCTGGCGGGTCAGGCGCTCCAACCGTTTGCGAATCTGGGTTTCCTGTGTGCTGCTAAGTTTGAAGTTCTTGAGCCTCATCGTGACATCCATAGTGTAGCCTCCCTTAACAAAAATCAGGACGGAAGGTTTCGCGAGTGCGGCGAGCACAGGTAGCGTCCCATGCTTCACTTGGCTTCATATGCGTTCCCTCGGTCCTGTACAGTGCGCCTGGAGGGAGTTGAACCCCCGACACAAGGTTTAGGAAACCTCTGCTCTATCCTCTGAGCTACAGGCGCGAGTGTGTCATTCGATTATACGATATGGGTGTTTGGGGGCGCAAACGAGCAGCGAGGCATGCCTCGCTGGCGACTGAGAATATCTATGTTCACCTGAGATCAGGGGAACGCGCAGGTTATGTATCGGGAAGCGTCGGTGCTCCGCCCCATGTCACCTATCAGTCCAGGCATCACTTACCCTCCACGGTGGGGGTGCCGGTCGCAGTGGGCACTGGAGTTTCGGTGGGGGTGCCTGTCAATGTGGCTGTGGGGCTTGGTTCGGGCGAAGTGGTGCCGGTAGCGCCCGGAGTGGGGGTGGGAATGGACTGCGTTCGCGCCAGGTTGACTACCTTCGCTATCTGGCCACGACTAATGACGTTGCCCGGACGGAAGAAGGGCAGAGCGCCGGGGTTACATGGCTCGCCTACGCCACCGCAGGGATAACCCGAGATGATACCGCGTCCCGCAAGTCGCTGTATGTACTCATAGAAGGTGTGGCCGGGGGGCACATCCTCGAAGAATTGTCCGCTTACAGGCTCGTCAAAGCCGAACGCGATGGAGACCATCTTGGTGAGTTGACCTCTGCTCACGGTATTGCCAGGGCGGAAGTAGGGGTCGTTGTTGGCGTTACATGGTTCGCCAGCTCCCCCGCATGGGTAGCCTGCAATAATGCCTCGGCTTGCCATACGCTCGACGTACTGGTAGAAGGTGTGATCAGGCGCGACGTCCTCAAAGGTCTGGCCTGTCACGTCTTCATTGAAGCCCGCCGCCAACGACACGATCTTAGCTATCTGCCCTCTGGTAGACCAGTTGTAGGGCTTGAAGCAGGGGATGTGTGCGGGGCCGTCGCAGGGAGGCGCAGTGTAATAGCCTGCAATGACGCCGAGGTCGTTGAGGTCGAGGACGTGCTGGTAGAAGTAGTCGTCGGGACAGACGTCGGTGAACCGTTCGCCGGCGCAGCGCGGGGTAGGAATAGGAGTGGGCGTTGGAGTAACAGTGGGTGCCTGGGGCGGACAAGGGCCAGAGTAGTGTGCCAGTAGCATCCCGTGGTTGCTGCTATTGTCGCTACCGCCTACAGCCCACACATCGCCACAATTGGCAGCGTCTATGGCGCTAATGTAGGTCTGGTTGGGAGGGTTGGGGACGCGTCCCCAGGCCATGCCGTCCCAATGGAGGAACGCATCGCCACCTGCTGCCCACACGTCGGAAGGGGAGACGGAGACCATGTCGTTGACCTGGGCACCTCGCTGGAAGGGGGTCCACACGGTACCGTCCCAGTGCAGGAAGTTGGTGAGGGTGCTTAGCCAAACGTCGGAAGATGACGTACCTGAAACGGCGGTAACGACGCGGCCGGCAGATATGAGCGGATCGTATTGCTCGGTCCATGTAGAACCGTTGTAGTGCACAGCAAAACCCCTATCACTATCGGTGGTGGCTGTGCCTCCCGCCCAGATGTCATTTGCCGAGATCACGTAGAAAGCATTCATAAAGCATGAATAGAAGCAGGTGCCCGCCCAGGCTTCTGACCAGCGAACGCCGTCCCAATGCGTTACGAAAGGAGTAGAGTATTCGCCCTTATAGCCAAATGCGACGCCAGTTGCCCATACATCGTTGGGGGCAATAGCGGCCACCTTGCCCACATGTTCGTCGGCTTCGACGATAGGGTGGTTGGTCCAGGATGTGCCGTCCCAGTGGAGGGCATCACGCTCGCCGCTGAGAGCCCAAACATCGTTATGAGCATCTACAGAAACGGAAACTAGATGGTATTTGTGGGAGTAGACGGGCAAGCTGACTTTAGACCAGGCAGAACCGTTCCAGCGCAAGGCTATTGAACCGGACGGGCCGTCATCGTAAAAGCCGACTGCCCAAATGTCTGTGGCTGTGAGGACATCGAGGTCAATAAGTGCGGCACTGCCGGCGCCCGGGTTGGGCGGGGTAACGCTGACCCACTGGGCGGGCAAAGAAATGTAGGTGGGCGTAGAGGTAATAGTGGGCGGGTTGGGGGTCAGGCTAGGCGTGGCGGTATGTATGGGTGTGGCAGTGGATGTGGCAGTGGATGTGGCAGTGGGCACTACGCAGGGATCCGAATAACGTATGGTGAAGGGCCAACCGGCGTTGACGTAGCTGCCAACTGCCCATATATCAGTTGGAGAGACAGGGGCAATATCATTCAATGCGCCATAATTGGATTGCAAGCCGGGCAAGGTGACAAGGGACCATGCGGACCCGTCCCAATGCATAAGTAGTGGGTAAGTACCGTTGTTAGAGCCAACTGCCCAGCCATCGCTAGGCGATAGAAAAGTTACGTCGTTGAGAACATTGGTGCCAGTGGGGTTCGGGCTGGCTGTGATGCTCCATTGGGTACCGTTCCAATGTTTTATTAGAGTGCGCGAAGGATAATTGCCGGCATAGTAACCGACGGCCCAAATATCGTCAGAGGCAAGCGCTGCCGTGCCATTAATAAATTGCGTCGAGCCATACGAGGTGGAATAGACAATATTCCACTGCGTGCCATCCCAGTGATATTGAATGGGAGCGGCATCAACGGTAAGGTCTTCCACCCATGCATCATCGGACGCGACAGCCGCAATGGATGTGTGAAATCCTGTGGGAGGCACAGGTACTTGCATATCTACCCATTGAGTTCCATCCCAATGTACGACGCCCATCCGGCTGACAGCCCAGACGTCGTTAGTTGATACGGCAGATAGGTCGGCGCTCTGCCCAGAGATGGGAGGAGAGGGTGAGATGGTCCAGACGGTTCCGTCCCAGTGCATAAGAAGGAGGTTAGTCTCGTCTGAGATCCCTGCCGCCCAGATGTCGTCAGAAGAGATTGCTGCAATTGCAAACAGCACATCAGAATAGCTGCCTGCGTTTGGACTGGAAACAAGATGCCAATCATCGCCGGTCCAGTGAACCACCAGGTTGCTTGTGCGCCCGTCCACGGTCTGCTTGCCTACGCCCCAAACGTTGTCAGGTGCGAGCGCAACGACGTCTTGCAGGGAACTGCCAATACCGACGGGCTGGCCGTAGACGCTCCAACACCCGGCCTCGGGGCGGGAGACGGGATCAGACGCAATCTGATTGTTGGATGAATTGATCGGTGCGGCAGCGAGAGTCGAGTTCGGCGCATTTGACAGGGCAAGTGAAAGGGCTATGGTCGTTGCAAGGGCGGCAACTACCAGGCAAACTCGCGGGGCAAGGGAACGGGACATGGTGGGCACCTTCTTGTGGCCGTCTAGATCAAAGATCATTGGGCGATATGACCTGTTCAAGGTGTAGACGTGGGGGTGCTAGTAGTTGTGGGAGTTACGGTAGATGTGGCCGCAGCCGTACCGGTTGCTATTGCTGTGGGTGTATCCGGCGTACCTGTGGGAGCCGGGCTGCCGGTGGCAGTGGCACCGGGGGTGGGAATGGTCTGTGTTCGTGCGAGGTTGACTACCTTGGCTATCTGCCCCCTGGTAATGTTCTCGGCTGGATGGAAGTATGGCAGGAACCGGGGACTACATGGATCCTGCACGATCCCACATGGGTACCCGCTGATAATATCACGCGCTGCGAGGCGCTGGACATAGTCGTAAAACGTCTGGCCGGGCCGCACATCCTCAAACGCCTGGTCGCCGACAGGCTCATTAAAGTCGAACGCGATGGAGACCATTTTGGTGAGTTGGCCTCTGCTCACCGTGTTGCCCGGGCGGAAGTAGGGGTCGTTGTTGGCGTTGCACGGCTCGTCCGGCCCACCACATGGGTAGCCGTTGATGATGCCTCGGCTTGCCATCCGCTCAATGTACTGGTAGAAGGTATGGTCGGGAGGGACATCCTCGAAGGTCTGGCCTGTCACATCTTCGTTGAAGCCCGCGGCCAACGACACGATCTTGGCTATCTGCCCCCTGGTAGACCAATTACCAGGCTTGAAACAAGGGATGTGTGCGGGACCATCACACGGAGGGGCGGTGTTGTAACCGGCTATAATGCCCAGGTCGTTGAGGTCGAGGACGTGCTGGTAGAAGTAGTCGCCGGGGCAGACGTCGGTGAAGCGCTCGCCGGGGCAGCGCGGGGTGGGTATAGGGGTCGGGGTGAGCGTAGGAGGGCATGGGACTCCGTTGTAATGCTCTATGAGTGTGCTGGTCGTATCGTTCCATATGTTTCCCACCACCCATATATCCGTGCTGGATACTGCCGCCACTCCATAGATATCTTCGTGTGAAAGCGTATCAGCGCTGGGCATGACGCTCCACGCGGTACCATCCCAGTGTTCAAATAGCGGATGGATCTCGCTGCCCGGAAAGTCCCCAAGATAGACATAGTAGTGCACACCCATCGCCCACACATCATTGCTCGATATGGCCGAGATGTCGTAGAGAATATTGGATTGGTCCACGTCAGGGCTTGGAATTACGGTCCAGTTGTGCCCGTCCCAGTGCTCGGTGAGGGTCGAGCTGCCAAGGTCGTTCGAACCAACAGCCCACACATCGGAGCTAGATATGGCGGCTACTCCATAGAGGCGGCCAATGCCTGGGCTCTGACTTACGCTCCACTCGGTGCCATTCCAATGGTCTATCAGCCCGCCCTCGGAGGAATGTCCGACAGCCCACATGTCGCTACTGGTAACTGCCGTTACCCCATCGAGGTAAGTCTCGCCAGTCCCAACATTCGGACTTCGAACTATGCTCCATGAACTCCCATTCCAGTGCTCTATGAGCGTTGGCTGGGCAGTGCCGTTGATAGAGTTCCCTACGGCCCAGACATTGCTGCTTGATAGAGCAGTTACACCCTTCAGGAAGTTGGGGTCTGCGCCCAAATTGGGACTTGGGACGACACTCCACATGCTACCGTCCCAGTGCTCTACCAGGGTTACCTGAGCAGTCTCTGTGCTCGTATTTCCTACAGCCCACAAATCCGTATCTGATACACCATCTATGGAGTACAACTCGTTACTACGAGAGCCAGGATTGGGACTGGGAACCACACTCCACATGCTACCATCCCAATGTTCTACCAAAGTTGAGGAATGCCCATTGGGGCTAAAGCCCACCGCCCACACGTCATTGTCAGATAGGGCAACTACGTCATGAAGTTCGGCAGTAGACGTCAACTCAGGACTGGCCACCACTTGCCAGGGTGGACCGCACTCAGATACACCCGAAGGGCCGTTTGCAATAGCCGTGGGCAAGACTTTGGGCAGTGCCGGAGCCGAGACAGGGGCAGAGGCAGACGCAAACACAGAAAAGAGTGAGAGTGCTACAAAAGCGGTAACAGCCGCGACGAAGGCAGCAGCAATGGGTAGGGCTCGAGACATAGAGACGTTACCTCCTCGTGCCTGCAGTATACTACGCTAATAGCACGAGTACAAGAGGTCGTTTATTACTGAATAGGGCCA
Organism: Chloroflexia bacterium; assembly: GCA_035474135.1. GTDB lineage: Bacteria > Chloroflexota > Chloroflexia > QHBQ01 > JADMIH01 > JADMIH01. Next base: position 24,124 of record DATINP010000142.1, on the reverse strand, counting down.
CAACTTGCCGGTGAAGTTTAATCCTAGAGCGATTCGCGCACTGTCTTTCTGTCAGCGGCGGAGGTGGTAAGCTTGCGTTTGCGTAGGTCGTAAACCTGCCCCGCGGCCAAAATATCCAGGTTGAGGGAGGCAATCGAGATGGGTTGGCCCGTACGAACGCGAGGTGCCGAATCGAGTACGGTGTGCGAAGCGTCTATGAAGTAAACCACGCCCGCGCCCACCACCAACCCCTGACCATCGGGACCAACCAGCAAGCACGTATTCTCGTCGATGCCCACACCCAGAGCATGGGGATTCTCGGCCACCACGGACGAGAGGCGTGGAAAGCGCCCACGCGAGCCGAAGTGGGTGTCAATAATAAGGTCGTCGCCCGCCCAGGCCAGCCCGTGCGACATCTGCACCATACCTTTGCGCAGCTCACCGCTCCCGCCACCGGCCACGATCATGGGTCTACCCATTGCGGTGGCCCCTGCACTCGTGCCCGCCACCACTGCTCCGCTGTTGTACGCGGCGCGAATGGCTTCCTCTACGGGGGTACGGTCCAGAGTCTGGGTGAGCGCGTACTGATCGCCACCAGTAATAAAGATGCCCGCGGCGTTCCGCACAAGCTCGGCATTGCGTTCGTCAAGCGCCTCGGCGCGGTTGCGTATGAAAGGCGCGTGGATGCGTGAGTGGGGCACGCCGATGCGAGCGTAAATATTCAAGTAGTCGTTAGTAAGTATCTCAGGGTGGCGAGTGGCCGTGCTGACAAGAACGATATCGCGCAGGGCGGAATGGGCCTCGACCCGATCCACCAGTTGCAGGAACAATCGAGCCAGGCGCGCTTCGTGGTCGAGCCTGTCTGCCCCACCGATGATCATAAGATAGCCAGGGATGCGCCAGGTGCCGTTCAGCACGCGCTCCCGTTCCACAGACACTATATTAGGTTGTACACCATTACCGTTTGTAGTTGGTTCCAAATGCCTCTTCCTGATCCTCCAAGCACCGTCAAGAACAGTACGAGCGTGCCGTCCCTCTTCAACCCCGGCTAGCTCTTGCCCTGTTCGCCATCCTTCACAAGGTCGCCTGCCAGCACTGCGGCGCGGTGGCCGTTCGAGGGAGCAGGTTCGGGCACGGGGCACCAGAACGCCTCACTCTCTTCCATATAGGCCGACTTGCCCGCCTCTTTCACCTGCTGGATAACCGCGTCCACACTGTCGATAAAGAGCACGACGGTATCGCCTGCGCGCGCCATGCTCAGCGCCTGGCGCACCGATTCTTCTTCGTCAAGTACTACGCTGACCGGCAGCGAAGGCTTGGTGCGCCGGATCGTTTCGGTAATGAGGTCGGATACTTCGCCCCGTTCCCTGCCGCGCAGGTCGTTGTCTTCGCGCACCACGATCCAGTCGAAGGTATTGGCGGCCACCACGGCAAGTTCCTGTATATCGGCGTCGCGGCGGTCGCCCGGAGCCGCCACCACTGCTATCTTGCGGCGGGGTTTCATGGCGAACATCGCAGATTGGATGGCGCGCATAGCATGGGGGTTGTGCCCATAGTCCACGATCACGGTAGCCTGCCCGTAGGGGAAGAGGTTGAACCTGCCAGGAGCGCTATTCTCGTCGGTCTGGAAGGTCCGCAAGCCCAGGCTGATCATGTCAAGAGGCACACCTGCTCCCCAGCACGCGGCAGCGGCGGCCAGTGCGTTTTGCACCTGGAAGGGTATCTGGCCGTTGTAGGTGGCAGGTATGTCGGCGGCCTGCACGAGCACAGTTTCCTGAGAACCTTCGGCAAGCACCAGTTCACCGTTGCGAAAGAAGGCCGCTTTGCCGCCGCTCGCCAGGTGCAGGGCAAGAGGCCGCGCCGAGCTATCCATGCCAAAGAAGATAACCTCGCCCGTGCACTCCTCGGCCATTTCCACGGTCAGTGGGTCGTCGGCATTCAGCACGCCGTAGCCCGTTTCCGCCACGCTTTCGATCACCACCTGCTTCACCTGCGCCAGTCTCTCAGGTGTTTCTATGCCGTCGAGTCCGAGGTGGTCGGCGGCCACGTTCAGCACCACGCCCACGGTGCATTTGTCGAACGCCAGGCCGGAGCGCAGGATGCCGCCGCGCGCTGTCTCCAGCACGGCCACTTCGACCAGAGGATGCTGGAGAACTGCTTCGGCGCTACGCGGGCCGGCGCAATCACCCTTCACGCGGCGCACACCGTCGAAGTAGATGCCGTCTGTGGTGGTCATGCCCACAAACTGCTTCATGGTGGAGTAGATGTGTCCCACCATTCGCGTGGTGGTGGTTTTGCCGTTGGTGCCCGTGATCGAGATGATCGGTATGCGGGCGTTCGTCTTGCCGGGGAAAAGCAGGCCCACTATCGCGTCACCCACGGGGCGCGACTTGCCCTCCGACGGATAAACATGCATGCGCAAACCCGGGGCCGCGTTCACCTCGACGATCCCGCCTCCCTGTTCGGCCAAAGGACGCTTGATGTTCTCGCAAACCACGTCCACACCGGCTATATCCAACCCTATTGTGGAGGCGGCGAGCACAGCGATCGCGGCGTTGTCGGGGTGCACCATATCGGTAACGTCGGTGGCGGTGCCCCCCGTGGAGAGGTTAGAGTTGTCGCGCAAGAGCACGACCGCGCCCGGAGGCGGAATGCTTTCCCATGTGTAATCCTGCTTGCGCAGGGTGAGTTCGGCGGCGGCATCCATCTTAATGCGCGTGAGGGCCGAGCCGTGCCCTGCTCCCCGGCGCGGGTCTTCGTTCAGCATTTGCACCAGCGTGCGTATATCGTGCCTACCGTCGGCGACGACCTGGGCGGGCTTGCGCTCGGCAGCGGCCACCAGCTTGCCCCCCACCACCAGCAGACGGAAGTCGCGCCCCGGCAGGTATTGCTCGACTATAACCCGGCTTGATACCACGTGTGCCAGGTCGAAAGCGGCGCGCACTTGCTCTTCTGTCGTGAGGTTGACACTGACCGCCTTGCCCTGGTTTCCGTCGTAGGGCTTGAGCACCACCGGCGTATTGAGGTCCTGCGCTACTTCCCATGCGTCGTCGGCAGTGCGCACGACGGAGCCTTGGGGGACAGGCACGCCCACCCGGTCGAGCAGTTCTTTGGTGAGGTCTTTGTCCGAAGCCAGTTCGACGCCGATGTTGGACGTGTTCGAGGTCTCGCTGGCCTGGATGCGCCGTGCCGATTTGCCGTGCCCAAGTTGGACGAGCGAGCCGTGGCTGAGACGGAACCAGGGTATGCCGCGACGTTTGGCGGCGTCTATAATAGCCTGGGTGGAGGGACCAAGCACGTTGTCTTCGGCGACCTCTCTAACTTCGCCCAGCCGTTCGTTGAGGTCGAAACCGAGGGGTACGTTATCGGCCAGCGCTTCCGCTATCTCGACCGCCAGGTACACGCACATGCGGGCAGCTTCGTCATCCTTGTAGTCAACTACGATGCGGTATTCGCCCAGGTGCTCTGTCCCACGCGTACGCCCGAATCCCACGTCCATGCCCGCTAGCGACTCCAATTCGAGGATAATGTGCTCGACAATGTGGCCCATGTAGGTGCCGGTGCGTAGGCGTTCCAGGAATCCGCCCGGCCTGCCTTCGGAGCAGCGGTGCTCCCAAATGCTTGGTATTAACTCAACCAGGCGCTCTGCGAAACCGGGTATTTTGTTGGAAGGCAGATCTTCGTACTTGCCGATCTGGGCCAGGATTTCAAGCACCGGGCGGTAGGCCCAGATGTTGGGGCCGGTCAGCACCTTGATCTTCTTGATCTGGATTTCGGACATGGGCAACCTCTTTAGGGTGACGACTGACGATGGGCAGGTCATACGCTGAAGCTGACGCGTCGTATAGGCGAGAGCGGATTGTGCCGTCGAATCTATTTAGGGTCCATTTTACAATAGTATTGAGTACGGCGTAAAGTTGGGCACGACCAAGGGCAGACTAAGCGGCTCGAAGGTCGAAGTCTTCCTGATTGGAACGCATTGTGCAAAACTTCTGTAAGAACCCATTGACAGACGCAGGAAGTGGTCGTATACTGGGGTTACTTCGGGAGGGTAAAAGCTTTCGGAGGAACAGAGGCCCAGATGATCCGTCAGGATTGCCTGGGTTTTCTGTTTGAATGTTGTGGCCCTGACAAACTATGCTGGATTAACTATGGTAGGTTGGGGGAGTAGAGATGATGGACATCAATCCAGAGGATCTGGCGTACTGGTACTTGCGCCTAAATGGGTTTCTCACAATTCAGGATTTGGTTGTACATCCAGACTGGGGCACAAACCAAGGTACTGATATTGATATTCTTGGGGTGCGTTTTCCCTATCGGGCAGAGAATCTAAAACGACCAATGGAAGATGCGGTCGTATTCTCAAATGTCAAGGACAAGCCATTCGTTGCAGTGGTTGAGGTGAAGAAGGGGCTTTGCTGTCTGAATAAGTCTTGGCTGGATAAAGAGAAGCCAAACTTGCATCGAGTGATACGGTTTCTTGGCATACTGCCTATTAATAATACCGAGGAAGCAGCCGAAACCCTCTACAAGGATGGTATGCTAACAAGCGAGAGCTATCATATTTCCCTGACTTGTATTGGTGAAACTCAAAATTACAATACTACGAAAGAGTATCCACAAGTGCTGCAAATTACGTGGGATGAGGTGTTGCCATTCATCTTTGAACGTTTCGCGGACTATCACCGGCAGAAATCGTCCCATCGCAACCAGTGGGACGACTTAGGAAATTACTTGTGGGATATGCGCGAACGCCACAAGAGGGACATGCCTGGATTTGTAATCCACATAAAGGATCAGCTAGTAGAAAAGCAAAAGTAGATTGAATTCCGGATCGACATCCGATCATACGTAGATAAGCTGTCCACGCAAGCAACCAATAGGTACAAAACTTGACAACTGACTCCACTCGAATCGTCGAACCAAAACATACAGAACGGGACCAAAATGCGAGACTCCCAACCTTGCCTTACAAGTTGGAGCGGTTGTCTCAGGCACCAAATTGACACAGGCAGTCCAAAAATGTATAATATGAAGCGCAAGCAAATTGGGGTGTCGTCTAACGGTAGGACAGCTGACTCTGGATCAGTAAGTTGAGGTTCGAATCCTTGCACCCCAGCCGATAAATTACGCACGAAAATGGCTCTGACTTTGATCCATCAGGGTCTCTCTATTGGGATCTGTAGCCTATTATGTAGCCAATTATTGATCATCCGAGGACTAGACTGTGGGGCAGGAGCTGCACAAGTGAGTCAAGTTGTAATGAAGAAGTGTGGACACAAACTCGCCCATATATTTTGCGAGTTATACGTTCTATACTTTGGAACAAATCGTCCGCTCATTTCGTACTTCTATATGATAGGTATTTGTTGCCTTATTTCGGACTAAAATTCTTGGCATACTCTCCTCTGCATTAGTCCGATATCATTTACTGATAGGAGGTATTGCCGTGGAACGAGTAGCCGCAGCGCTAATTGGCGCATTTGCACTTATTATTGTGGCCCTGATTTATACCGGTCAGATCAAGCTAGGAGAATCACCATTGCCAAGTGGCGACACTGGCAGATATCAGCAATTACCAGAACAGGACCAATATAGCCCACCACCGGACACCCGGCCACAGGAAGTATCCGCGCCAACCGAGCCAGCGCAGCTTGAGTGCATCCATCTCGCTCGATATGGTAGCGTTAGCCCTTGCCCGAATGGGCAAGGTTGTTACCGCGTTGATGCTCCCAAGCCGTTCATCGTTCCGGGTAGTGATGAAGACATTGTAGTTGACTGGAACCATACCCCGCACAAATCTGGGGAGACAGCACCCGCGGGTCTTGCAACTTGGTGGCCTCAAGGTAGGAACTGTCTCCAACCCTAGGAAATGGCAATTCAGGGAACAAACCTCCTGAGCGAAGCATTTCGGCAGTAGGTTTGTTTACAATGAGCTACGTAAGCCGCCGAATAGTTCATCTAGTTGATCCGCCGCTACCCTCCAGCACCACCCTCACCTCGTGCTGCTTGCCGTCGTCGGCGAGGCATACCTTGCGATCGGGCAGGGACGCGCCATCCAGCTCTACCGACGAGACTTTGCACGTACCGCCGGCGCTGTTGTCTACGCTGATGTGATACGTAGTCGAGCCATGCCTGTAGGTCATCGTGTAGGCGGGCCAGGCTGACGGGATGCACGGCTCGACCGTCAAGTGGTCGCCGTGCAGTTTCAGGCCCAGCATATACTCGACCCCCAGCCGGTAAAGCCAGCTCGCCGAGCCTGTGTACCACGTCCAGCCGCCTCGGCCTATGTGCTGCGGCTGAGAATATATATCGGCCACCTCTACGTATGGTTCCACCATGTACTGTGCAACGTCCTGGGGCGTGGCACTGTGGGTAAGCGGATTCAAGATCTGGAACAGGCTGTATGCCCTGTCGCCGTCACCCAGCAGCACATGCGCCAGCGCTGTCCAGATCGCGGCATGGGTGTATTGCCCGCCATTCTCGCGCACACCCGGCGGGTAGCCCTTTATGTAGCCGGGGTCTTCCGGGGTCTTGTCGAACGGTGGCGTAAAGAGCAGAATCATCTTCTCCTTCACCAGTCGCGCGACCACCGCCGCCATACCCTGCGCGGCCCGCTGTTTGTCGCCAGCGCCCGAAATAACCGCCCAACTCTGCGCTATCGAGTCGATCTGGCACTCATCGCTTTTCGCCGAGCCAAGTGGGTCACCGTTGTCGTAGAAGGCACGCAAGTACCACTGGCCGTCCCATGCGCTGGCCTCAAGCGCCTCCTTCAATTTCTCCATTTCTGAGCGCATCCGGCTGGCACGGTCCGCATCGCCGCGCTGTTCGCAATAGGGTGAGAATGACGCGAGGACCGCGTAGAGGAACCAGCCAACCCACACGCTCTCGCCCTTGCCCTTGATGCCGACCCGGTTCATGCCGTCGTTCCAGTCACCCGCGCCCATGAGCGGCAGGCCGTGCGCCCCGGCCGTTGTGCCGCGCTCGATTGCCCGCAAACAGTGCTCGTAGACAGTGCCCAGTTCGCCGGTCACAATGGGCGTGCCGTACATATCCTCCTGCTCTGCCGTCAGCAGAGGGGCTTGCAGGAACGGTAACTTCTCGTCGAGTATCTGCGTGTCGCCAGTGGCCTCAACATAGTATGTCGTCACAAAAGGCAGCCACAAGAGGTCATCGGAAAAGCGCGTACGTACCCCGCGTCCGCTGGGCGGGTGCCACCAGTGCTGGACATCGCCTTCCTTGAACTGCCGCCCCGCCGACCGCAGTATCTGTTCGCGTGTGATCTCAGGTGCAGTGTATACAAGCGCCATCACGTCCTGAAGTTGGTCACGGAAACCGAAGGCCCCACCGCTCTGGTAGAAGGCTGTGCGGCCCCATATGCGGCATGCCACGCTCTGGTACAAGAGCCAGCGGTTCATCAACACATTCAGGCCCTTGTCAGGCGTATCGACTTCTACGGCGGACAGCAGTTTGTCCCATGTTGCCACTGCCTTCTCATACTCGGCCTCACTTTGCTCCGTAGCACGGTATTTGGTTGCAAGATCGTGAGCATGGGCGTCATCGTCGCCTTCGCCAAGAGTGAATGTTATTGAGCGTTCCTCGTCCGGCTTGAGATCGACCACACATTGGAGCGCGATGCAGGGATCAAGCCCCGCGCCTGTCCTTCCCGACAGGGTGCGCCGCTTCATTGCAATGGGCGCTTGTGTCGACCCGTTGCGGCCCAGGAACTCTGCCCTGTCGGTCGTGAATGCAAAAGTAGGCGCATCGGTCGTGGCGAAGGCTACGCGCTCGGCGAATTCGTTGTTGTAGGGGTTGCGCGCAAAGACCCCGGCACCATCTCCACCGGCCTGGGTGATGATAAAGCGGGACGAGGTTTCGCGACTGACACCCATCACAAGCTCTGCAAAGTAGGTAACCGACAGCTTTCTAGGCGCGGTCGATTTGTTATGTAAAGTTAACTTGCAGGTCTTGACCGGGTCGTCCGCCGCTACTGACACGCGCAAGGTCTGCTCGATGTCGTGGGCGGTGTGATTGTAAACGGTATAGCCGTGCCCGTGCCTGATGGTGTACGGGCCGCCGTCACGGAGGGGGAGGGGAGTGGGACACATTACCGCCCCACTGATCTCGTCCCTGACGTAGACCACCTCGGCGGGGGGATCGGTCACCGGGTCGTTCGACCAGGGAGTGAGGCGGTTCTCGTGGCTGTTCTCGGCCCAGGTGGAAGACATGCCCCCTTCGGTCACCAGGCAACCAAAACGCGGATTGGCAAGCACGTTACTCCATGGCAAGGGCGTCCATGCACTGCCCTCAAGTCTTATCACGTACTCATGTCCATCTGCGGAGAACTGGGATTGAGGCATCGAGATAGCAGGCGCAGCGGGCAAGGTGAATATCGGCGCACGCCGCGTGCTCGTGCCCCGCCTGCCCAGGCTGCTATTGGGCCGCAAAAGTAGAGGAGGCAGAGTTGGTTCCGGTACTTCGCGGTCAAGCTGCACGTCGAGCGAGCCTCGAGAGCCCACCAGTACGACCCGGGCAATGCTGTTCAGCAAAATGCGGTCGGCTTCGGGCATGATGTCGCCTCGCTTCACGTACACTCCTCCCGGCCTGTTCAGCATCTGGTGGGCATGGCTGGCGCCTACGATCTTCTCCAGTTCGTCCTGAACGGGCTGAATATAGCCACCCGGATATTCGTTCAGCACAACCAGGTCGGCCTCGAAACCGTTCCGCAACCAGAATTCGTGGGCGCGTAACGCTTGCCGCACAAGCGCTACCTCCAGGAGGTCGGCAATACGCACCAGGAGTATGGGCAGGTCGCCACTGATGCCGTATGCCCACAGTGCCTGCTGGCCTTTGCTGTTCTTTGCCAGGGTCGCCTCCGAAGGTCGGGTGCCACGTCGGGAATAGATCATGCGTGAAAAGATGCGCAGGTACTGCATAGACTCGTCTACCGACAGGTCTAGCATCCTCAATTCTAACCGTGCCTGCGTGGCGGACAGCCTGATGCCCCGCTCTGCCCAGATGGGGTCGTGATACTTGTCGCTGAGAGCGTAAGCGTTTTCCTTGGTCTCGGTAGCTGCGGTCACGAAAGAAACCTGCACACGCATTCCAGGCTCTATGCGTACCTGCTGGCGCAAGCTAAAGATGGGATCCAGCACCGCGCCCGCGCTATTGCCGAGACGCTGGCCCAGTGCCATAGCGCGCGGCGCAGCAGGAGTGCCGCCCCTGCCAAGGAAGGCCATGCGATCGGTCTCGTACTCCTCGGGGTGCGGCGAGCCCAGGGCGCCGGTGGTAGTTCCATCCTGGCGCGACACTGCCACCACGTGTACTGCCCAATTGCGTTTCTCGTCGGCAGACCGAGGTCGCCTGCTGGCAAGCAAAGAGCCGTGGTTGGCATAGTATTCCGTTTCGACAAAGAGTTTGCTGAAGGCGGGATGGGCTTCGTCCGCGGCCTGTTGTGCCAGAGCGATCTCGGCATAGCTAGTCAGTTCCAGCCTGCGCGTGCGCGTGCCCCTGTTGGTGATCGTCACACGCCTTATCTCGGCATCGTCCTCCGGACTTACCACCACTTCCATACGCGTTTCGATGTCGCCGTCGCGCCTGAAGAACTCGGCTTTCTCCAGGTCGAAGCGTGCGTTGTAGTCAACAGGCTGCCCACCCAGCGGAGCCGCAGCCGCCGACCAGACTGACCCGTTTTGCAGGTCGCGAATGTAGATAAACGTTCCGTAGGAATCGCGCACCCAGTCATTGCGCCAGCGCGTGATAGCCACCGCACTATTACCGCCGCCCCCGGTGCCCCACCGGCTGAATCCCGCGCCTGAGTTGGTAATCATGACTGTATAGCGCCCGTTGGAGATCAGCTGGCCCCTGGGCACGTCAGTGTCGGGTGTGGCATAGTCTCGCACAACCGGCGCGGTTTCCTCGTGCCAGCCACGGTCGCGCTCGACCGGCGCCGGATGCGGCTCGATGTCGGGTGCCTGGCGCGGGATGCGCTCCTGCAAGAGTAGGAGAGTTGCCCTCACCTCCGGCTCGGCCTCGAACCGCCTTACCATCGGATCTCCATTGAGGTAGTTATTAGTGGCTACCAGGCCCATGCCCAGGTGGTGCACCATGTAGGTGCTCACTATCCCCATCTTCTGGTCGGCGGCCAGCCGCGAGCGGGTGAAGTCGATCGCATCATAGAAGCCGTAGTGCCCTTCCATGCCCAACGCTGATAGCCTGCGCAGGTTCGCCAAAGCGCGAGCCGGGTCCAACGAGATGGCAAGTTGGGCGGCATAGGGCGCAATCACCAGGTCGTCGGAGAGGCCGCGCTTGAGGCCCAGGTCGGGCACGCCAAAGGCACGATATCTGTAGTTCCCCGCCAGATCAAGGGCGTTATAAGCCGACTCGGATATGCCCCAGGGTACGTTGCGCTGGCTGGCATAGCGCTCCTGATAGACCGCCACGGCATTACACGTTTGGGCGAGCAGGCTATCCGTGTAGGAGGGCATAACCAGGTTGGGCATCAGGTATTCGAACATGGTGCCCGACCATGAAATCAAGGCCATATTGCGCCCTTGCCCCGTAATGGGCCGGCCCATGCGGAACCAGTGGGCTTGAGGCACCTCGCCGCGCGCCACGGCGAGATAGCTGCTCAGCCGTGCCTCTGATGCCAGCAGGTCGTAATAGGAGTTGTCACGGCGGAGGTCGTCAACGTTGAACCCGATGGAAAAAAGCTTGCGTACGCCATCATATAGAAAGCCGAACTTCATTTCGCAACTCATCGCGCCCATGCGTTCCGCCAACTTGACGATCTTGCTGTGCAGTCCCTCGCTCGCCACCCAGGAAGCTGACACGCGCTGGCTAAGCCGTTCCAGCCAGCGAATAGCCGACGCTCCGTCCTCGCCAAGATCGGCGGCACGTACCCGTGAGCGCAGCCTCCGGATGTCGGCCAGGGCGTGGGTGCACCAGGCCAGATTGTCGCTCAACGAGGGAACGCGGGCCTGCATCTTCCGCAAACTAGCCCAGTGTGATGCTATCTCGGGATGCTTATCACCTGTCATAATTGAGGGCGGTGACTCGAGCATGTTCGCCCAAGGAACGAGATTGCCGATCTCCTGGTCTAGTGCGCGCACGGCCCGTGCCAGGCTGTCGGCCCAGGCCGCTATCTCCTCCACAGATGACGCTTGTGGGGCGTCGTCCTGAGTAGCGTCATCTTTATTAGCGGAGTTTTCCCATCCTCGTCCGCCTGCCAACCGACGCACTGTGGTCGCCAGGTCGACTGTGGGCTCCACGAGGGACGAAGCTAGCTTGACCCATTCGGCCACCGTGCCGGGTGCGAGTTGGACCTGTGCGGCTATATCATCGATGCGCGACGTGATTGCTTCCAGGTCAGAACGTTGGGCGGCCTGTAGGGGCCCCTTCCGCTTACTTGTAAGTGTTTCTACCTCTGCACTAATAAGGGCGATGAGGTCGCGCAAGTTTTGCAGCAGATATGGAGAGAAAAGGGGAGCGTGGATCGCATCCAGACAGCCGTTCTTGAGGGCGACGAGATGCCCCGCCAGGTTGCCGCTGTCCACGGTTGAGATATATTTCGGGGGCAAAGGTTGGCCCGACAGAGTATCGTACCAATTGTAGAAGTGGCCGTTATAGCGCTCCAGGCCTTCCATACCATGCATAGTCCTATCGAGTCGTGCCATCATGTCCGACAGTGTGATATAGCCGAGATCGTAGGCGGAGAGGGTCGACAGAAGGAGCAGGCTAAGGTTGGTGGGAGAGGTACGGTGTGCGAGAATACCGCCTGGGCTTTCCTGAAAGTTGTCAGGGGCCAGCCAGTGATCCTTTTCGCCCACAAACTCCTCAAAGTAGCGCCAGGTTTTGCGTGCCACACGCCGTAAGTAGAGCTTGTCAGCCTCGGTCAGCGAATAGACCGGCGGTGCAGACGTCTTGCTGACCCTGTAGGCGATCAGTGGTGAAAACGCCCAGGCAAGCAGGAAGGGCGCGGCTATCAAAGCCGACTCCGGCTTCCATGCGACCACGGCAACCGCCACCACCAGCGCGAGCACAGGTGCCTGCCACATCCATTTCACGTAGTCGAGTACTGTCCTACCGAACGTGCGTTGTGCGTCGCGCGCTGTCATCCATTCGAGCAGACGGCGGTGGGTAATGTGCTTGCGGACGAGGGTGCGCACAACAGCATCGAGCATAAGATAAGCCCTATGCGCCAGGAAAGTGAGGCTGAGGAGCCACGCCACGAAATTGGTGACGACATCTTCAAACACAGCTGAAAAGTGTCGTCCCCAGGGGGTACCAACGGGCTTGCGCGGTAGTGCAGTAATCAGGTGAGAATAGAGAGGAAAAGCAAACACCAATGCCAAGATCACAGTCCAGAAAACTGCGGACATAGACGCGAGTGTCCATGCCAGAGCCAGCAGCACAAACGTGGCGGGCGCAACAAGTGATCGGCGCAGGTTGTCCAGGATCTTCCAGCGATTGATGGGGCTGAGGGGATTACGCATACGCTTGCCGTCAGCCGGGACCCTGGGAAATAGCCAATCAGATATTTGCCAATCACCTCGCACCCACCTGTGTGCGCGAGCCGCGTAGACATTGTAGCGTGTAGGGATGTCTTCGAATAGCTCGATGTCGCTGACCAGGCCCACGCGGGCGTGCGCACCTTCCAGCAAGTCGTGGCTCAGAATGGCGTCTTTGGGGAAGCGGTTCCTGGTGGCTGCCTCGAACGCGTCGACGTCGTAAATCCCCTTGCCGATATATGCTCCCTCACCGAACAGGTCCTGATACACATTGGACACGGCAGTGGTATAGGGGTCTACGCCTGTGTGCCCCGCCAGGATGCGGGCGAAGGGAGTTTTGGTGGCGCTGTCCCAGGTGGCTTCAACCCGGGGCTGAAGGATGCCATAGCCGTTGACCACGGTTTCTGTGGCGGGATCTATCTCGGCGCGGTTCAGAGGGTGAGCCAGTGTGCCTATTAGCTTGCGTGCGGCATCCCTCGGCAGATTCGTGTCGCTGTCCAGCGTGATTACATACTGGATTCCCGGTAAATGGCTAAGGTCGCCCACCCGCGTGGTGAACGAATCGCCACCCATGCCCCTGAGCAGGGCGTTGAAATCAGCCAACTTGCCGCGTTTGCGCTCCCACCCCATCCAGGCGCCTTCCTTCGGGTTCCACTGGCGCTTGCGGTGGAATAGATAGAAGCGATCCGAAGCTCCATACTTGACATTGAGGCCACTTACTGCATCATAAGCCGCCTGCAAAAGCTCAAGATCACCCGGCATTACTTCCTCGGGCGCGTCGGCGAAATCACTGAGGATGGCGAAGCGCAGATTGGCGTCCTGATTAGCAAGGTAGAGCACCTCGACATGTTCCATAAAAGGCTGCACATCGGCCAGACCCTTGAACAGGGTGGGTATGACGACGAAGGTGCTATGCTCGACAGGGATACCTCCTGACAGATCGAGCTTGGGGAGAACACGAGGTGGCAAAAGCAGAGTAACAATAAGGTTGACTGTGCTCGATGCAAGCTCTGTGGCGGGGAAGAGGCCGAGCACTGCCACCACGCCCACGAGGATCCACGGGGGGTGAGCTTCGCCCGTGAAACCGGCGAAATAGGCGAAGGCGAGCAACAATCCGGTCAGCACGATTATGGAGCCGACGTATACTGTAGTGGGATAGGCCCGCACATAGCGCGATAGGGTTTCTCCCATTCGCGATTTGTAACTCACGGCCGCCCGTAGTTGGTGGACGCCCCGCGCGGCGAGGTAGTAGCCGACGTGCGCGCGCCTGGTATCACTAGGGTAAGTCTGCTTCGAGGCCAGGGCGAACTCAAGCGCTTGCGTGGTCACGGCCAGTTCAGGTTTGCCTGAGCGACGTGCTATCTTCTCTACGATCTTGCGATAGCGGTCGCGAGTGGCGAAGTCCATGTGGGGATAGATGCCTGCGGGGTCGGTGTGCAACAGGCGCTCCATGGCGCTGTGGTTCTCGACGAAATCGGCCCAGCTTGTGTCCGAAACGCGGCGCATGCTATTGATGGTATTGCCGACCGAGGCCTGGAGTGCCGCATGCTTACTGAACTCGGCCCGCACGGCTTCTTCCGGGCTGGAACCGGCGCGCGCCAGTTCCCTTTCAAGCCACGAGAGCACAGGCACAAAAGGCGGGCCAGCCTCGCGAAGGTTCTGCATCAAGCGCACCACGAAAGTAGGTGTAAGTTGCTCGGTGTCGTGCAGAAGTTCCGGCGGCACAGAGATCGTCGCGTCAGGCGTCGAAGAAAGGGCCTCGGCCATATCGGCCATGCGCTCGGCCCAGGCATTCGCGGCTTGCATTTGACGTCGAGCATCAAGCAGGGCTTGCGCCATGAATGCCAGGTTGCGTACAAGCGCCAGCCGCAGCATAGCAGGCACGGCCCATAGCTCTCCCAGGTTCAGGGGCAGCGACGTCTGATAGCCGCGGATGAACGCCTCAACATTGGGCACATCTACAATGCCGTCAGTATGCATCAGCAATTCGCGCACCGCGGCGTACACGCGCGGGTAGCCGGTCCAGGTCCCTTCGGCCAGCCGGGGCAATTGCAAATAGTAGCCACGCGGCAAGTCTATCTGTATCTCGTCCACTGTTGCTCGCACGATATGGTAATTGTCGAGCAACCACTCCTCGCCAGGCATTAACTGTTGCTTATGGTCGGGAGCGTCGGAGAGCTGTGAATAGGCATTGGCAAGCATGCGCCCGCTCTCCTGTGCGCTTGCCAACAGGGGTTTTGCCGGTACTCGGCGAGTTATTGCCTTGTGTTCGGCAGCAAGAGTCTGAGCATACTCTTCGAGACTCTCCAGACTGAACAGTTCGCCGTGCAAAGCCGATTGCAGATCGGACGATTTCCAGGATGGATTATTACGAATGCGCAGACGTTTTAGACCGGTAGGTGCGGGTTCAGTCCTCATAGTGCATTACATCTAGATCTGGACATACTCCATTCTAGTACAAAGAGTCGTGTTATGCCCAACAAATAGGCAGAGTCTGCGCCGGCGACCGCACCTCGTTGCAAGTCGGGGGACGCACGCTACGCATGTGAACAGGGAGGCCGAGGGCTTATTCTACGCGTCGCACAGTACGCCCATGTTGAGATGAGTCGCAGGTCGTCAGACTTCTCATCAATCTAACAAGCAATCTGCATACCACCCCGTCACGCCCCGTGCACAGTCCTCACACGCAAGGCTTCACGTGCACGCGCAAGCGTCCAGCCTTCGGGCAGAGGGCAGGTGATCTGAACAGGTCGTCCCGCAGGCAGGTCGAAGTAGTTATCGCTGAACAGAACATCCGCGCCTTCGAGCGACAATTCGACAAACCGAGCCAGGGAATGTGCGCGCAGGATTATTGTCAGATGCTCCCCGCTTTGTTCTATTTCAATCTCTAACATGGGGTCCTGCAGGGCCAGATGCTTGGTAGGCGCAAAGGTGGCTATGGCAGTCTGGAGGCGCTCACCGTCTTTTCTTAGCTCACACACCAATAACACTCGGCGGCGGTCATCGTCCGTGAGGCGCTGAGCGAAATCGAGGCTGCTTACCTGGACAGTGCTGAGCGGCCCCACACTTGTCCGCAATTCGCCGCCATCTAGCGCCTCGCCAGCGAGGTTTTCGAGCGACCAGTTCACGGTGCCTTCCCATGGACTCTGCAGGTCGCTGGTGACAAAGAGGCCCATGTTAGTGCCCTCGTCCTCAATCGATAGGAGGAGGGGCGCGAAGAAGCGGCGGCTAGAGTAGTGAAGCGCCTTCCAGCGACCAAAATAGTCTATGCCAGACCACGAGATCACAGGCCAGCAATCGTTTAGCTGCCAGTAGAGCGCACCGCTGCACGCTGGGTGACGTCTCCAGTGCTCCACGCCCACGCGCATAGCCTCCGCCTGCAATACCTGGCTCAGATATGCCAGTCCGGGGAAGTCATGAGGCAGGAGAAAGTTGTCCAGCATATAGAGGATGATCTTTTCGTTGCCAACGGGACTGCGCTGGTGCTGCTCCATTACATAGGACGTGATGTTCCAGTCAAGCGGATCGGCGAACGTGGCTATGGTCGATAGCTGTGGGAGCGATTGGAAACCGAACTCGCTCACGAAGCGGGCCGGAGTTTCACGGTAGTTACTGAACGGCTTGTTGGCGTGCCACACGAGCCACTGGTGCACATCGCCCGCCGCGTTACCATTTGGGTCTTGCATAGGAGTACCCGACGAGGGCGAACTGGACCAGTAGACTCGGTCCGGATCTTCAGCGGCCACCCACTCCGGCAGGGTCGTGTGGAAGACGTATTCATAGGCCGCCATGAGGTCAGCATTTTGAGGGGTATTCCAGCCCCAGCCAACCCAGGCGGCCTCTATCTCGTTGTTACCACACCACAGGGCAACGCACGCTCGGTGGCGCAGTCGTCGTACATTGAAGATCACCTCGCCCCGCACATTCTCGATGAACTCCGGATCGTCCAGTGGGTAGCCTGCGCAAGCAAACATGAAGTCCTGCCACACGAGCAGGCCGTAGCGGTCGCACAGGTCGTAGAAATATTCGTCCTCATAGTAGCCCCCGCCCCACACGCGCACCATATTGTGATGGGCCAGCGCTGCCGCGCTCAGCAGTTGCTCCAATTGCGTGTGCGTTACGCGCGTGGGGAATGAGTCCGCCGGAATCCAGTTCGTCCCTTTGGCGAACACCGGCACTCCGTTGACCACGAAGGTGAACGATTTGCCCCATTCGTCCGGCTCCTGGCGCAGTTCGACAGTGCGCAGGCCAACCGTGTATGTGCGCTCGTCCACTACAGCGCGATCGTCCTCCAGTGCCACGTCTAGCCTGTAGAGGGGTTTTGCGCCATAGCCGTTCGGCCACCACAATTGCGGATCGTTCACCTCTATTATGAGGGTGGTGTGGCCTTCTTTGAGAGGAGCGGATGCCTCTTGCATTGAGCCGCCGGGCGCGACCAGACGCAAAGACAAACGCAGGGGCGCATTATCAAAGGCCTGAGCCGCCGCCCTCACGCTGATCGTAACCTTGCCGCCCTCGTGTTGTTGGCGCACGGCAACGTCTTCGAGACGCGCGGTCGTGTACGCCTCAAGGCGTACGTCGCGCCAGATACCAATTGGGGGCAGGTGCGGCCCCCAGTCCCAACCGAAGTGACTTGGGGCCTTGCGTATATATGGCACGCCGGGAAGAGGGTTGTTCACGTCGGGCATGGGTCGGATCTTGTTGCGCTCGGCGGCATAGTGCACGGGCGATGCGAAGAGGATGACTAGCTCGTTGACGCCCTCGTTCAGCAAAGCGCGCACATCCCAACAGTAGGGGTGAAACATATTCTCGGCGGTCCCAACCACCCGCCCATTCAAGAGCACAGTTGCCAGCGTGTCCAGACCCTCGCACACAAGTTGCACATGATTCATTGCAAGTAGGTCTGCGCCAACTGTCAACGTGCGGCGGTATTCCCAGTCCTGCTCGGCCACCCACTGCACGCGCTTTTCCTCATCTCCCACGAATGGATCATTGATGCGGCCCGCCCGCTGCAGGTCCGTATGAACACCACCCGGCACGGAGGCAGGTAACCATTCGTCGCCGCCGGCACAGCGGAACTGCCATTCCCCGGCGAGGGACTGCGTTATAGCTTGTGTCATGTGCGTATTATCAGGATAGCTCTATCTGGTGGCCAGGGCTGATTCGCTCAGCTTTTCCAGGCCCGCTTCGATATTCTGCATCGTTTGTTCGTTGAAGATCTGAGCGTCGAAGCCCGCCACCTGTTCAAGGGAAAGCCCTAGCGCGAAGCCCAGTTGGGGGTTGCTGGAAAAACCGGGCACATAGCGCTCAAGTATAGACCGCGCCTCTTCGTTGGCCAGCAGATCCCTGACCGTGCTTTGGACGGTGAGACGTTGCGCTGCGCGCCCAGGCCCGTCGAAGCGCACGGTATCTCTTAGCGTGAAACGCGCCGCAAGAACGATTTCTTCGGCTGAACGGCCTACTAGCGTCCGGAAGTCACCTGCCTCGGCAGTCCACCGGTGTTCGGCGTCGTCCCAGTAGGCTAGTGCGCGCCTATCCAGCGTGAAGGTAACCGTACGCGTCTCGCCTGGTGCCAGGGCGACTTTGGCAAAGCCCTTTAGTTCCATATTAGGGCGCATCAACGAAGCGTGCATGTCCTCCACATAAAGCTGGACGACCTCCATACCCGCCCGCGCCCCGGTGTTGCGCACGTCCATAGACACTTGCAGGGTTTCGTCCGAAGCCATCGTACTCTCACTTAGGTACATGTTGCTATACTCGAAGGTGGTGTAAGACAGGCCGAAGCCGAACGGGAAGAGTGGTGCGATAGCCTTCTTGTCGTAGTAGCGATAGCCGACGAAGATACCCTCGCCGTACACGACTTTGCCGTTTTCCCCCGGATAGTTGATGAACGCGGGGTTATCCTGCAAGCGTTGGGGGAAAGTCTGGGGCAGGCGGCCCGATGCGTCCACTTTGCCGAAAAGCACGTCCGCAATCGCATTGCCGCACTCCTGGCCGGGGAACCACGCCTCTAATACAGCCGCGACCGTATCCAACCAGGGCATAGTTACGGGTGAGCCTGTCTGCACCACGACCACGGTACGCGGATTGGCAGCGGCCACAGCCTCTATCAGTTCGGACTGCCTGCCCACCAGGTCCATATCGTGCCTATCCGCGCCTTCGCTTTCCCACTCGCCCGTGGAGCCGACGAACACCAGCGCCACATCCGAAGCGGCGGCCAACTTTGCCGCCCGGTCAATAGCATCGTCGGCGAGAACACGCATCGCACCCAGACGTACTCCCGATAGGAAGCCCGCGCCCTGCGTGCTATACTCGATGACCAGTTCCACCAGCGTGTCTGCGGTCAACGCAATCCGGGTTACCTTTTCGGCGCTGCCCGCCCCCATAAACGAGTCGCCGCTAGTCTGTGAAGTCCAATTATCGATTGCCAGACTTCCATCTATATACAATCTTGATAGGCCGGACGAGGTGATGCTGATGATATGATCGCCAGTTTCTTCGGGTGTATAGGAGCCCGAGATACGAGCCGAGAACGCTCTCGGGTCTACCCCATGGCCTATCTGGCCCAGCCAGACCTGCTCAGTGCCGGTGAGTGTCGTGTGCCACACTGGTTCGCCCGACAGGTCAGGGCTATAGTAGTAGTCTATTGCAAGCCCGGATTGCCCGCTACCTCGCGTCACCTCCAATCTGGTAACTGGTAGGAGGGGCGTGTACTTGTGGTTGGTGCAGCCCAGTTCATATCCGACCTTCACGCCCGGCCCAAGCTGAGCGGTGATCCCCTCGAAAGGGGTTATCGCATAATGGGCATTGACCCGCGCGCTACCCCCGCCCATGATCTGGGCCGTCTTCGCGTTCGGCCCGATGATGGCTATCCTCCCAGTAGTAGTCGGATCCAACGGCAGCACGTTACCCTCATTCCGCAACAGCACGATCCCCTCGGCTGCGGAGCGACGCGCTACTGCGCGGTGCTCGGGGAGGTCAATGTCCTGCTCCTCGGCGATCTCCGGGTGCTCGAATGCGCCCACCCGCTCCAGCAGATGAAGCACGCGCCCCGCCGCTTCCGTGATTGCCTCCTGGGTGACTTCGCCCTTCTGGACGGCCTGGACCAGCTTTTGACCACGCCACTGGGTTGGTCCCGGCATCTCAAGATCTAGGCCTGCGTTCAGTGCTGGCGCGGTGCTATGGGTACCGAACCAGTCCGACATCACGACGCCCTCAAAGCCCCATTCGCCTTTGAGGATGTCCGTCAACAGCATGTGGTTGTCGCTGCTGTACGTGCCATTTAGCCTGTTGTAGGAGGCCATAACCGTCCACGATCCTGCCTCTCGAACCGCCGCCTCGAACGCGGGCAAGTATATCTCGCGCAGGGCGCGTTCGCCGATCTCAGAACTGATGGTATTGCGCTCAAACTCGGAATTGTTGCCCGCGAAGTGCTTGACGCTGTTACCCACGCCACGACTTTGCACGCCCTCTATGTAGGCCACAGCCATCCGCGCAGCCAGGTAGGGATCTTCTGAATAGCATTCGAAGTTTCGCCCGTTAAGAGGAGAACGCTGGATATTGATCGTGGGAGCAAGCAGCACTTTTGCCCCTTTTGACAAGGCTTCCTCGCCCAGCACCTGCCCAACTTCCTTCACCAGATCGGGGTTCCACGTTGAGGCCAATGCTATGCCGCAGGGTAGGCAGGCTGCGCCCTTGCCTGAACCGAACAGGCTGTCACCGCGCGCCCCGTTCGGGCCGTCGGTTACTTTGATGGCTGGGATGCCCAACCGCTCGACAGGCACGGTATTCCAGATGGAAGCACCCGCCAGCATGCTCACCTTCTCCTCAAGGGTCAGTGCGTCCAACAGTTCCTGCACCCGTTCGCAAAATTTCACCGTTCTCGCTCCTTACTGGTTTGCCGGTCCACCGGTCGTTCTCTACCCGACGTGGATCCCTATCCTGAACTCGCCCTCAAGTCCTCGTGTCGAGTCTGGACCAATCCATACCTTGAAGTCTCCAGGCTCTAACACGTACCGCATACCGGCTCCCGTGAAGCCGAGTTCACGCGCCGGTACCTCGAAACGCAATCGCTTCTCTTCTCCTGGGGCCAAAGTGATCCGCTGGAATCCTTTTAGCTCTTTGACTGGCCGCGTGACACTGCCTACCAGATCGTGCACATAGAGCTGCGCGATCTCGTCGCCAGCGTGCGCTCCCGTGTTCCTGACTGTCACGCCAACCGTGAGCGTGCCGTCCGACCCCACAAGGGGCGTTTCGACTTCGAGGTCAGTGTATGCGAACCTGGTATAGCTGAGTCCGAAGCCAAAGGGGAACAGCGGCTCGTTCGATTCGTCCAGGTACCGTGATTTGAACGGCTCGTCAAACTGCCTGGTGCCTTCATCCTGCGCAGGCCTTCCGGTGTTCTTGTGCGCATAATAGATCGGTATCTGCCCCTCCGAGCGAGGCCACGACGCGGTCAACTTGCCCGAAGGATTGACCTCGCCGAACAGGATATCGGCCAGTGCGCGAGCCGTCTGCACGCCACTGTGCCACCCCACCAGGAGAGCGTCAACCTGTTCCAGCATACGCGGAATGACGAGCGGCCTGCCTGCCAGCAGCACGCCCACGATGGGCTTGCCCGTGGCGGCCAGCGCATCTAGAAGCTCCTGTTGGCGGCCTGGCAGACCCAGGTGAGCACGCGAATGGGCTTCGCCACTCATGCCTGCGCTCTCACCCAGCACTACCACCACGACATCCGCATCGTTGGCAGCCTCCACGGCGGGCGGGATATTGTCGGGACCTTCCCCTACGATGGGGCAGCCCGCAACATATGCCAATGTGCCGGGGTCCTCCAGCCACGCAGTCACGGCCTCAAGCACGGTTTCCACTTCGTCCTTCTGCCCGAATATCGTCCAGCAGCCAAGCAAGTCGGCCCGGTTGTCGGCCAATGGGCCAATGAGGGCGATTCGCTTTCCTGTGGTCGACAGGGGCAGAATGTCGTGTCTGTTCTTCAACAGCACCATCGACTCGTGGGCGGCTTGCAGGGCCAGACTCTGAAAGTCGGCGCGCAGGATCACGCGGTCCGCAAGGTTCTCGTCGGAAAATGGTCGCTCGAAGAGGCCCAGTTCGAGTTTCAGGCGCAATATCCTCAGCACCGCTTCGTCAAGTACCGATTCGGGTACGCTGCCGTCTGCCACCAGACCCGCCAGGTGGTCGGCGTAAGCATTGCTCATCATGTCCATATCCACGCCCGCCAGAATAGCTTGCCGGGCCGCATCGCGCAGGTCCGATGCCACGCCGTGCACCACCAGTTCGCGTATTGCCTCGTAGTCGCTAAGCACGACCCCATGCCAACCCCACTCGTCACGCAGAATGGCACGCAATGTATGAGGATTGGCCGACGACGGCACCCCCGCGATCTCGTTGAAAGAACTCATCAGGCTCTCGGCCCCCGCGTCGAAGGCGGCCTTGAATGGAGGAAGGTACACGTCACGCAGAGTGCGCTCGGAGATATCCGCGCTGTTGTATTCACGCCCGGCTTCGGCTGCACCGTAGGCAACGTAGTGCTTGACGCAGGCCGAAATGCGCTTACCACTCTCCAGGTCACTAGCCTGGAAGCCCCGCACACGCGCCGCCGCCACTGCCCTGCCCAGGAACACATCCTCGCCTGCACCCTCTGCTATGCGCCCCCAGCGCGGGTCACGTGCTATATCTACCATGGGAGCGAAGATCCAATCAGTGCCGCTAGCAGAGGCCTCCTCGGCTGCCGCCCGTGCAGTCTTCTCGATAATGGGTAGATCCCAGCTTGACGACTCGGCAAGTGGGATGGGAAACACTGTGCGGAAGCCGTGGATAACGTCGTTGCCCACAAGCAGGGGGATGCCGAGGCGCGACGCAGAGACGGCTAGGCGTTGGTAGCGGTTGATCTCGGCTACGTCTGAAATGCCGAAGATCGACCCCACCAACCCTTGGGCGATCTGCGCGTCAAGGTCCGGGCCCACGATGTCCTCGCGAGTGTGCGTCTGCACCAGTTGGCCGATTTTCTCCGCCAACGTCATGCGCCGTAGCAATTCGCTCGCCCGACCCTCGAATGCCGCGCCCGAATGCTCAGGAGCCATAGTGTTTTTTTCCATGCAGAAGTTCCTTCAGAGTCGTAGGTCTTAGCTCTACGGCTCGCCCCTCAGGGAGCGAATATCCCTCGTGCGTAAGAGCCGTAGGTCAGCCCGTGGCCAAAGGGGAACAGGGGGTTGTCGGAGTCACGAGGAACGTCGCTACGCCTGTGGTACACCGCCTCCATAGACGACGGAAGCTCGAACGGCAGGGTCGCGGACGGACGAAACCTCCCGAAGATCGCGTCGAGCACCGCCTTGTCGCATGCCCCAAAGTCGGCGAGCAGGCCCGCGCACTTCTCCGCGATCTCAGGTATCACGGCTGGCCGGTCCAGATATATGGCCACTATGGTCGGAACTTTGGCCATAATGCCCACAATGCGAGCAAGCTCGCCTGCCTTGAAGTCAAGGTCTCCCGTGTGGTAGTGAGCCTCCAGGAGATCGTCGCGCCACTCGTACGGTGTTTCCAGGCGCAGGATCGCAACGTCTGCTTCCTCGGGTGTTGCCACCACGTCAGCATATTCCGAGGCCACACAGGGATCCACGTTCTCGATGTATACTTTTGGCCTATCTTTGAGCGGCAGGGCACGGTCGCCGAGGGGGCCGCGATTCTTCAGTAACACGATTGATTTGCGCTGAGCAGCCTCTCCCGCCTCGCGGAAGGCGGCACTGCCCACTGTGGATTCTGCCACGTCGGGGTCGACGTAGGGATTGTCGAATAGGCCCAGCCGAAACTTGTCGCGCAACAGGCGGCGCACCGACCCATCGAGCCTGCTCTCGGCCACCAGACCACTCCTGACCAGTTCTACTATGACCTCGGGGCAGGCATCACCACCGAACTGGTCAACCCCCGCCTCAAGGGCTTTCTTTGCCCGCTCGCTCACGCTCAGGTGCTCTACACCGTATGCCAGAGGCTCGATTTCTTTACCATCCACGTGTTGCGAGGTTAGCATCCACCAGTCCGTGCACACGACGCCATCGAACGCATATCGCTGACGCAAGAGGCCATCTATGATGCCCTTGTTGAAGCCGAAGCCGACTTCCTCGAACGGCAACCCTATGGGCACGCTGTAGTAAGGCATAATCTGGGTAGTGCCCGCGGCAAAAGCGGCTTCAAAGGGGATCAAGTGGTAATCGAAGTTGTTGCCCGGATATACCTGCTCCCTGCCATAGGAGAAGTGGGCGTCCCTACCGTCCTTTTGCGGGCCGCCGCCGGGGAAGTGCTTGGTCATACAGGCCACGCTGTCCGGCCCAAGATCGTCACCCTGGAAACCGCGTATGTAGGCACTGATCATGAGCGAGGAGAGAGCAGCGTCCTCACCAAAGGTGCCTTTGATGCGCCCCCAGCGCGGTTCGGTCGCCAGGTCGGCCATAGGGTGCAAAGCCACTCGGATGCCCACGGCCAGGTACTCTTGCCTCGCTATGTCGCCGAACTGCTCCACAAGCGATGGGTCGCCCGTGGCCGCGAGTCCCGCAGGATCGGGCCACTCGGAAAAGTAGGGCTTGGCGCCGAAACTAGCTAACGCATCGCCGCTATAGGCGTGGCGT
>DATINP010000141.1:0-26319 GCA_035474135.1 Chloroflexia bacterium | reverse complement strand
AGACCTCGTTCAGATGCTTATGGAGCAGGCGGTGCAGTGGAAACCTGCTGTTTGCCTGGGCGAGAGAGTGCTTACGCTGGCACAGGACAGCGATGGGGTGTGGGCACTGACTACTGACAAGGGGCTGCACCATACGCGCACGATAGTCATATCCGCCGGCGTCGGAGCCTTTGCACCTAACAAGCTTGCGGTCGCGGGCGTGGACCAGTACGAAGGGAATAGCCTCTACTACTTCGTCAAAGAGAAGGCGGCGTTCAAAGGCAAACGCCTGCTGATAGTGGGGGGTGGTGATTCGGCGGTGGACTGGGCAATCAACCTGAACGGAGTTGCCGAAAGCATAACTTTGATCCACCGAAGAGACGAATTTCGAGCGCACGAAAGCACGGTGACTGAGATGCGCAGCCTGCCGATTGACATTCTGACACCATACGAGGTGCGCTCAGTTTCCGGAGATGGGACAGTGGAGAAGGTGGTCATTTATAACAACCAGACGCAGGAAGAGACGACGCTTGACGTGGACGTTATCCTTGTGAACGTCGGTTTCAAGGCGGATATTGGTCCGATCCGCAACTGGGGCCTTGAGCTAGACAAGAAGGGTCGTGGTATCCTCGTCAATTTTCGGATGGAAACCAATCTGCCGGGCATTTATGCCGCAGGCGATATCGCAGCCGAAGAAGTCAAGATGAACCTGATCGCCACGGGCTACGGACAAGCGGCGATGGCTGTCAACGTGGCCAAGAACTTCGTTGACCCCAAATCGAGTATATTCCCCGGCCACAGCAGCGAGAAGCTGTCATGACCAGCTCATCTCCTCCGACGCTCAACCTCGTATCTGGGCCGTTAGCAGACGTGGAGGCCGACCTCTTAGTAGTTACATGCGCTCAGGACGAGACTTTGTCTGGCAAGGCTGCCGAGCTCGACAGCGCGACGGACGGGTTGGTCAAGGGACTAGTCGCGAGTGGATCGTTCAAGGGCCGGGCCTACCAAACCGAGTGGATCTTCCCTGCTCCTCTCAAGTCACGCCGGGTGTTATTGCTCGGTTCTGGTAAGGCTGCGGACCTGGACCTGAGAACTCTGCGACGTTTGGCTGCAGCCGCGGTGCGGCATGGAAGGGGCAAGAAGGCAGGCCGGATCTGCCTCGCCTTCGACCCTCCACTGTCACTTAATGCGCACGCAGTTATTCAGGCGCTAGCTGACGGTGCGGTTACTGGGTTGGCAGACTCGGACCTGTACAAGGACCAGGCTAACAAGGGAGGCGTTAGCGAAGTATCCATTTGGACTGCGGATACCGGCGAGGCGGAGGAGGCTGCGCTCCAACGCGGGCTAAAGATAGCCGAGCAGATAAATTTTGGACGCTGGCTAGGCGATGAGCCAAGCAACGTCATGAGCCCCGAGCGGGTTGCCGACGAGGTGTCGCGTCGCGCTGAAGTACTGGGGGTGAAATGCACGGTTCTGGACGAGGACGAAATTCGTGCCGGCGACATGCGATCTTTGCTGAGTGTAAGCCAGGGAAGTGCGCGACCCCCGCGCGTCGTGGTACTGGAGTACAGAGGAGGCGCCAACGAAGCGGAAACGCTGGCCTTCGTCGGTAAGGGCGTCACCTTTGATACGGGTGGCATCTCGATCAAACCAGCCGCCGACATGCACTACATGAAGTATGACATGTGCGGAGCGGCTGCTGCTGTTTCGGCGGTGTTCGCGCTGGCCTCGATTGGCGCGAAGGTGAACGTCCTTGGCGTCGTGGGTCTGGTCGAGAATATGCCCAGCGGCACTGCGATGCGTCCAGGCGACGTTGTGCGAGCGGCCAACGGCAAGAGCATCGAGATCATCAACACCGACGCAGAGGGCAGGCTCGTACTCGCCGATGTGCTTGACCTTGCCCGCAAGCGTGGCGCAAATAAGCTGGTGGACATTGCCACACTCACGGGCGCGATTAAGGTAGCACTTGGGACCGCCGCGACTGGTGCCATGGGTAGCCCCCAAACATGGGTGGACACAGTCGTCGCGGCGGCGGATCGTGCCGGCGAGCGACTCTGGCCGCTACCTATATTCCCGGAATACCTGGACCAGATAAAAAGCAATATCGCGGACGTGATGAACACAGGTGGACGCTATGGGGGTGCGCTAACAGCGGGGGCATTCCTTCAGCAATTCGTGGGTGACACTCCCTGGGTCCACCTGGACGTCGCGGGCACTGCCTGGACCGAAAAAGACTCAGCCTGGCAGATGAAAGGTGCCACCGGGTCGATGATCCGCACGTTGATCGAACTAGCCGATCCCGCTGGTTAGGCGCTGGGACCTTATTTTGCAGCGTCGGGGTGAAAACTCCACTCGGCGGGAATATTGATTAGACCCCAGCGCTCCGCCATACCTGGAGTCGGCTGCACATAGAAGTTGTAGGCTCTGTGCTGGTGATCGAGTGTTTCGGCGATGTCAGCGCCCGTCATGGCGACCGTCACATCGTACATTCCCGCCAGCAACGGCAGTTCATCAATGTGATAGTCGACATGGCCCGTTCCCTCTATGAATGGGATATCGAGGCCCGCAAAGCGCGTGTTGGGTCCGTTCAGGTGGACGCCATTCTGGGATGAGTAGAGTGCAATCCCGAACACCGGGTTTTCGATGCGTTCGCCGGTGGAGTAAAAGATGCGGATAGTGAATGG
The DNA here is from genome assembly GCA_035474135.1 of Chloroflexia bacterium. Taxonomy (GTDB): domain Bacteria; phylum Chloroflexota; class Chloroflexia; order QHBQ01; family JADMIH01; genus JADMIH01. Next base: position 23,656 of record DATINP010000141.1, on the reverse strand, counting down.
TTCGCCTGTTAGGAAGGTCTTGGTATCTACCCCATCAGCATTCATGAACTTTACGTCCGTTATCCGCGCTTGACCACTCGTCCAATGGGTGCCGGGCGCGTCATAGGCGAAACGGAACTCGGGACTTAATTCCTCGCGTTGCGCCTCTTCAGAAGTTTCATCGACGGTGTGTCCCTGGTCCTCAAGATCTTCTTGTGTTGGTTTTTGAATTGTTACGCTGGAGCGAATATCGCCAGGGACCGCAATACCGTTCTTTCGTGCTTCGTATTCGTCTCGGATCCGGTCTGCATGTTTTTCATTTTCGAACACCAGGTACTGGTCTATGACGTCGCCTGCGGGGCCGTCAGCCACAACCTTGCCGTGATCGAGCCAAATGGCTCGCTGGCAAAGGCCGCGCACCGCATCAAGAGCATGCGATACAAAAATGATTGTCACGCCGCGCTTCCTCAGGGCAGCGATATAGTCAAGGCATTTGCGCTGAAAGGCCTCGTCGCCCACGGCCAACACTTCGTCAGTCAGCAGGATATCGGGATCAACGTTGATCGCCACAGCGAACCCGAGGCGCATCACCATACCCGATGAATAGTGCTTGATAGGCGTGTCAATAAACTCTTGAAGTTCGGCGAAGTCAACGATGTCTTCGTACCGCTGCGCCATTTCCTTACGCGGTATTCCTAATAGAGAACCGTTGAGGAAGATATTCTCGCGGCCGGTAAGCTCCGGGTGAAAGCCGGTTCCTAGCTCAAGCAATGCTGACACCTTGCCCCTAACGGATACGCTACCTGACGTAGGATCGAGGATCCGTGAGATAAGTTTCAGGGTGGTCGACTTGCCCGAACCGTTCTCACCGATAATGCCCACTGCTTCGCCCTGGTAGATGCCGAAATTTACGTCTTTGAGTGCCCAGAACTGCTCATTGGCCGGGCGCGGCATAGCTTTGCCCAACCGTGATGGGCTTCGCAACCCGAATAGACTGACAACCATATCCTGGAATGAATTCGGCCGTTCATGGTGGAGCGTAAACTTCTTGGACACGTTGCTGAACTTGACGACCTTGGCCTTCGCCTGGGGCGAGCGCGCCGTCGCCTGCTGCACTAGCTGGCCCGGGCGGCCCGAGTTCGGCGGACCGGCGACCGTCGCTACTTCCTTTTCGGTTCCGTTCGGAAGCGTAGGGGAGCTCGCGGCTCGAACAGATTCTTTGGAAGTTCGAGCCATTGACTAGATCTCCTCGCCAAAATTGCGGCTCAGGCGCATGAAGAAGAAGTATCCGCCCACGAGCAGTGCCGTGCAAACAATTAGATTGCGAAGCATGAAGAAGGGATCAGGGCTTGCTGCGTCATTGTAGTAAAACACCTCGCGGAAATTGGCGACGAGGCCGGCCATGGGGTTGAGATAGTACATGACATTGGCGAGATCATGCGCCACATCTTTGGCGTCGTATATGATGGGGGTGAGGAAGAACCAGGCACTGAGCCCTACTTCCACTAGAACACTAGTGTCGCGGAAAAAGACATTCAGAGCCGAGATGAAGAAGCCCAACCCCATCAGGAAAATAGTCTCGGTGAGAATTAGCAGTGGAACCCAGAGCAGGTGAAAGTTGAAGCAGGCGAACTGGCAATCTGACCCGAATGGGTTGCCTGAACCCTCGGGCCGGAGGATCACCATGAAAAGCAACAGGGCCGGAAGCGCGAGGAGGAAGTTGATCATGTTCGCGAGTACCACGGACACCGGCAACATTTCACGAGGAAAGTAGACCTTCTTAATTAGGTACCCGCTGTTTACTATGCTGCCCAAAGTGCCGGTTACCGCTGATGCGCACCAGTTCCAGGGCAGCAGCGCCACCAGGAAGAACACATGATACATGGGATGCGTCGGGTTATTTTCGCTACCCAGGAGTTGCTGGAAAACGAATGTAAAGACCAGCATCAGCAGAACGGGATTAAGCAGCGACCAAAAGAAGCCAAGGACGGAATGCTTATAGCGAACCTTTAAGTCGCGAACGACGAGGTTATAGAGAAGGTCCCGATAGTCAATGGAGCGCTTAGCGCGTGCAAGCAAATGTGTAACCACCTTTTGATAGGTCTGTTGAATGTTCGTACTTCAACGATTATATGTTGGCACATAGCAGGTAGTCAAGCATGGTGGGAAAGCTGTCAGACGCACCTGGTTCGACCTGCATTACCCACGGCTCATGTTATCGGCCACCGCCTCGCCTAGGTCGAAACGGCACAACAACACAACGAACCGATCGCGCTGAGGTTGCACCCGTTGCTCAATTTACGACCCCAAGTTTAGTCAGCATGCGGCACGAAAGTGGGTTCCTCATGTCCACTTGACGGCATCGCGTGTCCATAATTGACGCGACGTTAGCTAATTGCGCAATTAACCAAACTAGTAAGGCGGTTAAGGGGCGGCTTGATTAGGCGTGAACCATGTCAAGGCCCGCGGTTCGAGGGCTTTGGACACATTTACTGCGGTTTCTGACCGAGGATAACAGGAAAACTGGCTTCCTCCCTCCGCCCTGGGGCCAAGACGCGGCTAATCAGGCGTCGTATGCGGCCGAGCGGACGGGCGACCGATATAGCCTGGACTCCAAAACCGATCTGCTCCATGGTAGATTTCAGGTTAGGCCAGACGAGAAACCCGTCGCCCCCGGGTAAGGGCGCGGGCTCTTGACCGACTAGGCTCGTTATCCGCGCTCGCTGTTCTTGCGCCATTTGTAAGCCATAGGTGGACTTACTGTAAATCGGGCTGTCGGTAATTGCCAGAATACCGCCCGGTTGCAATATTCTGTATACGGATGCCAGCGTGGCTTCGAGATTGGCGTAATAAATCGCGCCGCTAACTGTGCACAGAGCAAACGCATTATCCGTGAGAGGCGGTTGGTCCATCGAAGCCTGTATCCGGTGTATTTGTAGGTCGTCGTACTCTATATAGAGCTGCCCCCTAGCCAGGCTATCTCGCCCCACCGTATTCAGGTCGAGCGCGACTGTACGGAAACCAAGCTTTGCCAGGCGGCGCGAAAGCCAGCAGTTGCCAGCACCCAAATCAAGCGCCCAATTTTCCTGGGTGCTGCTGAACCTCCTTTGCAGAATCCTCTCCAGCACGCGCAAACTTCTCCGGCGAATGCGCCAGACTTCCGCCTGTGGATCGTCCTTGTCCACCCCGGGCAGGCGCAGGTAATAGGCCGCGTTGCGCTCCCAACCCTCACGCGAGCGAATTTTCACGTAGCTTTCCAGAAAGGGGGCATAGCGCGCGACTTGTTCGTCGGTCAATAGCCGCCAAATGCCGTCGAGGCAACGGACATGTGTGTGGCATACCGTACAAGATGCTTCGTCCGGTTCAACACGTACCAGGGTACCAGCGCATCGAGGGCAGCGCAGGTGCCTGAGAAGATCATCCACCTGCAAACCCGCGCTGAGCCTCTCGGGGGACGTGCTCAAGGCTTTGGCTCGATCTTAAAAACAGTGTAGGTAGCCGCACTACCTTCCGGTACGAGGTTGTAAGTTTGCTGAAGCCAACTCCAGCGACCGGCGAGAGGGGTACCGGCCCACTGGGCTGAAATGGCATCCACCGGCAGCACGAGGATATGCGCACCGGGAGCTCTTAGAAAGCTGGAAAGTACGGCGTCATCGCTATTGAACAGTTCGATTGTGGGCCATTGCGTGTAGTGGAACAGGGCCTCAGTCATGCCAAACGCAACGAGTTTCGGTGGTGAATCCGGCGGATACGCACCTGCGGCCTGCCTGGTCAGAGCCAGGACTAGTTGTTCGTCGACCTTAAAAGATTCGTGTATTTGCATCCACCCTCTAACGGACCCCTGGGCTTTGTAAACTCCCGCTGCGAGTCCAAGTAAGACAATGGCAGACGCGAAAACCGAGATAATAGGCCTGATCGGTAGTCGTAAGGCAGTGGACCTTTCGGATATCCGTCGAAGAGCTTGCATACAATGTTCAACAACAGTAGCGGCGCCAATGCCCGTGAATATTAGGAGCACGGGCAGGTAGGTAAGCGCGAACCGATGCGCCTGGTAAGTCGTGCCGGAGTAGAAAAGTGCCGGCACGAGCCACCACGCGACGAGCGTTGCAAGCACGGGCCAAAGGCGTCTTTGCACCGTGCTTGCAATGCCACTCAGAAGTGCTGGTATGTAGTAGCCTGAAAGAAATCCCTGGTCGCTGTCGTACAAGGGCTGTAGCAGGTAGAAGGCAATCATGGGCTGTGGAAACGTGGCAGTTCCATCGGAATTAGTAACCGTTGAAGCGAATAGGTTCGCAGGTGACCAGCCGTTTATCCAATCGCCATATGCGGCCGGCAATTCGCCGTTGGACAGGAGGTGCGTATGCGTAATCAGATAGAGAATCTGAGGCAGGATTCCTAGGGCAAAACCAGACACAAAGAGGACTGGGTACCGTAGCCGCACGTATAATCGGGTTTTCGCAGGCATGGCGGATCGCGAGCCAAAGAATCGAAAGGCCAGGTAAATCACTACAGGAATGATAAAGAAAGCAGAGGCATATCGGATCAGCACCGCAATTCCAAGTGCGAGGCCACCAATCAGAGCTGACGCAACACGTCGTTTGCCGGTCGTCTGCGCGCCGCCACCGTCCGACTCGCCAGGGACTGACTGCGACCAGCTTCGCAGGCACAAGAATATAGCAAGAAGGCCCCAAAATAACGCCGGTACATCGGCCATTACAGAAAGGCCCATTCGAGTGAAGGTGGCGACCAACGGCAGCGCCATGCCGGCTACAAGCCCCGCGAGGACGCGCACGAAACGTGATGCCGTATGGAATAGTTCGCCTACTAGCAGGTAAAGGACCACGGCAGCGCCGACAGCCGTAATAATAGTAATGGCGCGACCCCCGTCGACACCGCCGGTGATGATTTGACCCAGGATCAGGTGGATATGGTATCCTATTGGCCAGTGATAAAGCTGGTCAGTACTGAACAGTGCCCAGGCCTGCGGGGGTTTACCCGTAAACTCGTCGAGGAGAGCCCTTGCCTGGTAATAATATGCATAGGAGTCTTGCCCGTACAGTCCGTCATATGGATAGCGCTTGAGCAGATAGCCGAATACAAGCAGGCACCATGCAACAATTGACGACATAGCGATGGCATCGTGCGCGACTTTGGAGCGACCAAGCGCGGCCACTCGCTGTCGAATCGGAATGGATGTGTTTGCTCGCGTCGGCTTGCTCCGGCAAATCGTGGCTGGCAGGGCAGGGTAGTGGGCGTCAGTATAACACGGGTTGGACAGCCGCGGCAAAAGTATGCCCCACGGCGCAACGGTACCGTTTCAATTAGGCAGTTCAGCCGTATGTCAGACTCGCAAACGCCGGTTGATCATCAGGGTTTCGTGAACGTCGCTTGCCTCGGAGCTATCCTCGCGGCAAGTGCTGTCCTATGCGCCACGGTCGCCAGAAATGGTGTGCATTGGGATCAGGAAACTGCCCTTTTCCCATGGCTCATACACAACGGCTGGGTTCTATACCGTGACCTGCGAGATCAGCACAGCCCGCTCTTCCCTGGCTTACTGTCTCTGCTTCCCGATCCTGGCAGCGCGGGCACCCAGCTGGTTGTCACGGTCGTCCTGGTTGGAGTCGTCACCTTGTCCGTTGCGGTGGTGGCCTGGCGAATCGCCGGACCTATTGCCGCGCTTCTATCTGTGTTGCTCTACTCGCTCTGGTTAGTACCCTTCGAAGGCGAACATCTGTGGTACGATCTTGCTCTCGCACCTTTCTACCTGGCGGCTATCCTAATCGGCCTACGCTTTTGGCGTAGCCAAGCGTCGGATCGCCAAACCGTTACCCTGGGACTGGTGATTGGATGCGCGATGCTGGTCAAGCAGCCCGCGCTGCTGGTCCTGATCGGCGGCTTGCCTCTCATTGCGGTGGACGCGGCGGGACATCGTTTGCGCACAGTTTTGCTCTATTTGGTTGCCGGGGTGCTTCCGACTCTTGTAGCCATGCTACTGTTCTACGCCTCAGGTTCGCTCGGCGATTACATTTACTGGGCTAGCACCTACAATCTCACATCGCCTTATACGCTCGAAGGGGCGAGCCCTGTGCCTGCAACTGAGTGGCCCTCCCTACTTGCCGTGTTTGCCGTCGTACCGGCGGCGGTCCTCAGCATGTTCCAACTGCGTACAAAGTGGCCTTCGTCCTGGCCCCAGTTGCTCTTTGTGGGGTCCGTTCTGCTGGCAGCTACGTTCTCCATCTGGCCTCGGTATGCGCGTTTTCACCTGGCAGCCGCGTTGCCGCTCCTGGCCGTGCTGGGTGGCATGGCGGTTTGGAACCTGGCTAGCCGTCGCCCGAACTGGAGGGGCGTTGGAGTGGTTCCGTGGGCGGGCGCGGCATTGCTAGTGCTTTTTCTCCTTCGCGTGACTGGTCCTCAAGGGGTACGATCGCTTCGCGATATTTGGCAAAGTCCCGCTGCTCCGCTGCCCTATAGCACAACGGCGGGCCCACTTCGTGAGTGGATCCAAGCCAATACGCCATCTGACCAGCCCATCCTGGTATATGACCTGGACTCCACTTTATATCGAGTTGTTGACCGGCTTCCTCCACGGCCCTGGTCGCCTCTGTACCCCTGGATACTGGAAGGGGACTCGACTGCTGATCAATGGCTCGCGGGTATCGAGGCCGCGAAGCCCGCTATTGCCCTTGTGACCCCCGAGTTCGTGGCGGGGCGTCACTTACCCCTGCCGGACGGCGGTCGAAGCGAAGCGTTTCTGCGGGCGAACTATACTGCGGGGCCGCACTTCACTGTGCAGAAGTACCAGAACTCACCAACCCAGGAGATCGTGGCCCTACAACTATTAGGGCCGCGATGACAACCCACAGGAGCAGAGATCCGTATAGCCGTGGGTAATGTAGAAGGGCATGCCAGCCTTCGACGTTCGGAACGTTGAATCGCCACGGGGCTCCAAGCAGGATCCCTGAAAAAGCGAAGAGCCCAACAAGTACCAAGTAACTGCGATGCACTTTGAGCCAGTTTGCAGTCGACGAGCGTTCCCTCACCGTGGTTGACATATCCCATAATACCTTACCCACTAAAACCAATGGAAAGAGCGTGAGGACAAAATGGTAGTCTTCCGCAACGGGGGCCAAAATAAGACCGACCGGCACCGTGAGCGCCACAGGCAACATCGCTCGGACTGAGCGCGGCGTGGCATCGAGGTGGCGACTGGAAACCCACAGGATCAGACAGGTAGCGGCGAGGATAGCAAGTACCAACGGCCACCAGAGCCAGGCGATCAACTGCGGCACGTCCGCCACTGGGCCTCTATTCCAGGTCGGATCATAACGGAATAGATGGGTTAGCAATGAGTTGAGAGTCTGATAAGCAGTAACGGCCGTTTCTGGGCGATCACGCCAGTTGAGAGCGAACTGTAATGGGGCGGCCCAGAAACCTACCCCCCAGAGCACCATGGTTACGGCAGCGGCCAGCGCGAATAACCCGATAGCACCAGCCAACAATCGGCCGCGCCGCAAGAACAGGGCCTCTAGTAGGAATATCGCCGCGTAATATAGTTTCACCACCGCAATCAGCCCGAAGGCCAGTCCGGCCACCCACTGCGAACCTTGCGACCCTAATGCGCTTTTCCCGGAGGGTGGGACGGCGCTTTCCTGCTGAAAGCCAACAATGGCTCCGACAATGAGGAGTAGCAACAGAAGTGGATAGGCCTGCCCACGACTTATGTTCTCACGCCAGGGGTGAAACAGTGGGACCAATGCCCAAATGGCTAGGGCAGCGGTAAGAGGAACCGACAACGCCCGCAATAGCAACGCGCAGGCCAGGATGTAGCACAGGATCATCAGTACATCCCAGATGATATACGCGGTTGTCTCCGAGAATCCCTGCAAGGGTAAGAATACGAGAATGGTCGTCGGCATATTGGCTTCGAATATGTCCGGGACCGTACCCAGCCGAGCCGACTGCTCAAAGAAGACCTGGCGATCAGCATAGATCAGGTCAGCATTGCCTTCCGCAGCCAAACGAGCGGCTACCCAGTACGCAGGGTTAGGCCAGTGCGGCGCATCCAATGCGGGCAGGAACACACGCACGCCGAAATCTGCCCAGGTCAGGACCACCAGCATAATAAGGACGAGTCTTAGCCTAGATTTTAGAGCCTTCAGCAATGCGTTAATCATCTTATTGGGGGACGAAAGACTATTGGCCAGAAGTTGCGGACAGGGGTTTCTCAAGAACGAAAAGACGTGGTTCTATGTACAGGCCATCATCCCGGTGCGTTTCGTTCAGCATGCGATATCGAGCGCGGGCTCGGCGGGTCGCCGGCAAGAGGTGGCTACGAAGCTTATAAAGTGTGGTCAGCGCAGCTGACGTGAGCAGCCGAGGTGTCCACCGGCTGCGTAGGGCCCCGGCTGTCGCGATGTGTTCCTCCAGGTTCCTGGCACTTACTACATGAAAGCCCTGCTGCTTCATGAGGGGGAGCCAATCACCAAGCGTCCATGGGGCATCAGATGCCATGCGAACGCCAAAATCCGCAAGGCAGGCTGCATTTATCGAGGCAATGCGCTCGTGGGCCACACCATCGCGCCATATTGCTTCGTTGGCCACGTACTTGCCACCGGGTGCCAGCACCCGGTAGATTTCTGCGAGCATTGCCTTTGCCCCCGGTTCGTCCTGGAAGCCCAGCACAGACTCGGTGTAGACACGATCATAGCTGGTATCGGGAACAGGGAGGGGCGCACCCGGCTCCACCAGATACAACCGGCTTCGATTCGTGTTCAAGGTTAGGCGCAAACGTCTGCGGGCCACGCGCAGCATGGCAGGGATCGCGTCCACGCCGTCTATGCGAGCCGGATCGTGTTCTGCTATTAGCGCAAGGGTGCCTCCCGTGCCACAACCCACTTCCAAAACTCGTTGATGCGGTTGCAAGTCGAGTTGAGCTATCAGCGCACCGGTAGCGCTGCTCCCCAGAGGGTGGATGGCAGTCGCACCGCTATTTGCGAGATGAATAAGGAAGCCGAAGTCCATAGGGCGGGTAGTATCTTGCACAGTGAGTAGCACCAGTCTATATTACAGGCTGCCAGTTGAAGAAGCTCGATGCGTGGGTTCTAGGGTGATGATACTATAACCGTCGCTGTGGGGTGCGTCAACAAGAGGTCAGTATCGTGCTATTCTATGAGCACTTGCCCCTCAACGGAAGTCCATATCCGTTGCGCCAGGTCAGAGATATCCGCTATAATTCGGTCAGAACCAGGTGCCGCACGAGGCGGTCCAAGAGGGAAATGCGCTCATGAAGTCAAGCGATAGAACGGCAGCTTTGCGGGATATCGCCCCGCGTATAGAGCGTGCAGGAGCTAAAGGCCTTCTCAGTGCATTTCCACTCAGTGTAGCGCTCGTCCTATTGCTCGTGGGAGCCAGCCTCGAACAGCCGGCGTTTGACATTGGCTCGGTGACTATTAAGCCTGAGCACCTCGTACTTTCACTATTATGGGCGTTGATTGGCTGGCGATTGGTCGTAGGCGGCGCATTCCCGAAGGCCCGGCTGTTGCTATGGATAATCCCGTACGTTGCAGTCCTGGTGGTGGCCTCGGTCTGGAACTCACCGGATCCGGCTGTTAGCTTGCGTCAGACGGTCATGGTCGGTCTGGTTGCTTCTGCCGCCTGGCTGGCCTACGGAACTGCCGATACACGAGATCGGCTCATGCTGGCTGTGGACGTGTTGATTTGGTTGGCAGCACTGGAGGCCGCTCTGATCTTCCTATCGCTGGCGCTTGCCTGGATAGGTGTCCCATTCGGCGCGCAGCCGGGACGCGGCGGCATACCTGTCCCGAACGGCACACTAAGGGAACCAAACCTACTTGGGAGTTATCTGGCGGCCGGGGGAATTCTTGCCCTTGCCCGACTGCTCTCATCAAGAGAAAGGAGGCATGCTCTCGCGACTGCGGGTGCGTTAGCCTTGATACTGACAGCCCTGGGCCTGAGCCTGGCACGTGGGGCGTGGTTGGGGTTCGCTGCGGGTGTGGTTCTGGTTGTCGCTGGGTATGTCGTCTTACGCGTGAGCGGTTCACGTTGGGCACGCGAAATCAAGCGCAATGTGCTGCTCGGCGTCCTGGCAGGAGTGTTGGCGGCCTTGTTTCTGACCGTGATTGCGCCCGCAGTTTTCCCCGGCACAAGTGAGGGGCTGGGAAATCGCCTCAACCTCGGGGCGTATGATCCGCAATCCGATCCTTCTGTGCTGGCCCGCGTCGATACGGTGCAACAGGCATGGCCCAATATCTGGGTCCACCCCGTAATCGGACATGGGACCGGCAGCTTCGGTATGAGCCACACTGACGAACAAGGCAGTCCGGGGTGGATCCCAAATCTGATACTGCACGTACTGTATGACGGTGGGCTGGTTGGGTTGGCATGCTGGCTGGCTGGAGTACTTGGTCTGGCATGGGTGGTAGGGCGTTACGTGCGGGCCGTCACGGCGAAACGGGTCTCAGAGGCCCCAATGACCAAGGTTCTGCCGCCGGAAGCCGTACTGGGGCTTGTGGGGGCCGTGGGGGCGATTCTGGTTGCATTTCAGGTAACCGAAGGCTCGTGGTTATCGTTTCCGTGGGTCTACCTAGGTTTGCTCGTCGCCGCGATAGGGTTGACGGACCCGGACACACGATCCACGAGCGCAAATTAGCCAGACATGAAATGAGCGTGCCCATGTTCGACGAAGAGCGCGGGAAAACGCGAGCCGTAGCACCTGTCGTGGTAATACTGACGGGGATCACCTTGCTCGGACTCGCGATCAGGCTATTAGGCCTGACGGCTTATGGTATCTTCTGGGACGAAGCGTATCATGTGCAATTAGTACGCCTGCCAAGCGTCGGCGCTATGCTCGATGCCATCCTTTCAAATCCGCCATCCGATCCGCTCTATGCGCTGGCGTTGCGAGTATGGACGGGTGTGTTCGGTACAGGCGACGAGGCCATTCGTTCGCTTTCGGTGGCGTGCAGCACGCTAACTATCCCGGCGACGTACCTGATGGGGCGCGCACTGGCCGGAACGTGGATCGGGGTACTGGGCGCTCTACTGTTTGCAGTCTCTCCATATGCGCTTGAGCTTGGGCAGGAAGGCGCGCTATATGCCTTTGCTGCCCTCTTTATCACGTTAGCCCTGACTGTTGGCTGGCGGTGCCACACCGAAGGGCGAGGAGCGGGACCCTATGTGTTGCTTGGCTGCATAGCGATCTACAGTCATTATGTCGCTGCTGTTATTCTCGGGCTATTTGCGCTGCTGGCGTGGCTGCCGGTTGGCGGACCTCGAAAGGTCGCAGGTCGAGACTGGGCTTTGGCACACATTCTTATCCTGTGTTCATGGTTACCCTGGCTGGTCGCGCTCCTCGTCCATTGGCTGAATCTCGATATACCGCGTGCCACCATTATGCACAGTGCCACATTTGATGAAGTCACCGGAGCGCTTGTCCAATATACCAGTGGGTCAGCGGCCTTGCTCACCACCAGATTCCTGCTGGAGGCAGTGGGCCTGTTCGCGGGGGGCACGCTAATAGTCCTGGGTTGGCTCGCTGGGAGAGATGCGGCAAAGCGCGGGCTCCGCGTCACGCTCGCGATTTCCGGTCTAATATTTGCCCTGCCACTCATTGCATCGGCCCTCAGCGGCCTGTGGCTTTTCGTACCGCATTTCATGATCTTCCTGCTGCCTGCACTCCTGTGCGCGGTTAGCGCGGGTGCGTTCTATGGCATGCAGATAGCAATTAACCGTCACACCCCGGCACTGACCAGGCGTGCAACGCCTCTGATAGTAGGTGGATTGCTGTTAGCCTGGCTTGGTGCGCAGTTGTGGGGTATCGTGTTGTACAACAAATACCCGCCTCATGGGGTTGATGGATTACGCGACCTGGCGGCTGTGCTGACGGTCGAAAGCACGCCCGACGATACGATACTTGTGATGCCACCAATACTGACTCCGCCGATCCAGCAATACTTTACGAGAAGCGTTCATGGTCTACCCTCCGATTTCGACTTGCGCGCCATCTACTTGCCGTTTGGCGATGCTGATTGGAATGCACGCGCACGAGCGACGCTGGATTCCAGGGTGCAGGGTTACTCGCGATTCTGGCTAATCTATTATCCGGCTGACGATTTCAATGGTGACTTCCTGCGTGGTGTTGGCACCAAATATGACCAACTTGAGTATCACCACTACCAATTCGCGGATCTCTACTTGTTCAGGTAAGGCAAGGAGACTGCGGAGGCCGCGCCGGGTGATTGACATTTCGAGAAGTAATACGGTATGAATACAGGCTGTCACGCGATAGGCCACAGTGTGCAAGCGCGCCAACCTCAATCAACAGGACAAAAATCGAAATTGGACCCACTGGAACTCCAGGATACAAGTCTACGGGAACGAGTTATTGGCCTTGCGCGGCGCCGCGTTACGAGCGACCTGCTTGTAACTGCGGGTTCGCGCTGGGTACAAATAGTCGTGGGCCTAGTCGGAAGTGTTGTGTCGGCGCGTGTGCTCGGCCCGACCGACTTTGGACTGTTCGGCCTGGTGATATCTCTTGTCATGGTAATCGGCACCATCGCCGATGCCGGTCTTACTTATTCAGCCATCAGACTCATCGCGCGCGACCTAGAACACGATGTCAACAGGTCGCACGTGGTGGCGCGCGCTTACTTTCGGTTGCGCGTTTTGAGCGGTTCGACGATGGCTATTGCCGGTATTCTCATGTCAGGTCCGCTGGCCTGGCTGTTGGGCTATCCCGAGCTTGTCCCATATCTACAGTGGGGGTTCCTCACACTGTTCAGCCTCTCCCTCAGCAGTTACCCGAATACTGTACTCGTAGCTCTAGCTCGTTTTGGGCAGCTTGGAATGGCCGGGATCCTTAACGCGGTGATAACTGTCGCCGGTATTCTTGCACTCTATTTCTCAGGCGTTCTCACGTTGGGCACCCTCGTGGCGTGGAACGTGGTTCTCCCTCTAGTTAGCTCGGTACCAGCCTGGCTCGCTATACCGCGTGAATGGCTTCCGTGGCGCTTGTGGAGAGTCGGAGAACTGGCATTGCGCACCGAGGCACTGCACGAGCTAGTGACTTTTGGAAAGTGGATTGGCCTATCTCTTGTGGGCACGATGCTGGTAACACAGGGCGACGTGCTGCTGCTAGGCAAGCTATCCACGCCGGCGGCTGTTGGTGTTTACTCGGTTGCTCTGGCATTGGCATCACGCTTGGACACAGTCAACCAGAGCCTCTTTACAATCATGATGCCGCGTGCCAGCCGGCTGACCGGCAAAGCAAATATCAGGACCTACTGGCGAAAGGTAGCTCTGGGTTCGGGCGGACTGGCGGTGGGACTTGGCGTGGTGGCTGTGATAGCACAACCTCTCATAATTTGGCTCTATGGTGAGCGCTACGAGGACTCTGCGGGGCTTTTCCTGGCCCTCCTAGTCGTGGTGTTATTCGACCTTGCCACCAGTTCACTATTCCTGCTGGTCTTTCCGCTCAATAGGCCGCGGCTGCTGGCTGCTGCCGACTGGTTGCGCGTGGCAGTTTTCGGCTTGGCCGGATTCCTCCTGATCCCGATTTATGGCGCGTTTGGCGCGGTCGCAGCACGTTTCCTGGCACGGGTAACAGGCACGGCAGTTACTTTGTTGAATTTGCGTAAAGCTATTAACGAGGAGTGACGTGCTACTGCGCCCAGCGACAACCGGCGGCTAACTATCAGGGGGTAACCGCGATGCTGGCGTTTGACGTGTGCGCCAACAAGTTCTCGCCGCCGTTCGTCAGTTGCAATTGGCCGGTCGAAAGAGGCGCGAATTGCAGTTCCGTGGTCCCGACCTGTAAAGCTCGGAAACGGATTGAAGCCAGGGTGAAGCGACCCTGCGGTGGCGTTCCCTGCACCATCGAGGTGGCATAACCGATAGCGCCGCCCTGCGGGTCGATCCAGTTGCCAAGCACGGCTGGGAGGGCCACCCCCGGTTCGCTCGACGTGACCGGACTGCCGTTCTTGTCCACCGGCGCGAGCCAAGTTGGATCGTATTTCAGGTTGAACGAGCCGCCATCTACAGCCTGAGCACCCGAATCGGCCATCACGGTCACCACGACGATATCGCCCACGCGTACAGCGCTATTGGACACCTGCAAGTCCAGAGCCAGGTCATGGTTCATGTCATTAGGATTCAACCAAGGCGACAACTGCTGCTCGAAAGAGGGGGCACCTTCCACGCTGTCTGTATGGAACTGGACATCAGCCGAAATATCCCCGCATGTGTCGAAGCCTGAGCGCAGCAGGCTGACGTCCTGCACTGTGACCTGTCCGTCGTTATTCAGGTCGGCAATGGGGTTCCAGCCGGGTGTATTCTTGTTCGCACCTACCATCACCTGGACCACCGAAAGATCGTCAACTGTTACGCAGTTGTCGCCGTTCACATCGCCCTCTACTTGCGTCTTCATATCGATATCGGCGGCCTGGTTGGCCGAAAGGGTAATGTTGGCGCGGGCGCTCTGGAGGCTATGCGCACCTTTCACGTGCACGTCGTAGGTGCCTTCCGGCAAACCACTATAGTTCGCAACGCCGTTCTGGTCAGTTGTGCCGGCATACGTACCGATGATCGTCGGGTCGCCGGGAACCGACAAGAGGAGCGTAAGTGGCTGCTCCCACGAAGTACTCGGTGCGGCAGCACGACCGAGCCAGTTCACAGAAACGCGCAAAGCGGCATTGCCGGACGCTCCCGATTTTCCGGTCCCTGCCGCAGGGTCATCCGGAGGCGCAGGCTGGGGCGGAGGTGCTGAGCCGCTCTCGCGTCTCGTCATAGAAAAGTTTAGGCCTGCTGCTCCCGTCGCGCTCGCGTACTGGACGCGAATCGTGTGAGCCGCGCCCTCAAAATCGGTGTTGTACTGCTCAGAATGAGATGCCGTGGAGTCCCACCCGTTTATCGCGAGTAGATTGTCGATCCAAACTCGCACACCGCCGTCAGCGCTCACGACGATGTCGTAGCTGCCCGCATCCGGTTGCACTTCGCGTGTAAACTGTGCAGCCCATTCGCCGGAGCCGAGGCCCATGCTTTGAGGAATGTTGTTTTCGGCAGGCCAGTCCATATTAGGGCTAGGCTGATCCAATACAAGCGCAGGTTGCCCGGGCAGATCAAGCGCTGGGCCACCGAGCGCCTGGGGCTGACGCCCGATATAGTAATTCGCCTGCCATGCGCTGAACTGGGCTGGCCAGGGATTGAACACTACCGTGCTGCCGTCCCATTGCAGCAAACCCCTGGCGAAGCCCTGGCTTGTTATACCGCTGGAGGTCGTATAGGGATCGGATGTGGGTGCACCAACCCATTCCGGGCCGACCGGATCGTGGCCCGCATATTCGGCCGCGATGTTGCCTTCGAGTAGGAAGGCTCGCGAAATGCCACTTACCTGGCTCTTAAGTGTATCGAATACGAGCCATGTGTTCCCCTGGCCATTCGCACCGGTGAAGGATTGGGCCACCACATTGTTCTCGGTAACATATGGCAACCACCAGTGGACCTCGCCCGTCGGCCTGCCCAGCCTCGCTTCGCCACCGTTGCGATTGAAAGCATCGAGGAATACATCCGGCTGTGTGGAACCCTGTCCCACGGATATCTGGGCAGGTTGCGGCGTCGGCAGAGATGGTGGAACTGTGGGCAGAGGTCCGCCATCGTCGGGCGAGCCGGGACCTATAGTCGCATCGGGATAGTAGAACTGGCAAATCCAAGTCCAGGTCTGCCCCTGGTCAGCGTAATAAGCACTGCCCCACTGGGTCATGTATGATCCATTCCAGGGGCAGTCGGCTGAAGGGTCAGGACCGTACGAACCGGCGCAGTATTGCGCCTGGAATAGCGCATTGTTCCTGAGCAATACGTACGCCCACGTTGCGTCCACAGCGGCATCTGTGCTGGCATAACTGACGTCAGGGTCGTATACCTGGTCGTCCGTGTTGTCCTTGACATCGGCTCCCAGTGACACCTGCTTGCCGCCGAGGCTAATCCAGTACCAGGCGTACTCCTTAACCGCCATGGCACCGGCCCTTAGAGACGCAGGCCCCCAGGTAGGAACCCATTCGTTGGGCAAGACGTGCTTGACGTATTCTCTGAAAGGCACGACTTCCACAACGCCCGTGCCGGTACGGTACACGCGTATGTAATCGGGCGGTGTCCAGGCGCTGTTCGACGCCGACGCTTGCAGAACTTGAAGGTTCTGCGGCCGCGTGGGAAGTAGAGCAGTGTCACGGGCAGAGTTTGATGCTGTATTCTCGTTCGCATATGAACCCGCTGCAAATGGATTGAGGGCCTGCCGAAGTCGGAGGGCGGGAGCGGCCCCAACTGACGCGGAAATGGAGCGTGGGGATGCCGCTGTATGCATCTGAGCCGCTGTATGCATCTGAGCGGGTTTGTCAGCGCTTTGAAGCCGAGGATAAAGCCGGAGAGTATCACCCTGGTAGTAACGGGCGCCTTGTATGGTCCAGTGACTGTAACCGTCAGCCTGAACCGCCAGGGTTGCCAGCGAGGTCGTGCTGCCGGCGGTTGATAGCAGGGAAGAGATTTGTGATATGCCAAAAGCAAAGTGGCCTGTGTTGTCGGTAAGTGTCCGAGTACCATCGGCCAGGGTCACCGATGCTCCAGAGACAGGCACGCCACTATCTGCGGAGGTAACCCAGCCCTCAATTGCTGCTTGTCCCACGGACGAGGAATCGCCACTTGGAATTGTTAATGGGGAGCCGGCAAGCGCGGAATCGGTAGGCGCTATGACTCGCGAGGCTGAGAATGCGGCTAGAACCATCCCCACCGCAAGGAGCAGGGCCAGTACCAGCTTGGCAATTGGAATATCAATTATCCGACGAGTAGAGCGCATCAGGCCCTCCATTTAGTTTTCAATTGACAGGCCCGGCGAGAGGGCAAGAAGTGGTATTACCGAAGCGATCCGCCCAACATGACATAATGAGCAGTTAGATGCCATGTTAACATAAGATTCTGCGTATATCAATAGGCTAATTGTACTTATGCGCAGCAACCTTATGTGCTACAAACGAATCCGGGGGAAGAAAGTTGCGCCAATGAGCCGATTGGGTAGGGTAGTTAAAGCTCTCATCGCCGCCGCAGGGCCTCTCTTGCGTGACTTCGTGGATAACTTTTCGGAAAGTGGATCAACCAAGCTTCAGGATTGATTGGTTGTCCTGGCTTGACATATACTTCACACATGGAATCCAGGCAAGTCGAGCTACAACCGACAGTATCATGGAAAATCGAGCCGTTCGTCGAGGGAGACGAGGCTCAGCTTTTGTCATTGTTTGAGAGAACTTTCGGCAAGAACCGCTCCCTGGAGGAGTGGCGCTGGAAATTCTTGGAATCGCCTGGAACTATTGCCAACCTCAATATCTGGGTGGCGAGACTTCTTGATACAGGGCGTATTGTGGGGCATTACGCCGGTATACCGTTACGTATGCAGATAGCAAGGCGTGAGGTCAGCGCCATGCTAAGTGTAGACACGGCGACAGACCCGGACTTTCGCCGCCAGGGCATGCTGACACGCTTCGGAGAGACCGTATATGAGAACTGGGCAACAAGAGGGCAGGAACTCGTGCTGGGGCTGCCTAACCAACAGTGGGGAAGTCGAAAGGAGGCTCTTGGCTGGGTGCCACTTTTTAAGCTGGCCTGGCTGCGCTTTCCGCTCCGCATTGAAGATATAGTAGTAAGGCAGGCTGGCGGGCTGGGCGTCATTTCCCGTGCCGCTCGCTCGCCCTCCAGACTGGCGTCGACACTTTGGCTGCAACGAGCGACTCGACGGGCCAGGAATGCGTCCACGCATCTCGATGTGGAAGTAAAGAAATATGCCGGGGAAAGCGGCGTCTTTGATCGGATCTGGGCTTTTAACTCACCAACCTGGGACAATCTTGTGGTCCGCGACGATGCGTGGGTGCAATGGCGTTACCTTACTGCATTGCCTACCTCGTACGATATTGAGGTAGCTTATAGGGGTGATGTGCCAATCGGGTATATCGCCTACCGGATCCAGGGTACACGGGGCCACTCCAATGGGTACATCGCTGATATATTCACGCCTAAAGGTGATACGTCGGTTGCAGCGGCGCTTGCGGCAAGTGCACTCAAGTCATTGTGGAATTCGGGAGCGACTGTCGCCTTAACTCTTGCTGTACCCGGGACTCAACTACATTCCGCATTGACGCAGCTTGGCTTCTTCAAGAGCGGGGAGGGCGCAGCTTTTAGCTATGAAGTTGTCCCCCTTGACCCCCAACTTGACCTTGCGCTACTTCGTGATAAGCATCGCTGGCATGCCGCCGGCGGTGACTCGGACGTAATCTAATGTCGGGGCAAATGTTAGATCTGCGTGGCATCTTGCGAAGCGGTGCACGCAAGGTTGTCTTTCCGGCAGTGGAGTTGCTGTGGACTGTTGGTTTTCGGATGGCGGGCGCGCTTTTGCGTCCTAGGTTACGACTTATTGCGCCTGCAGGTGGTATAAAGGTGCTAGTCCTGGCGCCTCACCCGGACGATGAAACAATCGGTTGCGGTGGGGCTATCGCGTCCCATCTTCGGGCGGGCGACGACGTGACAGTCTGCATAGTCACAGATGGTGCTCAATCAAAGGCTGGCAAAGTCTCAGCGGAGGAGATGAAAGCTCGGAGAAAGGCGGAAGCTGTAATTGCTATGCAGCGACTTGGCGGCCCGAAGCTATGTCAGCTTGAATTGCCCGAAGGTACCTGGACGGACAGCGAATTGGTTGAAAGTCTTGTAGCAATGCTTGCTGGCCTGAATCCAGATGTCATTTACACAACATCTACAGTAGACTATCACCCCGATCACATTCGTGTAGCTACATGCCTTGCGAAGGCCCTGCAGGCAAGCGCATTGGCCGGCACCCTTGTACGCCTCTATGAGGTACAGGTTCCCCTGACGCCCATCCTGGCAAATACCCATGTTTCAACAGTTCGGGAGAAGCGAGAGAAGGACTACGCTCTCAGGGCATACGTGACACAGTGGCAGACACTGGCCGGTTTGCGGAGGCTTGCACGCTATCAGCAGGGGTTATACTCGACCGGTGGCTCTGCTGAGATTTTCTGCGAGTTGACCACGACTCATTTCGTTGCATTGACTCAGAACGTCGGTCTATCTTATTTTGGCTTGCAGCCACGGCCTTTTACTGATCCTGCTGCGTGGATCATGGGGTTCAAAGCGCGAAGGCGCATGCGTACCAGACTTGGGATCGATTGACGCCCCGTTAGGTCCGGCCATATACTCATCGCTATGCCCCTGAATGCCTTCAAACAGAACGACTTCCAACTACCTGAACTGCCAGGGTGGAAGCGCGCACGCCGGCGTATCGCGAAGCGCGTGCTTGCGTGGCGTTACCGCCGCTTCACGCCTGAGAGCCAGGCGCAAAGGATAGTCAAAGTCGTGGGCATCAGTCTTCAGGTTTCGAGGGGTGTATTTGATCCGTCAATGCACTTCACGAGTGGGTTGCTTGCCAGCTATCTACAGCACGCGAGCAAGATTGTACCTGGTTCGACCGTATTGGATTTGGGCACCGGAAGTGGAATAGCCGCGATTGCCGCCGCCCGAGCCGGAGCGACCAGCGTGGTAGCCCTGGATATCAACCCGGACGCCGTCGAATGCGCCCGCCTAAATGCCTCACAAAACGATGTAGGATCGCTCGTCGACGCGAGGGAGAGCGACTTATTTTCGGCTGTGGCCGGTGAGCTCTTCGATCTCGTCGTATGTAACCCGCCATACTTCAAGGGCGAGCCAGCGACTATGGCCGAACGTGCGTTTCTTGGGGGTAAGGAGCTTGAATGGATCAAGCGCTTTGCAACCGAACTCGACGACCACCTTACACCACAGGGCTTCGCGCTACTCAGTATTGGGGACGCGGCCGACATTCCGGCCATTGTGAGTTTGCTAAATCAATGTGGATGGCTGTGCACCGAAGTCGAGCATCGCGATATACTCGTGGAGACCATCTACATTATAAAACTTACCCGAAACGAGGAGGTTGCGGCGGGTGCCGGATAGTGCGCTCATCAAAGCGAATATCGATAAAATCGAAGCCGAGATGAAAACGGCAGGAATGTGGAGCGAAAGCCCGCTACCGCCTGAGGCTTACGACTTTCATCAGGCTTTTGCCATGGACACGATGGCCTACTCGCAGTGGCTGCAATTCGTCTTTGTTCCGAGAGTAAACGACCTGATCACTTCCGGCGGGCAGTTCCCAAGTCGAAGCATGGTCGGCACGCAGGCTATCCGAGAGTTCGATGGCGACGAGCGGGCTGCCGGACTTGTAGAGCTACTCTGCCGTTTCGACGCTCTATTCGACAATGGCTGAGCGGAACTGTGCAAAACCTTTGGCCGCGCCAGTTCCGGGTGTATAACATTGGTAACGAGAATGGTGGTTCTCGGAACATATAATGAGAATACTGCACTATCTACTTATAACAGGAGCTACTCCCTTGACCTTTATTATTACCGTCTATGTAAACGAGGGCATCGTTATGGCGAGCGACAGTCGACTGACTATGAGTCGCACCGTCACAAACGAGAACGCCTTCAAGGCTCAACAGAGCCAGGTGCTAATGGACATCGTACAATCCGATGCTAACTATAAACTGTTCCTCGCGCCGAACGGCGTGGGCATCTCCACTTGCGGCGATGCCAGCGTGAACGGCGAGCCGCTCGCGGGCTACATCGAGGCTTTCATGGACGAAGAGATTGCCCAGGTGCTCGACTCACCGATAGAGAGCGACGACGTGATTGAGGGTGGCGAAGTTGACAAGGTCGCCGACCAGTTGCTGGAATACTTCAAGAAGCTGCCCGGTCCGCCGGACACCGCTTTCCATGTGGCAGGCTACAAGACCGAAGGCAACAAGCGAGTGCAACAGATATGGCGCGTCACCATCAAGACCGGCGAGAAGACGCTAATCAATAACGGTGGAGAGAAGGGCGTGTTGTGGGACGGCGAAGGCGACTTCATGTACCGCCTGATCCAGCCGGTATACCGCAAGTCGGATCAAGGCGAGTACGTGGCTCTGGAGAACCCTGACATCGCCTTCCACTACTTCACGATACAGGACGCAATAGACTTCGCCGTATACGCCACCCGAACCACGGTCGATTCGATCCGATTCGTCGCCACGCGTTCCAAGACCGTCGGCGGCCCCATTGACGTGCTTGTGATTAAACCACGTGATGCTTTCTGGGTGCAGCGAAAGCAATTGAAGGTGCAAACGTGAAACGGGAACCACAATCAACCAGGAGTGATCTCCAACCTCGGGTTCGCGACGAAGACTTCGTGCCCGTGGGCGTGCAGCCGAGCGGCGTAACCGAGCTTGGGGTCGTGACGAACCCACAGGGCCTGATCTCGCAGGTGAGGCCAACGGCTGCGGACCAGCACCCTGCCGCCATCTATCTTTCGCACCTTGCGCCCGGGTCACGCCGTACGATGCGGGGGGCCCTCGACACGATGGCAGGTCTGCTCACGGCGAATCGCTTCGATACCCAGTCTCTCGATTGGAGTGCGTTGCGCTATCAGCATACTACAGCCCTGCGTACCCTCCTGGCTGACCTGTATGCGCCTGCAACAGCCAACAAGATGCTCGCAGCCTTGCGGGGCGTGCTTCAGGAGGCCTGGAGGCTTGGCAAGATGAGCGCCGAGGAGTATCGACGCGCAGCAGACTTGCCCGCAGTGCGGGGTAGCACCCTTCCGCGAGGGCGGGCCGTGTCGCGACCTGAACTAACGGCTCTTTTCGAAGCCTGCTCCAAGGATAAAAGCCCGGCGGGGAGGCGCGATGCGGCAATCCTGGCAGTGTTGTACAACTGCGGTTTGCGCCGCAGTGAACTCGTCGCGCTCGATGTTGCTGATTACGACCCCGAAGAGTCGGCCGTCACAATCCGAAGCGGCAAGGGCAGAAAGGCTCGCATTAGCTATGCTACAGATGTTAGCCAACGGGCCATCCAGTCCTGGCTACAATTGCGCACATCCTCCCCCGGCCCGATGTTCACGCCGATTAACAAGGCCGGTAAGATCACGCTGCGTCGGATGAGCGATCAGGCTGTCCGCAAAATGCTTCTCAAGCGCGCGGCCCAATCTGGAGTTGCTCACTTCTCACCGCACGACCTCCGACGAACTATGATAAGCGACCTGCTTGACGCGGGTGCCGATATTTCGACCGTTCAACGGCTGGCCGGGCACGCCAACGTCACCACTACCGCGCGCTATGACCGGCGAGGTGAGACAGCCAAGAGGCGGGCGGCCAATCTGCTCAATGTGCCGCTTGGCGTGGACGACGATTAGCTCGCATTCGGTATGCATAGCTAAGAGCAACAACAGGGGAACAGACCTATGTCAGACGAAGCGCGAGATCTGCTCGTATATGGCATCGCCGCAGCCCAGGCAAACAGCCGGGACGAAGCGCGTAACTACCTGGAATGGGTGTTGCGCACCGACGCGGATTTCGACCAGCAAACCGAGGCCTGGTATTGGCTCAGCTATATCACTGACGACCCCAAAGCGAAACGCGACTGCCTTGAGAACGTATTAGCCCTCAACCCGCGCTATCCGGAAGCCCTGCGTGACCTGGCCCTGCTGGACGGGCGGCTCAAGCAAGCGGATATGCACGACCCTCGCTTTCCGGTCGCGCCCGTAACTCCTTCGGCCAGTCCAACAACGGCCGAGACCCAGGCCTATAAATGTCCAAAATGCGGGGCGCGTATGACCGCTCAGGGACCTGGTGGTGCACTTGTGTGCGGCTTTTGTGGATATAGGCCCGGCACCGACGGAGCAACGGTTGGTGCGCTGCCGGTTGGGGAACAGGACTGGGTCGCTGCCATCTACGCCGTGCAAGGGCAAAGGTGGGAACTGCCTACCGAGCGCACCTTCAAGTGTGCCTCGTGTGGCGCGTCAGTGTTACTTCCGCCTTCGCAATCGAGCACATCTTGTCCGTTTTGCGGCGTGCCCTATGTCACCCAGGCAGTTGAGGAACGCGAATTAATCCAACCGAACGGCGTGTCTCCCTTCAAGTTCGGCGCGGCTGAGGCGTTCGCCTACGTCGCGAAGTGGCTACAGTCGCTAAAGTTACCGTCGGGCGCTAGCACTACGCAGATGGTGCAAACTCCCCCACGACCCATGTTTATTCCCTTCTGGACGTTTGACATAGACGGGGAGATATCGTGGAAGGGGTGGGAGGCCAGCACTGAATACCGGAGACCTGTGCGGGTTGCGGCCGGCGGCACCGTTCCGCTCTATTACGACGATATTCTCGTGCCGGGCACAAAGTCGCTCTCAAGTGCGCTCCTGTCACGACTAAAGTATGATAACGGTCTCCTTGTCCCCTACTCGCCCGATCTCCTGGCAAGTTGGCCCTCGGAGATTTACAGCACATCGGTGGCCGATGCCTCGCTGGTGGCACGAGAATTCGCTTCCAAGTCGCCCGCGACTCAAGCCCTCATTCAAACAAGCGTATCGGTCGCAGGCAATATCCAGGATGTTCAGGTTGAAAGTCCTCGCGTACGAGTCATCTCGTACAAGTTAGTACTGCTGCCGGTCTGGTTTGGTTCTTACACTTTCCAGGATAAGAACTACCAGGTAGTAGTCAATGGTCAATCGTGTATCGTCGAAGGTGACGCGCCTCAGAGCCCGGTCAAGCGGTTTCTTCAGGACCTG
>DATINP010000140.1:0-17071 GCA_035474135.1 Chloroflexia bacterium | reverse complement strand
CGAACGTTTGTAACCAACTGTAAACAAAGGCTGTATAGCCTACTCAATTAGGAGAAAAACAATGGCAACAGCAGACGTCAAAGTACAGGAACGACTAGCACCAGCCGAACCCAGCCAACTGGCAGTCACGTGGAAGCGGTTCCGCAAGCACAGATTGGGAGTAGTGGGTCTCTACTCACTGATAATAATCATACTCGCCTGTGTATTCGTGCCCATAATAATGCAAGCCACGACAGGTATGACCTACGAGACAATCGACGATCAGGCTCTCCTTCCCGAGATAGTGAACGGCAACGTCACTTCGACGAAGCCAATGTTCTACACCACCAGTTTAGCCACCCATATCCTCGGCACCAACGACGTTGGTAGAGACGTATTCGCCCGCCTGTTTTATGCAGGACGCATCTCATTGGCGGTAGGTGTCATCACCACCATCATAATAGTGTTACTCGGCGGCCTCGTAGGGGCTTTGGCGGGTTTCTACGGTGGTTGGGTAGACACACTCCTGATGAGGTTTGTAGACCTCATGCTGGCAATCCCTACGCTGCCAATATTGCTGATCGCATCCAAGATGCTAGCGCAATCGCAAGTGATGGATAAAATGTTTGGGAGGGGGCTTGGGTCGGTGGTGACCATCATCATCGTCCTGTCCGCCTTCGGGTGGATGGGAGTAAGCCGCCTTGTACGCGGCTCCATTCTCTCCCTTCGCTCGCTTGACTTTGTTGAAGCGACGAAGGCGCTGGGCGCCAACAACCGCCGCATCATCATGAAACACCTCTTGCCAAACTCGTTCGCGCCAATCATCGTGGCCGCGACCCTGGGCGTAGGCGACTTCATCATCTCCGAGTCTGCCCTGTCCTTCTTGGGATTGGGTATCCGCGACCCAACGCCTTCCTGGGGCAACATGCTTGAGGGCGCACGAGAGTACATGCAGTTCATCACTAACCTCAACCCGTTCGAGGAGATCCGTGGATATCTGGTGCTCTTCCCAGGTATCATGATCCTGCTGACCGTGCTTTCGATCAACTTCATGGGCGATGCCCTGCGCGACGCGCTCGACCCGCGCCTTAAGATGTGACCTTGACGGACGACAGACGGCGGACGACCGACGACAGTATAGATGTCGTCGGTCGTCCGCCGTCTGTCGTCTAACCTATTTGCCGCCCAACGCCACGTCGGCGCTCAGGGTGCCTGCGCGGTCGCTCAGGACAGTGATGTGGGCGGTGCCACCTTTGGGTGCGCTTACAACCCATTCCAGGCGCTTCTGGTTGTCGGTTATCGAGCGCGAAGAGAACCAGCCACCGTATATCTTGTTCGTTCGGCCCTCCAGTTGGCCCGCGTCGTAGAGGGCCTTGCCGCTGATTAGAGTGGCGTCGTCGGGCAATTGAAGCGTCACCTCGATGGGGCGCACCGCCTTCCGCTCCTGGGCGCGAGTGCTGGTGTAGGTGGGCAGGAAGCCGGTGTTGGCGACAACGGCGCTGATCTTGTACACGCCGTCACCATGCGCTTCTACATTAGTTTTCAGGAACTCAAGGCGAGGCGACATAAGTGCGTGGGCGATGGTGAAGGCACTTTGCTTCTCGCAGATTTCGGGCAGGTACTTGGCGGGGGCGTTCTGCCAGACGTACTTGTGATCCCAACCGCCTATCTCGACGCGACCAAGCTGGGGATGGTCAAACCAGTGCCAATCCTGGAAGCCCTTGCCGCCCACTTTCTTGTCGTTCCACTGCATAATCTTCACGTCATCCTCTTCGGGGTGGCGCTTCGTCCAACCGATCCAGTCAAGGTTCATATCTACTCCTGCGGCGGTGGGAGCATCCCAAAGCTCACAGGTGAACCCGAACCAGCCGTAATAGTCGAACGCATAGTCGTCCATAGCCCCGTGCATAGGCTCTTTGGGGTCGTAGGCGAAGTTGTGATAGACGGACACGGCAGGATAGCCCGTAAGTTCTGTAGCGCGCGTGCCGATCATCTTGAACACTTCGAGGTCATGGGTGGCGAAATGGGTATCGGGGTGGGTCGAGTAGGGGCGTAGGAAGACGCCTGAATAGGTGTGGTAGGCTACGAAGCCGTTGATGTTGCGGTGAGAGGTCCAGAAGGCGGCAACAGCACGCGTTTCCGGCTCGGAGAAGGGGTAGTCGCCCGCGCCGCGCTGCTGCCCTTCGGGAGCCCAGTCGAAGGGGAAGTTGCGGTTGAGGTCAAGACCGTAGCGCATGGGAGCGTTGCTGACTTCGTGCTCATCCCAGTTGTTGATTGTACCCTCGGTGATCAGGCTGTAGTACTTGCCGCCGAACTCGTCCGGCCCGCGCTTGATCATGATCCGCGAGTCTTTGTCCGACACACGCCATGTGCCGTTGGGGTCTTCGATACGCATCTGGAGTATCCGCCCATCGCCATCGAGATCGTCGGGATGGAGGCCGTCACGATCTTCCGTATAGGGATAGCGGCGGGTCGAGGAGCGCAGAGTGTGTGGCGTGGTCAGGTATAGCTCGGAGCCGTCGACCGAGATGCGCGGCACGACATACACGGCATAATCATTGAGCAGGCGCGTAATGCGCTCGTCCTTGCCGTAGTTGGCGGTGTAATTCCAGATGTTGTAGAGGGCCACTGTACAGCCCGTGACCTCGCCCGCATGGATATTGGCGTCGATCCAGTAAGCAGGCTTTTCAGTATCGGCTCCCGTCTTCTTGTTCGTAATGGTAGCCAGCATAATATTGCGGCCTTCGTGCGATTTGCCGATGGAACTGACAGTTACCAGGTCGGGGTACTCTTTTTCCACGGCGGACAGGAAGGCGACGATTTCGTCGTATTTGTAGAAACGGGAAGCATCAAATTTAGGCATTGCGCGTGTTCTCCTTTTCAAAGCGTGATGCTGTAGTGTACAACAAAACGGCAAAATAGACATATATCTAAGGTGGGATTTCAGGCATCATGCGTCATGCATCATAACTATTGCGGGTATAGCACAATACTGGCCACGGAGAGGCACGGGTGGCAATAATGTGGGGTGTCAGCCAACCTGCTGAGCATTGTCATTCTGAACGAAGTGAAGAATCAGTCCGGCAGCCGCTCGGTTTGGGACATGCATTTCCTCTGCGTGCAAACAGATAAGTACGGAGGTTTGATTCTTCGCTGCGCTCAGAATGACAAGGCCGCGATGGGTCGGCACAGCACGTTTAACGCATGACCCATCACGCCTGATCGGGCCAGACCAGGCGAGTAGCAAGACCGAGGAATACCACGCCTGTGAACCAGCGCTGAACGCGGGCTACTCGCTTGTTGAGGCGCAGTTTGTCGCCCATCGCACCTGCCAGGAAGGCCACCGAGCTATTTACCGTCGTGCCGGACGTGTTGAAGATCATGCCTAACAGAAGCACCTGCCAGCCGATGGGGCCGAGGCTGGGGTCGGCGAATTGTGGGATGAAGGCGATGAAAAAGAGGGCCACCTTGGGATTCAGCACGTTCGTCAGGATGCCCTGCCCGAACACACGCCAGAGACTTGCGTGCCCCCGCTGCGCTAGCCTATCGCCCAGTGTCTCGCCTTTTGATAGAATAGTGCGGATGCCCAGGTAGGCCAGGTAGGCCGCCCCCACGTACTTCACAGCGTCATAGGCCGCCGGCACCCGAGTCAGCAGTGTCGAGAGGCCGACCGCCAACGCTACCATATGCACGAGCGTGCCAACGCCGATCCCCAGCGCGGACACCACGCCCGCGCGTGTGCCCTGCCCCAGGCTGCGCCCCATAACGTAAAGCATGTCCGGCCCCGGCGTAATATTCAAGGCCAGCGTCGCCAGCAGAAACAGACCGAGATTCATGGTCGTGACTCCGAAAGACAGCTAAACAGTATTGCGGATAATGGCTACAGGATCAGCATCGCGTCGCCGAAGCTATAGAACCTGTAGCGCTCTTTTATCGCTTCGGCGTATGCCCGCAACATCAGGTCGCGGCCCGCGAAAGCCGACACCAGCAGGAGCAAAGTTGTCTGTGGCAAATGGAAGTTTGTGATCATTATGTCAACTAAACCAAACTGTGAGCCAGGCGTCAGGTAGAGGTCGGTCCAGCCGTGTGCAGGCTCAATGTGCCTATCTCGGGCCTGCGAGGTGAGAGCCTGTTGCCGGGCTATGGTCTCCAGTACGCGCACGCTGGTCGTGCCTACCGCCGCCACGCGACCGCCACCTCGCCGAGCCTCGGTTAGGGCGCTCGCGGCTCCCGCAGGTAGATTGTACCACTCGCTGTGCATGGCGTGATCTTCTACACGTTCTTCGTGAACGGGGCGGAAGGTGTCGAGGCCGACATGAAGGGTGACGGTAGCCCAACCTACGCCCTGCCCTTGCAGTTCGTCCATGAGCCTCCGCGTAAAGTGTAGGCCCGCGGTGGGCGCGGCAGCAGAACCTTCGGTGCGAGCGTACACCGTTTGATAGCGCTGGGGATCGACGGGCTTCTCGTGGATGTAAGGCGGAAGAGGCATCTGCCCAAGAGCGTCGAGCAGGGGGCGCGGCGGCACATTGAAGCGGAGGATGCGCCCACCTAACTCAGCCCTCGACATGACTTCGGCCTGCATGTACGGCCCATTATCAGGGTCGCCAAAGGCCAGCACCGTATCGTCCGGGATGCGCCTGCCGGGGCTGACGAGAGCCTCCCAGGTACGCGATTCGGCGCCGTTGTCGTCGGGCTGCACGACAGGACGCAGCAGGAGGACTTCCACTTTGCCGCCCGTGGCGAGCTTGTAGCCAAGCAGGCGTGCAGGCAGCACCTTACTTTCGTTGGCTACCAGCAGATCGCCGGGGCGCAGGTATTCGCCCAGGTCGTAGAAGTGCCTGTGCTCCAAAGCGCCTGTGTCGCGATGCACGACCAGCAAGCGCGAGCTATCACGCGGCTCGACCGCGGTCTGCGCAATCAGTTCGGGGGGCAGTTCATAGTTGAATTCGTCAATTCTCATAGGGCGATTTTTATTGAAACGCAAAGACGCAAAGATCGCAAAGGAGAACATGAAGAACAAGAAGGCTATCTTAAAGGTTTAAGAGAATACCTGCGATCCCGGTAATTACCTCGATCCTTTGCGTCCTACTTTTCGATCTTTGCGTCTTTGCGTTTCAGTTCCGGCGAAGGCCTGCCAGGCCGCATCCACCTGGCGCTGGGTGTGTTCGAGCGTGCCTGAGTTGTCTATCACGATGTCGGCGCGAGCCACCTTGACTTCCTGCGGGGCCTGGACATCAATACGCATTTCGGCTTCCTCGCGCGAATAGCCACGTGTGCTCATCAGGCGCCCCAACTGCTGCTCGCGGGTGCAGGTCACGACCCATACGGTGTCAGACTTATCGGCCCAACCCGCCTCGATCAGCTTGATAGCGTCCAGGGCCACCACAGTGTTATCAGCATTCTTTATCAACTCATCTATGTAGCGGCGCACGATAGGATGCTCGATCTCTTCGAGACGTCGCAACTTGTCGGGATCGGAGAAAACGATCTTGCCGAGAGCACGACGATCGATCTCACCGTCCGATTGCACGATGCCCTGCCCGAACTCTGCGACCACGGGCGCATAGGCGGGGCCATTTTGCTTCAGGATGGTGTGGATGGCGGCGTCGGCATCAATAGTATAGGCTCCGAGCACGTTCAGCCGCCTGAGGACTGTGCTTTTGCCGCAGGCTATGTTGCCCGTTAGCCCCAACAAACGCTTACCGTGATAGGGCACCGGCGTCCTCTTCGATTTGCTGCCACACGCTGTATGCCTGGTCGAGCTCTTCTTCAAGCTGGGTGTACTCTGTCCCCAGCTTAACGATGGCATCCAGATCGCGGCGCTCGGTGGCCTCGGTGAGGGCATCGGATACGGCATTGAGCCGGGCCTCTAACCGCGAGATGTTGGCTTCGGCCTCTTGCTTGCGCTTGGCGGCGCGTGAGCGCTCTCGTTCGGCAGCGCGGTCCTGACGCTGGGCAGACTTGCTTTGTTCGCGGGGATCGGGCCTGGCGGTAACGCCATTCTGGGCTGCCACTGTAGGTTGCGCCAGTTCCTCGCGGCGCGCTTTCTCGGCAAGGTAGTCGGTGTAGTTGCCGTCGTAGGCAGTAAAGGAGCCATTGTCTAAGGCCCATACCTGCGTGGCAATATCGTCTATGAACGCGCGGTCGTGCGACACAAACAGGATCGTGCCATCGTAGGCGTTCAGGACCTCGGTGATCGCCTCTTGCGCTTCGAGGTCAAGGTGGTTCGTAGGCTCATCGAGGATCAGGAAGTTCGCATCGGTCAGCATCAGCTTGGTAAGGGCCACGCGGCTGCGCTCGCCTCCGCTGAGGTCGCCTATCAGCTTGTACACATTGTCGCCCGAAAAGAGCATCTTGCCCAGCACGTCACGGGCCGCATCTTCGGTCATGGTACGGGCCGCACGTATCTCTTCGACGACGGTATTTCGCGCATCCAGGCCTTCGTGCGCCTGTGCATAGTAGCCGAAGCGCACATTATGCCCCAATTCGAAGTGGCCCGACAGAGGGGGCAGAAGGCCCATCATCGTCTTGAGCAGGGTGGTCTTGCCCACGCCGTTAGGCCCGATCATCGCCACGCGCTCTCCACGCTCGATCTCAAGATCGGGACAATGGGCAAGCACCAGTTCAGGCTGGTCGGGACGCTCGTAGCCTATTACCAAGTCCTCGGCCTCGAATACGCTCAGGCCGGAGCGAACGTGCGAACGCAGGCTCAAACGCATCTCAGCACGCTCGCTGGGACGCTCGATCATGCCCTCGTTATGGGCGCGCTGCAAGCGTTTGAGGCGGCCCATAGCCTGGGATTTCTTCTGGCTGTTTTTGTAACGGCGGATGAAGTCCCATGTACGCTGGACGGTTTCCTGCTGGGCCTCGTACTCGGCCAGCAGGCGCTCATAGCGCTCGGCCTTCAATTGCAGATACTTATCGTAAGGGGCGGGGTAGTCCTGAAGGCGGGAGAAGGCAAGTTGCTCGCCGTCGCTTCTGAGGTCGCCGCTCTTAGAGAACCAGGTGAAGGTCTTGGGCGAGGTGAACTCCATGTCGAGCGTGCGCTTTGTTACCTTGTTCAGGAAGCGCCGGTCGTGAGCGATCACCAGCAGGGTGCCGCTCCACTGGAGCAAGAAGCCCTCCAGCCATTCAATCGCCGCTATATCGAGGTGATTCGTCGGCTCGTCGAGCAAGAGGAGATCGGGGTCGGCCAGGAGGGCACGAGCCAGCGCGGCGCGGGTCCTTTGTCCACCGCTCATCGTATTCAACGTCTGGGTAAACTGCTCCTCTTTGAAGCCAAGCCCCTGCAATACTTCTTCGATGCGGTGCTCAAGGTTGTACCCACCCGCAAGCTCGAAGCGGTGCGTGACCTCCTCGTATTCCTGCATGAGGGCGTCCCACCGGGCTTCGTCGCCGGCGACGTTCGACATCTCGCTTTCAAGATCGCGCAGGCGCCCCTGTAAGGCGCGTACAGGGCCGAGGGCGTCCAACATCGAGTGGTAGAGGGTGTCGTCCGGAGAATAGGACAGGTCGGC
This sequence comes from Chloroflexia bacterium, assembly GCA_035474135.1. Classification (GTDB taxonomy): domain Bacteria; phylum Chloroflexota; class Chloroflexia; order QHBQ01; family JADMIH01; genus JADMIH01. The sequence continues at coordinate 9,575 of DATINP010000140.1, read as the reverse complement.
CTCAGACGCGAAAGATGAGGCCGCTTCCTGGGGCAAATAGACGATACGGACCGTCTTGGCCTTGACAACGTTACCGGCCGTGGCCGTATCTTGCCCCGCAATGATCTTGAGGAGCGTAGACTTGCCGACCCCGTTAGGTCCCACCAGCGCCACGCGCTCACCCGAGTTGATGGTAAAGCTGACGCCTTCGAAAATCGGGTAGATGTTATACGACTTGGACAGGTTGTAGACGGTAAGCAGGGTAGTCATTGATTTCGGGAACAGGAATTAGTTATACACAAAGAATTATGGACGCTTGCTACTATTATAGCAGCGCGAGAAGTACACAGGCAAGGATGAAGCCCCGATACGGGCGCCGTTAATGATAACAAACAAATGCGTGAACTGTATCGGCCTGTGGACGTACGCATCATTGGCACGAGGTAAGCCTGTAGACCGACATGATATAATACAGCCGCAACTTAAGTACTCACGATACGCAGAGAACATCCTGCGGGGAGAACGCCCTGGCGATTTAGCCCGCAAATGATAGTGCGTAACATGAGTTAAGCAGACCAAGAGGTGAGGGTGTTAACGAATGACAGATGGCCCGGAACAACCCACAGCATCAGCACAGGAGCAAGCAAGTCCTCTTGTGGGAGTGATCATGGGATCCAAATCGGACTGGGAAACCATGCAGAACGCGACAGGCGCCCTAGAACGGTTGGGAGTGCCCTTCGAGGTGCGGATAGTATCTGCACACCGCACGCCCGACCTGCTCTTCGAGTACGCTAGCAGCGCGGAAGGCAGGGGGCTGGAAGTGATCATTGCGGGCGCAGGCGGAGCCGCCCACCTGCCCGGAATGTGCGCCGCCAAGACCATGCTCCCCGTGCTGGGCGTCCCCATCGAGTCGAAAGCGCTCAAGGGGCTGGACTCGCTCCTGTCGATAGTGCAGATGCCTGCGGGCATACCGGTCGCCACACTGGCCATTGGCCGTTCAGGGGCGATCAATGCGGCATTGCTGGCAGCCGCTATCCTTGCCAATACGCACCCGGCGATAAAAGAGGCCCTGCGCAAGTTCCGGGCGGATCAAACCCAGGCAGTGCTGGATAACCCCAACCCTAATGCATAGGAGATTTGCTGAATGATCACTGTTGGCGTGCTTGGGGGCGGGCAGTTGGGGAGGATGCTGGCGCTGGCGGGCTACCCACTGGATATGCGCTTCCGCTTCTTCGATCCCGCGTCCGATGCGCCTGTGGGCCACCTCGCCGAACATATCGCGGGCCGCTATACTGACTTTGAGGCGTTAGGGCGCTTCGCACGCGGTCTGGATGTTGTTACCTATGAATTCGAAAACGTGCCTGTGGAGGCCGTGCGCTTTCTAGAGGAAAGAGTGCCTGTATATCCGCCGTCGGGGGCCCTTTCTGTTTCACAGGATCGCGTAACCGAAAAGCGCGCCTTCATGGAGTATGGCATCCCGACAGCGCCGTTTGAGGCGGTCGATACGTGGGAGGGCCTGCTGGCAGGCATCGAGCGTCTGGGTTTGCCAACAGTGCTCAAAACGCGGCGCATGGGATACGATGGTAAGGGCCAGATGGTGGTGAAGAGCAAGGCGGATGCGGAAGGCGCACTGGCAACATTGGGAAGGCAACCGCTGATCCTGGAAGGTTTCGTGCCTTTTAGCCGAGAACTATCTATTATCTCGGTGCGCGACCGCAAAGGGAACACCGCGTTCTATCCACTCGTCGAGAACCACCACGGCGACGGCATTTTGCGCCTTTCACTCGCGCCCGCGCCCAACCTGACTGCAGAACTTCAGGCCCAGGCCGAGGGCTACGCTGCCAGGGTGCTGGACGCGCTACAATACGTGGGAGTGCTGGCGATAGAGTTGTTCGAGACGGAGGGTAAATTGCTAGCAAACGAGATGGCCCCTCGCGTGCACAACTCGGGCCATTGGACGATCGAAGGCGCAGAAACGAGCCAGTTTGAGAACCATCTGCGAGCCATTGCAGGCCTGCCCCTCGGCTCAACGGGCATGCTGGGTCATGCGGCAATGGTGAATATAATAGGCGAAATACCCGATGAAGCGGGAGTGCTGGCCGTGCCAGGCGCGCACCTGCACCTCTACGGCAAAGCCCCGCGCCCGGGTCGCAAGCTGGGACACATCACCCTGCGTGGAGACAATGCAGATGGCTTACGGGCGCGAGCCGAGGGAATAGGGGTGATAGGGGTTAGGGATTAGGCGGTAGGTGTTAGGTGTTAGGGGTTAGGTGTTAGTAACCAGTGAGCAGTTACTAACACCTAACCCCTAACACCTAACACCTTGTTACTCGTCAAACAGGTACGTCGACTCCTGATAGAGGCGCACTTCGTTGGAGGTCAGCTTGCGACGTAGCTGCTCTTGCCACCAGGCGCTCTTCTCGGCCAGCGATTGGTCACTTGCGAGGAGGCTTACAGGCACATTCACACGAAGCGCGCGATGGCTGATGATGTGGCGCGTGATGCCCGTCGGCACCTTGTTGCCCGCCTGGGCCAGCCTGAGAATATCGTCAGGCGTGTACGGCGGGAAGACCACTATGCCGCTGATATCGCTGTAGTAATCGTAGAGGTCCTCAAGGTCATCGGAGTTGGTGCGGTGGATGGCTACCGGCGGGTCACTCTTGTAGGTATCCACCAGGGCATTGAGGAGGGCTGTGGATTTCTCGGCATCTTCATGCTCTGTGCCATCCATACCATCAATCATAAATACCGTCGATTTGCTCTGCTCGCCGGGAAGAGGCACCGCGATGTAGGCCAGGATAGAACGGTCGGCGAGGGCCGCGCGCGCCTGCTCCAGTTGCACAGGATATAGCCTCAGGCCGTCCACATCCGCAATCTCCTTGAGAAAATTGGCGGGGTCCTTGCCCGTTATCAGGTGATGCCACGTGAGAAGCTGCACATTGTTCGATTTGTAGTCGACAACCTGCGCCAGGACGTGCTTGCAGTGCAGCCGCATAAGAGCGGAAGTGCGATTAGCGCCGTCGAGGACCACAAAGCGGTCGGTGCCAGGAATCGAGGCCACAATAGGCGGGTTCTTGAGATAGCCATCAACCTTCAGACGAGTTTCCATGCGCTCAACGCGCTTCTCATCAGCGTATTCGTGAAAGACGAGGCTTTCTATCGGCAAGATACGGAGGTCGGGCAGATCGATCTGTTCAAATGGTTTTGTCATGGTTAGGGTTATATTCTCAGCAACACAGGTTTACGTCCGGAAGCAAAGGGCTTCCAGTCAATCATTCTAACAGAACAGGAGTGGCAATACCAGTGATCGGGGCGGCAGGCGACAGCCGACGAAATACGAATCACGAAGGTTAAGAAGGGTTACGAGGGATCAGCACACACGCATCACGGTCGTCCGTCGTCTTACTAACCCCTAACCCCTAATCTCTCGCCCCCTGCCCCTCGTCCCTTTGACAACGCGGGCGCACAAGGCGTACCATTAACTCATGCCCGAAGTTTTGAATCGTCTGCCGTTCCGACGCCGAATGCCGCCTCAGCCCGACCTCGATCTTATGCCTTTTGCGCTCGGCCCGGTGGACGCGCCTCGTGCCTGTTTGCTGATACATGGGTTTAGCGGCAGTCCGCCGGAGTTGCGCCCTCTTGGCGAATATCTGGCGAAGCAGGGTATCCGCGTGGAAGGCATACGCCTGGCTGGACACGGTACCGATCCCGAAGCGCTGACGTGCCTGACCTGGTACGACTGGCTGCAATCCGCATCTGAAGGTTTGGAGCGCGTAGCCAGGGGCAGAAGCAAAGAGAACGTTATAATCGTGGGCTTTTCGATGGGCAGTTTGCTCGGAATGCACTTGTGCCTGGCTCATGCAGAGCAGATCGGCGGCATAGTCTCGATCTCTACCCCCATCTTTTTCCGCAACAGCCGCATCCACCTTGTACCTATTCTAAAGCACATGAAGCACTGGCACGATGTGCGTAAGCTCGGCACACACACGGACCCTGAGGCACACAACAGATATCGCTCATACCGGCGGTATCCTCTCTTCGCGGTGGACCAATTGCTGGGCCTGATGCGCGCCACACGCAAAATACTACCTGAAGTGACAACGCCGGCCCTCATCATGTACGGCCTACACGACAGCATAATCCACCCCAAGAGCGGGCGCTTCCTCTATAAACGCCTCGGGTCGCCCCAAAAAGAACTTGTGTGGTGGCATAATAGTGGCCACGGAGTCCCCTTCGATTCAGAGCGCGAGCAGGCGTGGGAGCGGATACTTGGTTTCGTCCGGCAGGATAAGGCCGACGAGCAATAGACCTAAGGTCTAAGACCGCAGGTCAAACTTCGCCTGTCATCCTTCCCTCGAACTCTTGAGTATGTTTTAGCCTAGGCGATCCACAATCACTTATTATGTGTCACGATGTCTGGAGCATCACCAGGCGATTGGGGCCGGACAGCTTGGCGGCGCGGAGTGCGCGCTCAGCGAGAGCCAGAAGTTGCGGTTCCCAGGTGCCGTTCTTTTTGTCGGCAGGTTCCCAGTAGGCAACGCCCGTAGAGGCGGTCAATTTTACCGGGTCGCCTGATTCTCGGTTGAAGAAGTCGTGCGCGGCCATGGCGTCGCGTACCCGGTTGGCGGCGATCTGCGCGCCCGTCGCGTCTGTGTCGGTCAGCAACACCAGGAATTCGTCGTCGCGATAACGGCACACAATGTCGGTGGAACGCATCGTCCGCGTTACGATGTGCGCCACGTCCCTTAGCACTCCATCGCCCACAATGTGCCCCCAGTTGTCGTTTACCTCACTGAAGCTATCGATGTCGATAAGCAAGCAGGACAGCGGATAGGCATGACGCAGCGAGCGCCGGACCTCTTCCTCGACACGGATCATCACGTAGCGCCTGTTGAACAGGCCCGTCAGCGGATCGTGCAGGCGTTCGGCCTCCAGGCGGGCATTCTCGACTACCAGAGCCTTCAGCAGACTGCGCGAACTGAGCGCGCTTTCTACCCGCAACTTCAGATCGGCATCGCTAATCTCGGTTATTATGTCAATCAGCTTCGTGCTCGTAGTCCCTGTATGTGCACTCAGTCGAAGAACGGGTATGCCCCAGTTGTCGAGTTGCTTCTGTAGCTCTGCCCAGCCCTTGCCGACATCGGCCAATCCGGGCAAGAGAACCACGTCGGGTGGGGTGGCGCTGACAATATCAAGCGCGGACGCATCGTCGTCAGCCGAGCGAGCAGTATAGCCCAGCCGCAAAAGGCGATCACGCATGGCGCGCTGGTTCGTGGGGTCGGCATCTACTACCAACACCATTGCCGCCGGTGAACTTGCAGTTGTCTGAGAAACCATTTGGCAAACCTTTCTTCACGAACGACCGGCTTCGAGTTAGAGACGATTGTTCCTGGACGCGGAGCGACCGGCGAACGTTCCGATCTGGAGGTGATTTGAAGCTATCATCCTCACTGGATAACCACAAAGTATAGCGATTTAGACGCTCTGGTAGCGTTCTACTATCTAGTTTACAGCCGTAACACACGAAAGTGAATATTACGTCTTTCCTATACGCGCATCCCAATGGGTACTACTACCCGGATATATCACGCGTAGCATACCGCCCGCCGCCGTCGACGCATGGCGCATGCGTTAGGGTCTACGATTTATGCTGTGCAACCCCCGACAAAGGACACTCGTGGCAACGACGGGCTTCGCAGTACAGGCGGTAGAGGTGGAGCAGACCCTGTTGGTGGCGGGCGGTCTTAGCGGCTGAGCGTTTGCGCGGGCCGAAGGCCTCCTCGGCCATAGCGCGCGTGATCTTGTTCTCAGCGAGTTTGCGATAGCCGGCATAGACGGCCTGCATGTGGGTCCGCAATCTGGGCTTGCCGTGCGTATCGGCGTAGGCCAGGCTCAGTGGCAGAAGGATATTCACCACCATATCAGCGGCGCGCGATGATCCTATAAGCGCCACCTCTTCCTTGTCGAGACCCACCAGAGGGCGGCCAAAGTCGCCGTGGCTTGCCCAGTAGCCGTCGCCCGGCACGACCAGCATCCCGGTCCACTCTTTAGCAAGCTCGGCCGGCGAGAAAGCATCTGCCATATCAAGGAACGACCCGGACAGACCGGGGCCGGTGCGCGACCACCCGTAGCGCGCCACAAGACGCGCCATAGCGGCCAGACGGCGCGGGGGCGAGTTAGCAGGACGTGTTCGATCCCATTGCCAGCCCTCTATGGATGGTTTATGCAGTGGCAGAGAAAGTGTAGGGGCGTTGGCTTGCCACAGGCGTTCGGCATCCTCGATGTAGTCCGAAGTTACCCAGTCGTGCGCGGTCAGTTCGGGGCGTTGGGAAGGTAGGAGGCCAGCCGCGCCCAGCAGGACAGCCTCAAACAGAGTGGCACGCTCAGACATAGACCCTGTGTAGGGCAGAGCGGTGAGAGTTGTGAAGGGAAGGGCTGTAGCCACGTCGCGCATCGGTTCACGATTGGCTGAATAGCCGAGGGCATCCAGCAGGCCGCGATAGAGCACCTCGTCGAACGAGCCATACACGTCCAGTTCGCCCTCCATGCGGATCGCCTTCTCCTCCATGCGAGCGTCGCCTGCGGCCTCTATGTGCTCGATCAAGCGCTCAATGGGCCAGTGTTGGGTACGCTGCCAGCACGGTTCTTCGGAGAGATTGCCGAGGTTGGGCATCAGGGGAGCGATCCGATCTAGTAGCTGGGGAGTGGGCAGGGAGATGTAGTCGGCCAGCACGAGAGTGGGCACGCTCCTACCGTCGGCGCGGGTCACGGGCTTCGCGCCCAGGGGCCATAGAACCACGTGCAATGCCACCCCATTGTAGCGAGGATCGGCATCGTGCCCATGCGCGTACCAATCGGCGCATCTCAGGTGCATTTCTACGTCGCCGCGCAGGAGGCCCGCGCCGCCTTCGCCCAGTGTCAGCATCGCGCCCGAAAAGTCGGGGCCGCTACCCGCAGACCACAGTCCGCGATAGACGACCGAGACTGGCTGTCCGGAGCAGTCCCACATAGGCCCGCGTAAAGGAGATTGCTCGTTCCAGATGGCGGCCAGGTGGGCCTCGGTGATCTCTTTGTCGGGTTTAGTTGCTGTGTCAGACCGAGGAATGCACATATTATGTCTACTTCAATCTCTTCTTCTTACTCGCCACGTAGTCCACCAGGATATACTCGCCCAACGCTTCGGGGGTGGCGTAGAAAGCGCGACCCTTGTTGATCTTCGTCATTTGCTCTACGAAATCGGCCATGTAGTAACTGCGTTCGAGCATGAAGGTGTTGATAATGATGCGGTCGCGAGTACAGCGTACGACTTCGCGCAGGGTTTCCTGGATGGTGCGGAAGGTGGGCGGGTAGTTGAAGAACACATCGCCATCCTCCAGGTGGGCAGTCGGCTCGCCGTCAGTTATCACGATCACCTGCTTGTTGGGGCTGTTGCGCCTGCCGAGTAGCTGGCGTGAAAGCATCAGGGCGTGTTGCAGGTTCGTGCCGTACTGGTACTCGCTCCAATCAAGCTGGGGCAATTGTTCCGGCTTCAGTTCGCGAGCCACTCCCGAAAAGCCCACTATATAGAGGTCGTCCTTCGGGAACTGCGAGCGGATCAGGTGGTTCAGCGCCAGCGCAACCTTCTTGGCGGCCAGAAAACAGCCGCGCAGTAGCATCGAGCGGCTCATATCGATCAACAGCACTGTGGAACTCTGCGTCATAAATTCAGTAGAGTTAACCTCGAAATCTGCCGGCTCCAACTTCACGGGAGTGCCTGCACCTTGACGCGCAAGAGCGTTGCCCAGCGTGGCGCGCAGGTCGAGGTGGAATGGGTCGCCGAACTCGTAGGGCTTCGAGTCGTAGGTGCGCTCGCCTCCGCGCCCCCTGACGCTGATAGGGTGCTTGCCGAAAGCGTCGCGCTTGAGGTAGGAAAAGATGTCTTCCAGCGCTTTCTGCCCCAGCTTGCGGGTGGCACGAGGAGTCAACTGCATCTCACTCCCTTTCCATTCGACGTAGCCCGCGTCCTCTAGCTGTTTGGCAAGCTCTTTTAGCTGATCAAGTGCCTGTTGCGCGTCGGCCCCCAGCAGTTCACCCAGCGCATCACGATCTATGTCGTCCAGGCTCTCGCCACGGCGGGCGGCGTTCAACTCACGCTCCAGTTTCTCTAGCTCGTCCAATTGCTCCATGACCTGCATAGCCTCAGACATCGAGAGCATCTCGTCCGAGTCGCCTGAGAAGCGATACTGGCGGCCCCCGTGCATGGGCATTAGCATCCCAAGCTGGTCGGCCAATTCTTGCATCTCTGCTTGCAACCCTGCGTCCTGCATCAGCCCTTCCATCATGCCCTGCAACTGTGCACGCTGCTGGGGTGACATCGACTCCAGCATATTCTCCATGCGCTGCATCTGCTGTTGGAGGTGTTCAAGTAGCTGGTCAATATTCTCGATGCCTGGCGGGAAGTTGTGGCCGTGCTTCTGCATGAACTCGTTGAAGTGGGGGTCACGCCCCTCCTGGTGGTCGCGCAGCATCTGGTTGAGGTCATGCACCATTTCGCGCGTGGCCTCCATAGCGGCGGGATCGCTCTGCATCTTCTCCATGCCACCTTGCAAACCCGAAAAGGCGTTGTCTACCATCTGCTGTTGGAGAGAGTTGAGCAGGTCCTGGAACTGCTGCCGCGCATCAGAGTCCATGAAGTCGTACTCTTTCAGGCTCTTGATCTGGCCCGCGAGATCGGGCGGAAGGGTATCCAACTGCTCTTTGTGGCGGTTAGCCATCTGCTCGAGCATTTTCTGAAACATCGCCGCCTGCTCAGGCGAGGGCGTGGAGGCACTCTCGTCGTCGGCGCCTTCTTCACCCTTTGCCGGCTGCGGCTGGTCGCCCTGCGCCTGCTGGCGGCCTTCTTCAACACGGCGGTCTATACCGGCGCGCTCGGCCTCTTTGACCTTTTCCAGGCGTTGGCGAATGTCGTTCACCACGGCATCCATGTTGTGGTTGCGCAGGGCGTCCTGCCGCGACTGCTTGAGGCGGTCAAGAAGGTCGCGCAGGCCGGGCATTTTCTCGCCCGACTGGAAGCGGTGGCCCTGCTGCATCAGCTTTTCGAGGGCGCGCTTTACATCGCCGTGGGCGAGGATGTCTTCGGACAGAGCGTCCATGATGGCATCGGCATCGAACGGCATGATCTGCTGGGTTCCGTCCCAACGTGAATAGCGAAATGAATACATAGCTTTTCTCCGGGTTGAAGCGCGAGAGTGTGCTTTTTTGAAACGCGTTTCAATTAAGAATAGAGGGGAGCTATTCAAGGGATAGGCTGCTAGAAAGTGGAGGCAGGCTCTTTTTGCTCTGCTGGCACGTTTTCGGTGCTGTGCCCGTTGCGGCCACTGTTGCCTGTTGCCTTCTCTTCAGTATAGTCCTTATCCCAAATCTTCTGCAATACGACCCACTGGTCGGGGGCCTCGATGATGTAGCGTTCCAGGATTTCGGCGATGCGCTGCATGTTGACACGCACATCTTCGTCACGGTCACCGGTGTGTTCAAGCTCAACGGGAGGTTCGACCATCACGACAGAGTCGAGCAGATACGTCATGTACGAGAACGCGAACACCGCCGCGAGCGCGAAG
>DATINP010000139.1:0-37132 GCA_035474135.1 Chloroflexia bacterium | reverse complement strand
CCAATGGGTCGCCATGGAGCGGATCCCAGTCGCGTCTTCCCCCAACCTTCCCTGCCACGATAAAGAGGGTTGCAGTTATGTCAAGTTCCTGTAGGACAGGTAAAGCGTTGTCCACGAAGTCACGCGTACCGTCGTCGAAGGTTAGCACCATCCGCTTCTTCGCACGCGGGCGCGGAAGCACACCCATTGTAGCGCTCGGCATTACGTCGTCCAGCGAGCCGCCACTGTAGCCGCGCTCGATAAAGTCAACCAGTATATTGCGCAGTCCGGAGCGCGTGATAGCATAAGGCGGAAGGTTCGGGGTGTAGTCGGGCAATACTTCGTGGAACATGAGGATGGGCGTCCAGTTCCAGATGTAGCGCAGTGCCCGCAGGTCGGGTGGAAAGGTTTTGGCCATCAGCTTAGCACTCCAAACAGAAATCTGCCGCGCGGCGGCCGTGGGCAGCAAACCGGGCAAGACCGGAATCAAAGGGCATCATAACCCACCCCGGTAGGAACACTTTCGACCTCAACGCCCTTCCAGAAACGCTCGTGCCCCAACGCCTGAATGATCGCAAGCCAGTAGTTCAGGTGATGTATGGTGCTGTAGCACGCCCTTGATATGCTGTGCAACCCCGGATAGTAGGCACCGCGGCCTGCAAGGTTCAGCAGACCAACAGCGGGCTTCAGCCAACGCGGGTGGGCACTGAAAAGCTCGACCAGGACCCTCCCCCATCTGCGGCGCGCATGATACCAGTTGAAGATATCCTTTTGTAGCTCGATGTGCCCCTTCTCCCAGGCGAGCATGACGTCAGCCTGTCCGTACAACCCGGCGTTGCGCGCCCAACCCTCAAAGCTGTGCTGCCCCAGGTGCAGACTGCCGGCTGCAATCCGATGATAGAAGCGCGCACCTGCGTTGCGAAGCCTGTAACCCATCTCCAGGTCTTCAGCCCGAGGGAGGCCAGTATCGAAACCATTAACCGAGTTGAACAGGGCGGCTGATACAGAAACGTTGCCTGTATAAAAGTCGCGCGGCCCGGGGATGCGCCGGCCACTCTTGAGGGCGTCGTAGTGGCGCTGCATGTGATGGTCTTCCCAGGCCACCCAGGGTCGTCTACCCGTGGTTGGCACGCTGATATAACCGATTACTACTGCCTGTGAGACTTCAAGGTGAACGCGCGCATGCTCGCCGACCAGTGTTGGCGAGGCCAGCATGTCATCGTCCAGGAAGAGCAGACCCCGACCATGAGCCGAGCGACCGCCATTGTTGCGGGCCATGGCGACGCCGCTTTGAGCCTGGTGCATCACCCTCAGATTGGCAGGACGCAGCACACCGTCCGTCTCCCGGACCGAGTCCAGATAGGCGCGGGTGGAGTCCGAAGAACCGTCGTCCACGATTATGGCCTCCCACTTTTCGGGAGGATAATCCTGGGAAGCGAGGCTTGCAAGGAGACCAGGCAGGTGATCAACTCTGTTGTGTGTGGGGATTATTACGCTAAGATCGAACATTTCGTTTTCGAGGAGCTCCAATTTCATCGGGGTTGGCTCTGCGCCCAATTTTGTACGCAGGCTTCAACTGGGTTCGGACATACCTGTGCGCTCGGTGCGCACCCAACCACTTACTCCACGGTTCATCAACATCATTGCGTGTACCTTCAGTTTCCAGACAAGGAAGATGGGCGTACAGAGCAAATAAAGATAAGCTTTGGGCCGGGCGCTACTTATCAGTAAGCCGCCAAGTACATAAGTCAGCACACCCGTGAGGATTGCCAACCACAGCCAGCCTACGATACTTGAAGGCACCCCCAGTAGCAGGCGGGAAAGCTCATTTGCCCCCAGTAGTATGAGCGGCAGGCCAACCAGAATGGCCGTCGGCGGTGTAAGCAGGTCCATTGCCCAATCCAGCTTGACCAGAGAACGCGTTTGCACGAAGTCGCGCAACATTGGCCCTGCGGTACGCTTCATCATGGCGAAACGTCCCCCCTCCCAGCGCATACGCTGCGAGTCGGCCTGTTTAGCTGTCTGCGGGGCCTGGGCGTAGAGGATGGCCTGTGGCACTGACTCTACCCTGATGCCCGCCGCGAGCAGGGTCGTTGTATACTCGATATCCTCGGTCAGGGAGTAGGCATTCCAGCCGAAACGCTCCATGACGCCCCGAGAGAAGCACATGCCGTTGCCCTTGAGGAGAGTGGTCCACCCAAGCGCCTGCCTCGCCAGCGGGCGAAGCCGGTTGTGAAGCAGCAGCGCCGAATATAGCAGGGCGGTACGCCAATTATAGAAGGGGTTGAGCAGGTCATAGTGCCCCTGGAGTGCCATGCTGCCTGACCGAAGGCGCACGTCCATGTGGCTGAGGAAGTCCGGATCGGCGCGGGTATCAGCGTCAAACACGACCACTGCATCGGTCCAGCCCTGGTCTTCTTGAAGCAGCCGTGCGATCGCCCAGTCCAGAGCAAAGCCCTTGCCGCGCTTTGTCGAATCTGAACGTTCGTAGACATCCGCCCCCATGGCGCGAGCTTTCTCAGCAGTATCATCAGTGCAATTGTCAGCAATAACCAGTACGCGGCGTAGTTGGTTGGGGTACCTGAAGGTGGTTAGGCTACGCAGGCAGTCGTTGATGACCACGGATTCGTCATGTGCGGGTACCAGAATAGTAAACCGGGTTGTTGCGGAGGCCGGTTCGGGCCGAATCCTGCGCTCTCTGAATCGCGCAACGAGCGCGCCTAAGGTCAAAAAGAGCAGATAGAGAGCTAGTCCCGCCCAAATTAGCAGGAGGGGGATCTGTACCAGCGTTACAATCCAGCTTGTGATGTCCGCCAAGGTTATACCTGCCTTTACGAGTGTGTGCTAATCTGAAACCGGGCTAGCACCCAGTTGGGGTGCCACGTGGGCCGGAGTCTTGCGCTTCAACTTGCGCGCAAGCCCAATGGCCTTTGGCAGCCAGGATTGCTTGTAAACTGTGACCCTGAAGTTGTGTGTCGTACGACCGCTGAAATGCCGTTTGTATTCGTGGTCTCCGCGCAGAAAGTCGAACGTGTGACAGCCGCTTTCGATGGCGGCCTCGATACTGGTAGCCAACAGGCAGAACCCGAGGCTATATGGCGACCATTCTTCTTCGTTGTTGAACCCGATATGGTAGAAGTAGCATGCCCCATTGCGCCGGAAATTGTATATCACGCCCTGGATCTGGCCGTCTGCTGAACGCACCAGGCGAAGATCGAGCCAACCGCGGGCAGCCAGGTTGGCCGCCAGGTGGCGGTGCATCTCACGCACCTGCGGGTGCGCAAATCCCTCACGAGAGCCTGTGGCTGCCCAACGCAACCGATGGAACTTGTAGAACGTCTCGAGGGCATCTGTCCGTGCCTGTTCGTCAAGTGCATCTACGGCTTCTATCGTGATACCGGCCGGCTGGAGTTTACGCAGTTTCCGCCGTATATTCTGGCGAGTATTCGAGCTGAGCGTCGCGAGGTACTGGTCAAAAGTGGAGGGCAACGCCAATACCCGGCAGCTATCAGCTTCCACCGTGCTGACCTCCCAGCCGAGTTGCGCAGCCGCTTCGCTCAAGAGTTGGGACATCTGCTCTTCACGAGGCGGTACCCCGGCCATGATATTACGCAGGTCGAGTACACTCCACCGGCGTGCCGACTTGAGATACCGCAGGAACGCCAGGAACACGTCACGTTCGGCTCCACGTACGGCTACCAACCCTGCGTAATCGCCCAGTGGATAGCCAAGACGGGTACAGCCGAGCACCTCCAGCATGTTCAACAATCCGAAGCGCGAAGTACGCGCCAGGGGCAGAAGGCCCACCATTGCGCCGTCGGCATCACGCGCCACGAGGATTAGAGGCTGCCTGCCCGGAAGTACGTAGCGCCAGCACGCCTCAGCCCATTCCCAGGTTGAGTAGATGGTCGTCAGGTCTGCCCTGTCGAGCAAGGCGTCCCATTCGGTGCGCAGAGAGACAAGTTCATCCAGGGTTGCGCACTCTTCAACTCTAAGCACCGGCTGATTCCTCCTCTACGGCTTAACTACGACATCTGGCCTTCGAGGCATGCTTATGTTCGATGGAGCAATGCGACACCGTCCGGTACCTGCTAATAGGCCGAGGGACAAACATATCGAACTCGCTTTGCAGTGCTTGTGCTGGGCGTACCCAGCATGAGCAAGGCAGGCTAAGGCCTCAAGATATATTGTAGGGGGGCAAGACGAAAGATTGCTGAAATGGTTCAGCCCTGCTGATTACAGAACAGAAAGCATTGGAGCGACACGAAGCCAAAAGGCTCCCTGCGGTGTGCAGGAAGCCTCATTTCCGAGGTGCTTAGTACCTCTATTTCAAGGTCATACGGTGTCAGAAGTTATGCCCGGCGCGGATACAGGAGCGGTGCTCATGTTGGGTGGAGGCAGTTCAGACAGTTGCGGCGAGACGATACGTGCAGGCGAGGGAGCTTGCATTTTCGCCATGCGTACATGCATAGCCTCGTTTGCCAACCGAAGTACGACGGGCATATCGTTGACAAAGTAGCGCCTCCACAGTCGTCGAGGCTCGCATATGACCCGGTAGAACCACTCCAGGCCCTTTTGCTGCATCCAAACAGGAGCGCGCCTTACACGCCCGGTCAGGAAGTTGAACACGCCACCCACGCCCATTGCCACGGGCACCTGGAGTTCCTCCTGGTGCTGGGCTATCCAGAGGTCTTGTTTCGGTGCGCCAAAAGCCACGAAGAGGAAATCCGGCTTGGCTTCCTGAATCAAGGCAACTATCTTCCTGTCTTCATCTTCTACGAACTCTCCGATGGGTGGAGAATATTCGCCGACAACACGCAGGCCGGGGTGACGCTGCTTCAAAACCTCAGCCGCGTCTGCGGCCACGCCTTCCTCACCACCGAGCAAGAAGACCCCGTAGTTCTCGCGGGCTGCCAGATCGCAGCAGTAGTCTACCAGGTCGACGCCGGTCACGCGCTCAGCAAGCCTATCGCCAAGCCACCCGGATGCCCATACCAGGGGCATACCATCAGCAATCGCCAGGTCGCTCCGGTTGATGATGGACCTGAACTCCAGATCTTCTTGAGCCAGCCGCAGGAAGTCAACATTGACAGTAGTCACCTGATGGGGCTGACCGGTGACAACGAATTCGTGTACGCGCAAAACCGCTTCATCGAGGGTAACGCGATCTATGTAGGCACCTAACATTCCGATTTGCCTATGCATGTTATGCATAATAGCCTCCGTTCTTCACCACCTGTGCCTAGTTCATCGAATCCAGAACATGATGGGAAACTTTACGACCAGGGAAATTTAACCAAGCGACCATTACCGCGTCATAACGGTCACAAGAAAATCTTAGCATTCAGGATTTGCCCCCTCCTGAAATGCAAATGAGTGAATCCAAGAATTTCTGTTAAGGTGTTGTGCGTGGCGTGTCAATAACAGTGCCTAACGCTCTGACAATGCAACAAGAGATTATCTAAACTTCATTCTTGAGAAATTGCAGGATTATCGGCAGGCGGAATTATGTGTGTTTTTGGCGCGGAGGAGATTATCCCGATTAGGCGAGGGGCATTCTTGCCGACGCCCCCGCTGAAGTCGTGACAGAACTGTAAGTCGTGAGTGCCCACATATTCAGACACAGGCAATCGCCTTTTCGTACACTCTTAATGGATGCGGCCCCGGTGAAACGGCCGTTGGTCTGCGTATACCCAAGGATGGAGCATATAAATTGCAAGCACATTCGTATCCGACAGTTCCAGGATCGCCTCACCCCATCGGCGAAGCCACAGCCGATGCCCCTGAAGTAGTCCGGTCTACTGAGTTATCGTTACTAACCAAGCCCACGGCGGAGCGTTCCCATGGCCTCATAAACGTCTGGAAGGCACGGGGAGCCTTGCTTGCCGCGCGTATCGCGGCGGATGGGTTATTGCTGATAGCGGCGTTCGTACTTGCCTACTGGCTGCGCTACGGCCTCGAGCTTGGCAGAGACGTCAGCGCGCCAGAGTCGTACATGTCGCTCCCAGCTTTCTACCCGTACATAGCGGCTTATGTGGTAGGTACCCTATTGATATTCAGGGTACGTGGACTATACGCGCTGCCCAGGCGGGCCTCGTGGTTGGACCATATGATGGTAATAACGGGGGCGACTGTCACTGCTGTCTCTGCACTCACGCTGGGCGCACTGCTCATCAACACAGTGCTCCCAAGCCGGCTGGTGTTTATCAGCCTGTGGCTCTGCACGATAGCCATCTTTGCGGTGGAGCGTTTTGCGTTCCGCAGGTTACGCGTCCGGCTCTGGCGGCGCGGGATCAACATTCGTGAGACACTCGTGGTGGGGGCGGGCGTAGCGGCCCAGCGCATCATAAAGGATATCGTAGAGCGCCCTGATCTTGGCTACACTCTGCTTGGCTACGTTTCAGATGGTGTGGCGGGTCCGGGCAGTGCCGGTTGGCGGGTGCCGATCAGTGGCCGCTACAGGTCCGGCCTCCAACGGCTCGGCGGTCTCGGCGATGCAAGGGATATTATCGGTGCACGACGACCTCAGGAAGTGATCGTGGCATTGCCTCCTCACCAGCATGCCCAGACGCTTGAAATCCTGGATAGCTGCCGCGAGTTGGGGGTCGAATTCAAGCTGGTGCCGGATCTGTGTGAGATGCGCTTCCACGAGGTACGCATCGATGCCCTCAATGGGGTGCCGCTGATCGGGATAAAGGACGTTGTCCTGCAAGGCACAAATCTTCTCGTCAAGCGCATCGTTGACGTGGCGCTGGTGCTTGTTACACTGCTGTTCGCGGCCCTACCCATGCTTGTAATAGCTTCGATAATCAAGCTGACATCGCCCGGCCCTGTGCTGTTCCGACAGAAGCGGGTAGGCAAAGACGGTCGGATCTTCGTTTGCTTCAAGTTCCGCTCAATGTACAAGGATGCCGAATCAAGATTGGACGAAATACGCCACTTGAACGAAGCCGACGGGCCTATTTTCAAGATGAAGGAAGATCCCCGATTGACTCCGTTCGGCAAGTTCTTACGGCGGACGTCCCTCGATGAGCTTCCTCAGTTGTTCAACATCCTCAAGGGCGACATGAGCTGGGTTGGTCCCCGTCCTCCAACGCCCGATGAGGTGAAGAGCTACAGCGATTGGCAACTGCAAAGGCTGGCCGTCACGTCGGGCCTGACGGGCCTCTGGCAGGTCAGCGGCAGGTCCAACCTCTCGTTTGACGAGATGGTGAAACTCGACCTGTACTATGCTGAAAACTGGTCCATGGTCCTGGACTTGACTATCATGTTGCGCACCATACCCGCGGTATTGAAACGATCAGGCGCGTATTAGGGAAGCTAGCGACGAATAGATCCTGGTAGTCAAGAGCGCATTTGTCATTGACTATCAGGATTTTCTTTTGCTGCCAAGTTTAGCCGCAATTCCCATTTGGTTGTAAGATACAAGTTATATTAACGGCGTGGCGATCCGCGTCCAGGGAGGCAACTTGCAAATTTCGATACGTGAAGCACGCGAGACTGACGCGTTCGGAATAGCACATGCCTTCGTGGACAGTATGCGCACAGCATATCGCGATCTTGGGCCCGCGGGCCAACTGACGTTCTCCTATGAAGAGTCCGAGCGAAACTGGCGCCGCTCAATTCTCGAGATTCAATCGGACAAGCACAGCAGGGAGTGTATCTACGTCGCTCAGGTCGAACGCGAACATAGCCGGGACGCAGAGATCGTGGGTGTGGCTATGGGCGGTCCTGAGCGCACAGAGCACCCACTTTACGCCGGAGAGGTCTATGTTCTGGCAGTGGTGCCGACTTACCACCGACAGGGAGTGGGGCATCGGCTGGTGAAAGCTGTAGCTCACCAACTCTCAACGTATTCAATGGGCAGCCTGCTCATACGAGTTCTAGATGCCAACACGACCGCTCGTAAGTTCTATGAAGCCCTCGGCGGCCAACTTGTCCTGGAAGAACAGATAGTAGAAGACGATCTGGTGCTAGAGCAGGTAGGCTACGGCTGGGCGGATATTCAACTACTGGTCGGCAACCGCTGACGACAAAGCGAGATAAAGCAAAGGAGTCGGAATGGAACTTTTAGTTCCCCGGCTCCTTTGCTTTATCTTACGCGAACCTTCGAAAGGCTAGGGTGCGAACATCGCGTTGGCGACGATCTTGCAGACCTGGGCCCTGGTAGCGCTCTTACCCGGGAAGAAGTATGGTAGGTTCAACGGCGGCACGCAAGGCGCATCCGCAACGGAGCCGCACGGGTAGCCGGACATTACGTCTCTCGAGACCAGCCGTTCCACCCAGAGGTAGAATGTGCTGTCCGGGGGCACGTCCTGGAACGTCTGACCGCTTGGCGTACCGTCGAAACCGGCAGCGATTGCGACGATCTTGGAGATCTGCCCGCGAGAGGTTGAGTCGCCGGGACGGAAGTAAGGAAGATTGCCCGCGTGGCATGGTTCACCAGGCCCACCGCACGGATAACCACTTATGATGTCCCTCAGGCTCAACTGATTGACCCATGTATAGAAGGTGCTACCCACAGGCACATCGTCGTATATCTGTCCGCCGGGATCATCATCGAAGCCCGCCGAGAGCGCCACTATCTTGGCCGTCTGCCCCCTCGTGACGGTATTATTGGGGCGGAACGTGCCATCCGGGTATCCTGTTACGATATTGTTGCAGGCCATGTAGGTAATGTAGTTCCAGGCCCAGTAGTCGCGCGGCACATCGGTGAAGGTTATGGCGCACAAGGTTGGCCAGGGCGTGAGGGTAGGAGCTTCGGTAGGAGTGTCGGTAGGCACGCCCGTGGGACCGCCGGTGGGTGTTCTAGTAGGCGTGTTCGTGGGCTGGCCGGTTGGGCCGCCTGTGGGAGTGTTGGATGGCACGTTGGTAGGCTGACCCGTGGGTGTTCGTGTCGGTGTATTAGTCGGCACACCTGTGGCGCCGCCGGTCGGTGTTCTCGTAGGTGTGCTCGTGGGCTGCCCTATAGGAGTGTTCGTTGGCACCAGGGTAGGTGTACCTCCACCTCCCCCATGATAATCAGGGATAGCGTCCTTGTTAAAGTTAGTGATGAACGTCGGATAAGTGGTGATAAAGCCGGGTGCGGTTGCTGCCCCGGTATTGGTCACCATCAGGCCCACATATGCGGGCATGGTATTCGGAAGGCCGTTGGTTATCCTTATGATCGCCGTCTGACCGTCATCATCGGTCGCGCCCAGCACTCCGAAGTCTACCCTCATATTGATCGGCACAATCTGCCCCACCGTTGCGGGAGAGCGTAGCGTGCCGGAGGTGGGCGACACGGTCAGCCAGGGCGAATCGCTCAGTACCTCCACCGTATATGGCTGAGGTACGTCCGACCCGAGGCTGTAGACAAAGGTCGTTTTCGTCATAACGTTCGGATCGCTACTGACCCTGTCGAGGCGGATGTTATTGGTTGTATCCGAAAGCATGGGCGCTTCGTGCACGTGGGCAGCAGGCATGACGCGCTGCTGATTGAAGATTGCCTCCACCTCTACCTGCGCGACATGGGCATTGTTGGATGTAAGGGTTATCGTGTTCTGTCCCTGCACCAACCACGCGGGGTCGATAGCGTGCAGGCTCAGACTGTCGTAAACCCCCCCGGTGTTAGTCACCTGGAAGCTTCCAAGCCCGTTCACGTTGGCCGTAACCGTAGATTCGCTGCCTCCATTGAATAGCAGGTTTGCCGAGCGCACCGTGGACACATCGTCCGTTATGTTGAAAGTGAACGGGTAACTCCCAAGCGAAATGCTAGGGCAATCCTCGATATAGCTATCAACTATGTCCGCCACTCCACTGCAACCGGGCTGGATGTAGGTGTGTACCACGGGGTTATACGAGCCGGCAGGCCCATTGAACTGGAAGACGTCCCAGTGGACAAGTTGATCTACCATGGTTGGTGCGCGGAGGTAGTTATTGAACCAGCGCTGGCTGTAGTACGAGCGGTGGTTAAGGGTCAGATAGCCGGTGGTAAAGTTGAGCGGAGGCGAGAAATCAGTGGCTACTGCCAGGTCGCCGTTGACCCACAGCTCGCCATGCGTCTGTGACAACTTGACCACAACGGGCAAGCGGACGTTCGCGCTTGTGAAGTGGGGGGTATTTCCATCTACTACGTTTTCGACCCCTGCTACGTTGGATACGATCCGCCCCTTATTGAGGCCGTTCGCTTGCGCGCCGTCATCTTCTGTTCGCATCAAGAATCCGACACTATCCGGGTAACCGCTGTCTGTATTGTCTCCAAACAAAGAGGATGAATAAGGAACATTGCGGGAGAACATGAGGCTAAACCATTTGCCGTGTCCGCGCTGCGCCGGGGGCATGTCAACCTCAAACTCGATCGTAGCAGTTCGTCCGCCCGATATATCGAGCGGTACGCGAGGACGAATAGATATTTCCAGCTTGCCTGTAGTGCCTATAAGCTGGGTGTGGAAGTGGTTTTCATTACCGAGAACCAGGCGTTTTTGGATGGTGTCCGGGCCGTTTATTACTGGGTCGTTTACACTCTCCTCGGTTCGCACATCAAAGTAATCGGAGAGCAGGGGACCCGGGTCGTCGTTGAAGTTCTCGAAGAAGGCGGCATTACCCATAGGCGACTGGGGATCAGTGGCAGCTGTGGCTTGCCCCAGGAGGGATAGGTTACCTGACCCATCCACACTATAGACTTCCACATTGTATGAGCGACCGGGAATAAGCCCGTTGGCCTGAGCCACTGTGGCCGTTTTGCCGACGACTTTGCTCTGTTGAATAGTACCGTCCATCTCTTTTATGACGATCATCTGCCAGGCAGCGTTGGGGTCACCTGTAGCCTGCCATTGTATGTGCAACGTGCTATCGAGCGAGACGATGCTCAATCCTTCGGCGCGAGCGGCCGGGGACGTAGACAGGGTAGTAGATGCAAGTGCACCAATGAGAATAACAGGCAACACCAGTGCCAATAACACCGTAAATGGTCGCATGTTGCGAAGCTTCATGGTTTCTCTCCTTAGGCCGGACTCAATTTGTCTAGACGGCCCTTGTTTAATACTCTCCGCTCTGCTCAACCATGACCATGACCCCGCAGGTCATCTCGATATTAACCTGCCGGAAAGTTGAGAGCGGACTCGTGCTAATCCTTCTCGTGCTAATACTGTTTCGTGCTAACTTTTGTGTCCGACTTCATCGCTTGGAAGGCGTGTCGTCGCCGTAGCTGAACGTCTTCTCTTCGGCTCTCCGCCGGTGAGCGGAGAGAATATAGAACCCGAGGCGCTAGTCTTGTGGCGAGTCAGGGTGGCAGGCGTGGAAGGTGTGAGGAGCGGGAGGTGGGAGGCGGCAGAGCGACCACAAATTGCCCCTTGCGCAATCTGAGCTTATTATACACCACTAGTCGAATCCAATATATAGGATAGAAGGTATACCCTCGGGATAGGACAATTGGTGATATTACTATAGGAGATTAGTGTTTTCGTGCGTGAGAAATTGAAAAATGCCAGCAGCAAGATATGTACCACGCAAATTCTCCGTAACGAATTTGGATCGAGACTGTGGAAAAGTGTGGACCCACGAACACCCTTA
The DNA here is from genome assembly GCA_035474135.1 of Chloroflexia bacterium. GTDB lineage: Bacteria > Chloroflexota > Chloroflexia > QHBQ01 > JADMIH01 > JADMIH01. The sequence goes on along the minus strand of DATINP010000139.1, from coordinate 25,600 downwards.
AACAACCCGCGTAGAGGGCACGACATAACGTGCCCTCTACGGTATTCCGAGCGTTTTTCACTCAGAGCCTTCGATGGGAAGCCCCAGAATTATTAAGTTTTCCAGAAAGAAGGAAGCGATGCTGCCGCGTAAGCAACGCAATCCCGGGTTGCTAAGAATTGGGTCGAGTTGCGCTTACATAGAGGTCGTAGCCTTCTTCACGTTTGCCCAAGAGGGCATCCCCCAGTTTGCAAAGTGCATAACCGATTGGGAACATAAGAAGGAAGGGTAGTCCCGTAAAGCCCCGCTTCTCTCCCCACATGAAAAATCGATGGGAGATGGGTGAATTGAAGGCGTAGCGGTACTGGTTCACTTCAAATCCTGCGTTTCGCAGCAGGCTGCTAAGCGACTTGATAGTGAAGTAGTTCTCCACGAAGTAATGCTTGCGATGGTAGGCACGCAGTTTGTCGCTTATCTCGCGATAGGTAAAGCTATCGACGTGCAAAACGAGTAGCCCCCCCGGCTTGACCACGCGGAACGCCTCATTGATGGCCTTCTGCGGATCGTGGAAGTGCTCCAGCGCACAGACGCTGACCACCTTGTCAAACTCGGCGTCGGCATACGGAAGCTGCTCTGCGTTACCAAGGCGGTAGCGCACATTCGGTATATCATGGTAGGTAAGCGCATTGCTTATGCGATCCGGGTCGATGTCAATCGCCTCTATCATCGCACCCCTTGATGCCATTTTGCGGCTGTAATAGCCATCACCGGACGCCACGTCCAGGATGTACTCGCCGCGGGCAGGCTTAAGATAGCGCTCAATAAGCTCCCACTGGATGCGGCGCAAATAGTGAAAGTCGTGCCGGTGCTGGTAGGCCAGGCGTCGAAGTTTCGTGAATAGACCGGTGCCGAGCGGCTTCGGTGCAAGTACTTGCTCGTCGTGTGCGATATTCAGGGCTGGACGGGTCGATATGTTATTTGCCATTAGATTCCTCATGTTCATTGCCCAACAGGGTGCCGAAAAATGCACAGGCTGATCCTGCGGGGCTGTTAGCCGGCGATTGAACCACTACTCTGCCAGTCTAACAAGTCAGACTAAACAGGGCATGAACCCCCAGGCACGGATATGTTACAGGGCGTTCATGCGACCCCAATCAATTAGCGCAGTAAAGAATAGTATACGTGGGTGATCCTTACAAAATGTTAAGAAATGAGTGCAAAGTCAAGTGCTTACGTGATTCTACCTAGTAAAATTACGACTCGTAGCGTAGGAGAAATACTCTCACCTTACGTAGGAAAACTACGCATCCCAGCGTAATCAAGATACGCAACGAGATCGTAGGGAATCTACATAGTGTTACGTAGGATAATTACGATGTAGATTCGTATTTCGTCTACGCTGAAATACGTAACATTCTTACTATCTACACACGAACATCACTGAAGCCATTTTCCACCATGAAATAAGCGACTTCGATTCCTGTACAATACTGATAGGATACCGGCATGGCATTTCGATGGCCGCTCTCCGACATTGTCGCTCTTGATCGCCTATCATGACCCTATTTTAGATATTCCCTGTCCAATCTGCGAAAGTGCCGGAAATAGGAGGAATTAAACAAAGATATGATTGCAAAGACACATCCATCAACCTGGTTGACCAGAGGTATTGGTCTGCTCACCATCTGCGTACTTGGCGCAATCGTGTTCGTTTCCACGGGGAGTTCGAACACCGCAGGCGCGAGTGCCATGATCGGTGGCAATAGAGCCGCCAGTACTTCTGCAGAACCTCTGGTATTGCCCCCCGTGCCGGGAGGTATGCCTTCCTTCTTTGACTTCGGCCTGTTCAACGCCTCGACAGACACGATACCGCCGGCTGTTCCCTGGGATTTCAGGTACCAATACCTGACCGGTGGCGTCAACACAGGCGACGGGTGGGCTGACTGGAACCCGAACGGTGGGTACGCGACCAACTATATCAATGATGCCCACGCCAGGGGCATGATTCCCGCCTTCGAGTACTATCAGATACTGGAGTCCGCACCCAATTACGACGAATATCAGAATATGCAGGACCCTGACACCATGGACGCATACTTCGACGATTGGGCACTATTGATGACCAAGTGCGCCGACGCAGGAGGCCCCGTTGTGGTCATGCTGGAAGCGGACCTGACGGGCGTAATGCAGCAGATCGCGACGAATGATGATGCCACTACGGTTCCTGCCAAGGTAGACGCTTCGGGTAACCCACTGGCCGCAGGTTACCCCGACAACTTCATGGGTATGTACCAGGCTATGCTGCACATTCGGGACGTAGAAGCGCCCAACGTTATGGTCTCATTGGACGTTACCAACTGGGGCCCCGGCGATGACATCGTGCTTGCCCTCCGGGACGATCCAAACTACGACTGGCAACATCATGCGGACCGCGAGGCAACCTTCCTTAATAGCATGGGAACAGGCTACGATATGCTGTCGTGGAACCCAGCCGACCGCGATGCTGCCTGGTACGAGAACACCCAGGGTAGCAACAGGTGGTGGGACACTAACAACGTAACCGAGCCGACCTACAATACGATGGGTGCCTGGATCGGGAGAATAGTGCAGGCTACCAGTAAGAGGGTCGTGGTATGGCAGGTGCCGAACGGTAACAAGACATACAGGAGCGAGAACAACACCGACGGGCACTGGCAGGATAATAAGACCGACTACTTCCTGAACCCCACAACCGGGAGGCAGCACATACAGGACTGGGCCAACCTCGGGGTAATGGGCATCTGGTGGGGATCGGGAGCAGGTTCACAATCCCATTATTTCGACTACAAGGAAGACGGTATCACGAACCCTGCGCCCATAAATGGCAACAACGAAATGGCCTTGTACGCGGATGATGATGGCGGCAACATTCGGGTGAGGAGCGATGCTTATTATACAGAAGGCACAATCCCCCTGCCGGGAGGTAGTCCGCCAAGCCCGACCAGCGTCCCTACAGGCACACCACCCACTGCCACCTCCACACGTACACAGACGCCTACGAGCACCAGAACTTCAACGCGCACCGCTACCTCGACCCGCACCGTTACCCCGACGCGCACCAGGACGCCAACGCAAGGACCAACGAACACTCCGACCTCCACACCAACCGGCACCTGGTACTCGCCCACCGCTACTGCAACCGAGCCTCCAACGGAGACCCCAACGACGTGCGCGATTACGTTTTCAGATGTACATGCCAGCGACTACTTCTATGAGCCGGTACGCTATCTCTACTGCCTGGGCGTGGTCAACGGCTACCCTGACAACACTTTCCGCCCTTACAACTCCACATCGCGGGCACAGCTGACCAAGATGGTCGTGCTAGCTGAAGGATGGGACCTTTCCAACCCATCTGACAACACATTCACGGATATCCAGCCTGGTTCAACCTTCTATGAATACGTGGAGACGGCTGTCGAGCACGAGTTAATAGGAGGCTACCCATGCGGCGGCCCAGGTGAGCCGTGCGACGGCCAAAACCGCCCCTACTTCAGGCCTAACAACAATGTGACCAGGGCACAGGCCGCCAAGATAGTGGTGCTGGCCGCTCAGTGGCAGCTGGTAAATCCCTCGAATAAGACATTCACGGATATCCAGCCAGGCTCGACCTTCTATCAATACGTGGAAACGGCTGTCGAGCACGAGTTGCTAGCGGGCTACCCATGCGGCAGCCCGGGTGAGCCGTGCGACGGCCAAAACCGTCCCTATTTCAGACCGGGTAACCCCGCGACGAGGGGACAGGTATCCAAGATAATCTACCTGGCGGTAACCGGACAGGAGAGAGGGCCAACCAACTGAGCCGGGTAGGGTTTTAGCCGAGATCGAAATAGGTGGGGCAGCATACTGCCCCACCTATTTCCTTTCTATTTCGTAATAAAGTCTGAAGTTAGCGGTCTTCAGGTCGTACGTTGAACTTGTAGCCTAGCCCCCAGACTGTGCTTATCAAGGCCGGGTCAGAGGGGTCGTCCTCGATCTTGCGCCTGAGACGACGTATGTAGACATCTACCTGCCCGTTTTCTCTCCCCTCGATATCACCCCATGCATGCGCGATTAAGACCTCACGGGTCAGAATCTTGTTTGCATTGCGCATCAGGCAGTAAAGTAGCTGGCTCTCGGTGGGAGTGAGGTCGGTCTTCCTGCCATCGGACAGGGTAACAGTGTGCCGCATGGGGTCGAGGGACAGGCCACTCACAGTGAGGGCGCGTCCTTCCGAGCTGGGTTGTGTTTGCGAGCGCCGCGCCAGCGCCTGCACGCGAGCAATAAGCTCTGAAGGCTCGCACGGTTTGGACATGTAATCATCCGCGCCGTCTAACAGCCCACGCACCCGATCCTCGGTGGTACCACGCGCCGAAAGCATCAGGATTGGGACTCGGTTTGTTTCACGAATTTGTTTGCAGATTTCGAAGCCAAGCATGTCGGGTAAAGTGACGTCGAGGATAACCATATCAATCCACTGTTGCGTGAGAAACCTGAGGGCCTCAGTGCCACTTGAAGCCGTGGTCACTTCAAACCCTTCATCTCTCAGCAGAAAGTTGAGCATCTTGACATGAGTTGGATCGTCGTCGATAACCAGTACTTTCATCCCAGGATTCCTCTTTCCTTGCATAATTCCCGGTAATACTTCCAGTTGAAGCATAGCTGTTTACCACCTATTACATAGCTTCGGGTCAGATTCGACCCATCGCTGATAGAGACCCATACATCAATCATAATACCATTAGAAACGGTAACTGTGACTGATTGTAACACACAACGCTTAACGAAGAATTAACAGAATGTAATGGGTAGACAGAAGCCCAAGATGAACGATAGCGAGTGTCGATGGGGCCTCAGCGAGCGTGCATGAGGCTGGGCATCCCGCAATTGACAGGCAGGGTCGCAGGTTGGCACATGGCCGCCCACGGGCAATTCGACCTGAAAGAAGTATGTACTGTAAGTTTTAGGCTACATAGCCGTATGTCTGTTTCAGCCCGCATTAACCTCACAGCACTAAACTAATCATGGGTACTTCAAAAGCAGAGGCCCCTGGCCGGCGGTTGGCGATGGGCGCGTCTGTCTTTCCTATAGTACGCCGCGCAACATAGAGCACTATTTCAGGGAACGTTACAATGTGTGGCATAGCAGGAATCTTCAATTACACAAACCAATCACCAACTGACGTAGCGCTATTGGAGCGTATGTTAGCGGCTGTCCGGCATCGTGGACCTGAAGTAGCCGGGGTGTATTCCCAGGGACCTGTGAGCCTGGGGCACGACCGCCTCAGCATCATTGACCTGGAAGGCGGCTTGCAGCCCATACCGAACGAAGATGGCTCGCTCTGGATCATATGTAACGGCGAAATATTTAACTACTTGGAGCTCCGTGCAGAGCTGCTAGCGCGCGGGCACACGTTTCGCACTAACTCGGATAGCGAGGTAATAGTCCATCTGTATGAAGAGATGGGTCCGGAGTGTGTCCAGAAGCTGATTGGCGAGTACGCGTTCGCCATTTGGGACGCGGGTCTACGACGATTGATGCTAGCGCGCGATCGAATGGGCGTGCGCCCACTTTTCTATGCGCGCCGCAACGGGTCTTTACTGTTTGCTTCCGAGGTGAAAGGTTTGCTCGCCAGCGGTCTTGTTGAGCCAAGACTGAACCTAAAAGCGCTGGAGCAGGTTTTCACCTACTGGTGTACGTTGCCCGGCACCTCGATGTTCGAGGGCGTGGCAGAACTGCCGCCCGCGCACTACTTGCTCGTTGAACAGCGCGGCATTTCTCTTCACAGGTACTGGAGCCTCGACTTCTCAACAGAAGGCGCAGGCCCACGCAGAAGCGAGAGCCAGTATACAGAGCGTTTGCTTGAACTGCTGGTGGACGCCACGCGTCTGCGACTACGGGCCGATGTGCCGGTGGGCACCTACCTGAGCGGGGGCCTCGATTCGTCGGCTATCGCGGCTATTGTTCGGCGCTACACCTCCAACCACCTCAAGACATTTTCCATAGCCTTCCGAGATGCGAATTTCGACGAGCGGGCACACCAACACCGAATGGCCGAGTATCTGGGCACCGAGCACATCAGCATGGAGTGCACAGACAACGACATAGCCGAGGTGTTCCCGGAGGTCGTATGGCACGGAGAGGTACCGCTTTTGCGCACAGCACCCGCCCCCATGTATATGTTGTCGCAACTGGTCAGGGAGCAGGGATTCAAAGTCGTGCTAACGGGCGAAGGAGCAGACGAGGCGTTCGGTGGCTACGATATTTTCAAGGAGACGCAGGTACGCCGCTTCTGGGCGAACAGGCCCGAGTCGGCGCTCCGTCCGTTGCTCCTCAAGAGACTGTACGGAGACGTGCGGGGCGTAAGCGATACATCGCAACACTACCTGCAAGCCTTCTTCAAGAATGGCCTGACCGAAACCGGTAATCCCTACTACAGCCACCTGGTACGCTGGCGTGGTACCTCTCGGCTCAAGCGTCTGTTCTCGCCGGATACGCGCGCATCTCTCGAAGGCTATGACGGAGACCGAGCGCTTGATAAAGCCCTGGAAGGATTGCAGCCCCACTGGGACTCCCTTGCGAAGGCCCAGTATATTGAGAGCCGCCTTTTCATGTCGCAATACCTGCTTTCATCACAGGGGGATCGGGTGGCAATGGCGAACGCAGTGGAAGGTCGCTTCCCATTCCTCGATCACAGGCTGGTCGAGTTCGCCGCCACCATGCCGCCGGACCTACGCCTGCGCGGCCTGGAAGAAAAATACGCGTTGAAGCGGGCTATGTCGGACTTGCTACCCGCCGAGATACTGGCAAGAACAAAGCGGCCGTATCGCGCACCAATCCGCAATGCCTTCCTCGGGCCCGGTGCGCCGGCGTATGTACGCGAGATGTTGTCGCCTTCGGAGGTGAAGAGGGCGGGAATCTTCGATCCCGCAGGCGTAGAGATGCTGCTGAAGAAGTGCCTCGCAGCGGCCTCCGTGGGAGAGATGGACAGCATGGCCCTCGTGGGTGTGCTCTCCACTCAGTTGCTCCACAAGCAGTTCATAGAAGCGGGCGGCACCGCCTGGGGTGTAAATGAAGGCTCGTTATCAACGGTGCGGGTTGACAGCGAGGTTGGAGAGGTAAATGAACGGCAAGGAGTCGCAGCCGCCGTGTAGGATTGGGGACGTCTGGGCGTACAGCAAAGTAAGCCCGACCTGGGTCGAAAGGACTAAATCGTGACAAGTATCTTGAGTGTAAGTACTATCGAAATGGCTAATGAGGCTGAGCAAACAGCGAAGTTGCGGCTATGCACACGCTGCGTACTGCCGGAAACGTTCCCTGGGATCGTTTTCGACGACGAAGGGGTGTGCAACTATTGCCATCGCGCCCTTGTCGAGGAGAAGCTGGCGGCGCAACGCGACGTTTCGCGTGCCAAGTTTGAGCAGCTCCTTGAGGAAGTGCGAGGGCGCGGCACATACGACGTGCTGGTAGGGTGGAGTGGCGGCAAAGACAGCACATACATCCTTGCGCGCTTGCTCAAGGAGTTCCAGGTGCGCGTACTCGCCTTCACGTTCGACAATGGATTCGTGTCAAAGCAGGCTTTTCGTAACATGGAAAAGCTGTCCGACAGCCTGGGCGTGGACCACCTGATATACAAAGGGCGGTTCGATGTGATGCAGAGAGTGTTCAACTCGTCGGCCCAGGGTGACGAGCTTTACCCGAAATCCGCGCTGGGGCGGGCGAGCAACATCTGCACCTCGTGTATGGGCATAGCGAAAAGCCTTGCCTTGCGCCTTTGCATCGAGAAAAACATCCCCATGACCGCGTTCGGCTGGACGCCGGGCCAGGTGCCACTTGCGTCCGGTATCTTCAAAAGCAATCCTCAGATGATTCGCAAAATGCAAGATGCCGCCTCCGGTCCGATGCGGCGGCTGGTAGGCGACGAGGCTGTACGCCCCTACTTCCTGGAAGAAGAGCACTACGAGAAACCTGAGCGCTTCCCCTACAATATCTCGCCTTTGGCCTTCATGGTGTACGACGAAACAAAAGTATACGAGTATGTACAAGACCTCGGTTGGAAGCGACCGAAAGACACTGACGCAAACTCTACAAACTGTCTACTCAACAGCTACGCCATCAACATCCACCTCGACCAGGCTCATTTCCACCCCTACGTGGCCGAGCTTGCCGGGTTGGTGCGTGAGGGGCGCATGGAGCGCGAAGAAGCTCTCAAGCGAATCGATGCTATGCCAAGCCAGCAGGTCGTCGACTTCGTGACCGACCGACTTGGTGTGCCCAGGTACAAGAGTACCCGCTAGGCCGGACCGACCGTTTCTTATTCTCTTTTTCGACGATAGCATTCATATCTGGTTTCCCGGAGGTTGTCCAACATGACAAGAAGCGATGTAGAATTTCAGGTTCACGAATTCCTGATGAGCAACTTTATTTTCGACCCGGCTGTTTCTCTAGGCCCCGATGACTCGCTTTTGGAAAGTGACATCGTGGACTCGACGGGGGTGTTGGAAGTAATCATGTGGCTCGAAACCACGTACAACATCAAGGTTGAGGACAGCGAGGTACTGCCCGAAAACCTGGATTCCGTACGCTATATGACGAACTTCATCCTGCGTAAGCTGGATGCTGACGTGGCTATTGCCTCTTGACCCTGTGAGGGTTCGGCAGCAGTTTAGAGGCATAACATGCTTGTACAACACCTTCTGGAGAGTGGGGCTGAGGCGTGGCCCGATAGGATAGCGCTGATAAGTGGCGACCGGCGGGTCACGTATGGCGAATTAGAGGCGCTGGCCAACAGGCTGGCCCATGCCTTGATCACCTCCGGCGTGCAACAGGGCGACCGGGTCGCTATCATACTCGAGAATAGCATCGAGGTGGCAGTGGCCCTCTTTGCGGCCCTGAAGGCCGGGGCCATATTCATGGTGCTGCCCCCGGGCATAAAGCGCAACAGGCTAAGTACGATACTGGAAGATGCCGAGCCTACTGCTCTCGTGACCGACCGGATGCGGATGCGAGAGCATACGGACATCGTGGCCGGGGCGCCCACGCTACGATGCCTGGTATGGAGCGACAGCAGCGCTATCCAGATCAACGATCGAGTGCGAATAGTAGGCTGGTCCACTCTGCCGTCCTACCCTGACACTAAACCCCAGCGCACGTCGGTTGAAAGCGATCTTGCGACGATCATTTATACATCGGGCAGCACAGGCCAACCTAAGGGCGTGATGTGTACCCACGCCAACATGATCGCGGCGACCACCTCGGTGAACGGCTACCTGCAAAACAACGAAGACGATGTAATCCTGAATGGACTGCCATTCTCTTTCGGCTACGGCCTTTATCAGATTTTCCTCGCCTTCCAAGTAGGCGCACGAGTGGTCATCGAAAAGAACTTCGCCTTCCCTGCTCGTGTCGCCTCCTTGTTGGAGCAAGAGGGGGTTACGGCTCTGCCCGGAGTACCTACCTTCTTCGCACTGCTACTGCAATACCCCGATCTGCTCAAGAGCGGTTTCCCGAAGTTGCGTTACATTACCAACGCAGCGGCGGCCCTGCCTGCAAGCCACCTGCAACAAATCCGGGCCACCTTCCCCAACGCCCGAATCTTCTCGATGTATGGGCAGACCGAGTGCAAGCGCGTCTGTTACCTGCCCCCGGAAGAGCTTGACCGTCGTCCAACCTCAGTGGGCATCGCCATCCCGAATAGCCAGGTATACATCGTGGATGAAAGGGGCGAGCGCGTACTCCCCGGCCAGGTAGGCGAACTGGTGGTGGAGGGGCCACATGTCATGAATGGCTACTGGCGCGCCCCCGAGCTAACCAGTTTACGCTTCCGCCCCGGTGTGAGACCTGGCGAAAGGTTGCTGTACACGGGCGACTTATTCCGGATGGACGACGAGGGCTTTCTCTATTTTGTTGCCCGTAAGGACGACATTATCAAGTGCAGAGGTGAGAAGGTCAGCCCCCTGGAGATTGAGAACGCGGTATACGAGATGGAAGGCGTGGCTCTCGTTGCGGTTGTGGGGGTGCCCGACCCTATACTGGGACAGGCTATCCGCCTGATCATAGTGCGCCGGGAGGGAAGCACGCTTACCGAAAGAGAAGTCAAGGCCTATTGCGCCCGCCACCTCGACGACTATATGATGCCCAAGTATATAGACTTCATGCTGGAACTGCCGCGCACTGAGAACGGCAAGATAAACCGCAAGGAACTGACCTATGCAGCACCCTAGCCGCGACGCGAGGCTGCGAATTCTTTTCCTGCATCATTCGGTAGGCAGAAACCTGATCCGGCAAGGGGGAGTGCGCGAACTGGTTGCGGAACAGAACCGGCGCTACGGTACTGCTCATGAATTCTGGGATCACGACTATAACGACTTAGGGTTGACGGGACCCTCAGGCGAACGGGTAAACAGATCCTTTGATATACCTGACGACAACACTGATCCCGTTGGGCTAGACCTGCTCTTCAGTCAGCCTGTACACACTCCACGCGACAACGCATTGAGCCATCTGCTGACTTTCGACGTGGTGGTGCTCAAGTCTTGCTTCCCCGCATCGGCCATCGACAGCCTGGCCCAACTCGAAAAATACCAGCAGCACTACCTTGCCCTGCGAGAGAAGGTCAGCTTTCACCCCAATATACTCTTTATTGTGATGTCGCCCCCGCCCCTGGTGCCCCGACCTTTGATGGGCGCGCTTCTGTCGCCCGGGTCACGCTGGATGTGGACCAATCAAGGGGATGCAGACCGAGCGCGTGAGTTCTCGCGTTGGCTTATTTCGGAGGAGTTCTGCGGTGGGCTGCCCAACTTTGCCTCGTTCGACCTGTTTGATCTGCTGGCTGAGGACGCCGGTGTAAAGCAAAATCGTAATATGCTGCGGGCGGAGTACAGAAGCGGAAGGTTGGGACAGGACGCCCACCCCAATGAGCACGCCAACCGGTTGATCGCGCCCGTATTCGTGGCTGCACTATGGGAGAGTATCGAGCGATTTCGGCAGCAGGTTTTAGGAAGCCTGGCCGCAATATCCTGAGTGACGACAGTCGAAGCCGACCCCTTCGCCCCTATTTGATGACCCTTAGTTCCTGGACTGGGATGAATTCGTAACCGCGTCCCTGAATGGTCTTGATTAGCTCAGGATTCTGGAGTTTGCTGCGGAGGCGATGCACGTACACCTCAAGCTGATTACTGCTGGCATCATAGTCAGTGCCCCAGGCCTCAGAAATCAAGCTGTTATGGGAAACGACCTCCCCGGCATTGCGCATAAGTACATGGAGGAGTTGGGCTTCCATATTAGTGAGGTCCACGCTTCGTTCTGTCTCGCCAATTCTCACCAGACGATTGCGCACATCCAGGCAAATACCCCCAAGACAGAGCATTGTTTGCAACTGAGGGGCCAGGGTAGGCTGGGTGCGCCGAATTAGGGAGTGGACACGGGCAACAACTTCTGCTGGGTCGAACGGTTTGGTCATGTAGTCGTCAGCCCCTTCGTTTAGAGCCTCGACTTTGTCTTCGCGACTATCCCTGGCCGATATGACCAGCACAGGCAGTATAAGCCCTTCCTGGCGAATCTGGCGGCAGATCTGCAGGCCACTTATGTCCGGTAGCATGAGATCGAGCACCATCAAGTCTATGAACTCAGTCTTGAGCAGTTCGAGGGCCGATGTGCCGTCCGAAACGGCATGCACAGTGTAACCTTCATCACGCAATAGGAAGGTAAGCATCTTGAGGGTGGGAGGATTGTCTTCGACAACTAATAATTGCACGTATTTCACACTACCCGTAGCTCTCTAAATGATATTGCACTGGCACAGTAAGAATATGAGCGCTAGAGCACCTTTCAAACCCGCGATGCATGAAGTGCTAAAGCGGATTTACCATCGCGGTGGTTCTTAGAGTAATTTGTACCTGACTTTTCTGTATTTTACCTGTATCTGGAATGTGGCCTCATGCTCATGTACTACCGCCGGAGACACTTCCGACTTCCTTTAGATTGCCTCATTCTATTTGAAATATGGGCCCATGTCAACCTTTCAGTGCCAATTCTTGAAGATTAGACAAGAACTCCCCCTAAAATTGCTACAAGCGATGCTACAAAAAGTGTCATGATTCTAATGTGGCTCTGCCCAGGATGGTACGAGAGGGTAGGAGATTGACGCATGCCTTACGATCAATGATCTAAGACCCGCTCGTACACCGTCTCTACGCCTTCGAGCATGTGATCTACTGTGAACTGAGCCGCTACATTGCGTCCGCCTGCTACTAGCTTTGCGCGTAATTCCGAGTCATCGTGTAGTCGTTGGGCGGCGGAGGCGAGCGCTTCTTTGTCGCCTTTGGGAACCAGCAGGCCGTGTTCCTCGCTGGTGATGAACTCAGGGATGCCGCCGACTGAGGTCGCCACCACCGGAATATCGCTGCCCATCGCTTCGAGCAGGACGTGGGGCGTGCCCTCGGTGTCTGATGTAAGCATCACGAGGTCGGTAGCGGCATATATGCTTCTCATGTCACCCGTGAGGCCCGTGAACGTTAATCGTCCTGCCAGACCCAGGCTTGAGGCCTGTGCGCGCAAATTGGCCTCCTGCTTGCCCCCTCCCACCAGCAGGAACCGCGCTTCCGGTATCCGCTCGCTTAGCAGAGCGCAAGCCTCCAGATACAGGTCGAACCGCTTCTCGGTTGACAGCCTGCCAATTGCCGACACCACAAAGGCATCGGGCGGCAGGCTCCACTTAGCACGCGCCTGCACGCGGTCCTGGGGCGTGGGGGTGCGCAGGCCGCTCTCGGCAAGATAGGGAATGCCGGGGCGCACAACGCTCACTTTGTCGGGCGAGAAACCCATGCTCAGCAAGGTGGTTCGCTGGAGGGCCGACACGGTAATGACATGGTCGCATTCGCGAAGGGTGCGCCATTCAAGCCAGGTGACCGCCTTGCGTACAAAGTTGTCCTGCACCCAGCCGTGTACCGTCGCAACCAGTTTAACCCGCCCCCAGGCGCGCGGGTAGAGCCGCCGCATAATCCACACGAAATAGTTGGCGCGCTGGCCATGAACGTGGACTATCTGCACACCCATACGCTTCGGCAGCTGGCGCAGCCAACCCCCTTTGAGGGTAAACTCCTGCAACGGCACAACCGTCAGCCCCAGGCGCCGAGCCCGGCTCCCGAAGTCCTTGTTGGGATCGGCGTCGGGTTCGGGTTTGCGCAGGAGGAGGATGGGCGAGCGAAAGCGCCCGCGCGCCTCCAACCCCGGCGCGAGGAGCAGCACCAGTTCTTCCGCGCCCCCTGTCTGACGAGCGTCTACAGTGCGTATGGCCTGCAATACAGTGTTCAAATCGCTAATTCCCATCCGTTGACTCGAGCGTGCCGGTCGAATCGACCTCGCCCGGCTTGCGACGCGGCCATTGTTTGCGGTCCAGTGCGTGGCGCAGGACGAGGTTAATCAGGCTGTACGCCGGACCGATGGCCGGTACTACAAAGGCGCGCATCGTCGCCGGCGTGGTGTTGTTGCTCACCAGCAGGCGCGGTAGGCACAGAGGATCACCATTGACTGCGGCCCGGCCCTGGTCTACCGTAACAGCGGTCAGGTAGCCTGCCTGCTTTACTGCGCGCACCACCCGCCCATCGTAATCGCCCTGTGGGTAGGCGAACGCGCCAATCGCTTGGCCTAGCCGCTGTTCAAGCTCCGCCTTCGGTGCACTTAGCTCGTTATGTAGCTGAGGGTCAGGGTACCGAGTCATGAAGCCGTGCGTGACCGAGTGCGCGCCAATCTCTATGCCTGCGTTCCGCAACGCCGCTAGCTGTGTCCAGTCGAGGAGAGGCAGCGAGGGCAGGAGCGTGCTACCATCTGTCCACCGAGTCGCTTTACCCACCATACCTGTAATGACGTACACAGTCGCTTTCAGATCATGATGACGTAACACGGGCAAAGCGTGCGTATACAGATTGGCAAAGCCGTCGTCGAAGGTGATGGCCACCGCCCGGGGCGGGAACTTCGTGCCGTTTGCCATATGCCGCGCCACCTCGTCCATCGTGAGCGTGACGCAATTCTCGCCGGCCAGAGTGCGCATTTGCTCTGCGAACAGGCGCGGCGACACCGAGAGGGGAGTGCCGTGCTCATCTATCGAGTGGTAGCTCAGGATCGTGATCCCGCCGCCACGCCAGAACCGCCCGGTCTGATATACAAGACCGAACAGTGTTTTTTTGAGCATGGAGCGTGGATCGAGCGAGATGGTCACCTCTGTTCTGACTCCTTGATTGTAGCATAGCGATTCTATTGCCAACAATCTTGCGAATTAGGACTCAGGTATTAGGGCAAATAAGGCACTTGGGTGACGCCCCGGATTCGCCGCCTCTGTTATACTTTTGATAGATGAGTCTTGGGAGACAGGCCGCGTCGGGAGCAGCCTGGAACTACGCAGCGTTTCTACTCAGCAAGGGGTTGCTGTTCGTGGCAACCCTTGTTTTGGCGCGCCTGTTGTCGCCCGCCGAGTTCGGCCTGGTGGGCATGGCCCTGCTCGTGATCGGCCTGCTCGATATCCTGCGCGACTTCGGAATCGGTTCAGCTCTGATCTACCGTCAAGACGGCGGGCAAGCTGCAGCCAACCTATCCTTCTTCCTAAGTGTGGCGATCGGCGTGGTGCTGTTTGCCGCCAATTGGCTGTTCGCGCCGTTAGCGGCAGGGTTCTTCAAGACCTCCAGCCCGAGCGATACCGCAACCGTCACCGCGCTTCTGCAAACACTTGGCCTGAGCCTCCTGTTCTCGTCGCTCGGCTCCACGCACGATGCCCTCCTCCAGAAGAGCATAGACTACCGCAAGCGCATGGTACCCGAGGTGGGACGCACCCTCGTGAAGGGCATATTGCAGGTGGTGCTGGTGCTCCTTGGGCTAGGAGTATGGGGGCTGGTGATAGGGCAAGTGGTGGGCGAGGCCTGTGCCACCGTGCTGTTGTGGGTGGTCATGCCCTGGCGGCCCTCTCGCCACGTCGAACGCAAATTGCTTGCGCCCATCCTCAACTATGGCGTGCAATTGACCGTGGTGGGGGGCCTCGGCACCCTGTTGGCCGACGTGGATTATCTAATCATAGGCGCGATGTTGGGCGAAACTGCGCTCGGCTACTACACGCTCGCCTTCCGCATTCCCGAACTGCTGATCAAGAATCTGGCGCAGGCGGTTTCTACAGTGGCGTTCCCTGTGGCCGCGCGCCTGCAGTCCGATATGGCCGCCTTGCGTGACGCCTATCTCAAGATGCAGCGCTACATGCTGGCGATACTGGCCCCATTGGGTGGCGGGCTGTACGCCCTCACGCCGCCGCTGATCCACTTGCTCTTTCAAGCACGCTGGGACCCTATCATCCCTGTGATGCAGATCCTGACTATCTACATGGTGTTGGGCGGGGTAAACCACTGGCCGGGCGTGGTATACAAGGCTCTCGGCAGGCCGGGAATCCTGAACGTGCTGAGCCTGATTAAGCTCGTGATGCTTGTGCCGACCCTCTGGTGGAGCGCGGCCAACTACGGCATCGAGGGCGTGGCGTGGGGGCAGCTAGTGATCCGCATCGTGGGGATCGTGATAGACATGTGGGTTGTGGCGGGCTTCGTCGGCGTGAGCGTGTGGGCCAATGTGAGAGCGCTCCTCCCGTCGCTGGCAGCGTCCACAGTAATGGCAGCCAGCGTACAACTGCTTGTTATGTCAAGTAGTGCGGAACCAAGTATACCTGCCCTTATAGTGCTGGTAGCCGCAGGAGCCGCCGAATACGTGGGGTTGCTCTGGCTACTTGACCGAGAGTCGGTCGCCGCGCTCTTCTCTTTGGCTCGTGGTTTTCTGAGCCGTAGATCGTAGGTCATGCGTCATACGTCGGAGGTTCACACACTCCAACCAGTAACTGCCTCTATGTCGTCACTCGTGACGTACCAATCTCCTTAGCTTCTGGAACGCGGCTTTACCCATCGCCACGCGCGCTATTAAGCCAGCCTTGTTGCGCGTTTCGTAAGCCGGGTTGAGAAGTACGGAGGCGAGAGCCATCCCGAGGGCGCGCAGGCGGGTGCCCTTGCCTGTTGAGCCATCCGCGAGAGCCGCGGCGGTGTAATAGAGGTTCATGCTCTGCGCTGACGTTAGTAAGCGCACGCGCCGGATAGGGTTGCTGATGCGCCGGATGTAGCGGCCTTGTATGCGCAGGTTGGAGCGGTAGCGCTCCAACACTTTGTTGGCGGTCAGGCTGGAGCCGTGCCTCCTGAAGTAGATCAGGGGCGCTTCGACCACGCCCACCCGGCACCGCATGGCCAGGCGAATCCACATGTCCCAATCCTGCCCCAACGGCATGTTCTCGTCGAACACACCGGCCGCGTCGAAGCACTCGCGCCGGATCAGGGTGAGCGAAGGGTTGCCGATGGTGTTCTCTACGAGTATGTCCGGGTAGAAGTTGGCCGACGCAACCGGAGCGCGACGCAAGAGATAAGGCGGCTCGTCTGACGAGTACACCTGCCATTCACTGCCCGTGACAAGGCCCACACCGGGGTTCTGTTCGATGTGAGCCAGTTGCCACGCCAGTTTGTCAGGGAGCCAACGGTCGTCGCCGTCGAGGAAGGCTACCAGGTCGCCCGAAGTCTCGCGCAGACCCGTATTCCGTGCCGACCCCGCACCGCCGTTCTCTTTGTAGACATAGCGCACGCCGTGTCCGGCGTAGGCCGCCACCACGCGGGCGGTATCGTCGGTCGAGCCGTCATCCACCACCACGATCTCGTCCGCTGCTCGCGTCTGCCCCAGCACACTCTCAATGGCATCGGGCAAAAAGGCCGCATAGTTGTATGCTGTGATGATTGCGCTGACCTTCACGAACCCCTCGCTCCCGTCATTTCCCTCCTAGCTTCAGCACTACGGCGATGGTGCGAAACAGGATCATCAGGTCGAGATAGAGCGACTGGTTTTTGATATAGTACAGGTCATATTCGACTTTGCGCAAGGCGTCAAACATGGTGTTGCCGTAGCCGTGGGACACCTGCGCCCAGCCGGTGAGGCCGGGTCGTACCGCTCGCCTTGCGCGGTAAAACGGCACCTCGTGCTCGAGCTCTTCATCAAACTCCGGACGCTCAGGACGCGGGCCGACGAAGCTCATATCTCCCACCAGCACGTTCCACAACTGGGGTAACTCGTCGAGGCGGCTCTTGCGGAGAAAGCGCCCGATACGGGTAATGCGCGGGTCGTGATCAGTGGCCCAGACTGCACCGGTGTTCTTTTCGGCGTCCTGGCGCATAGTACGGAACTTGACGATCCGGAACACGCGCCCACCCACACCCACGCGCATCTGCTTGAAGAAGATGGGACCTGACGAGTCAAGCTTGATGGCAAGCGCCACGAGGGGCATAACGGGAGCAGATAGCACAAGCGCTATCAACGCCATTGCGAAGTCACAGATGCGCTTGAACAGTAGATAGGTACGCGCATTCTTCTTGACATGCGCAGGGAGAGCCACGTACCAGTCATCGCCCAGGTGCGATACCGGCACCCGCCCCGTCAGGTCCTGGTACAGAGCGAACATGGGGGTAATTTGCACCCCACGTTCGTGCAACAGCGAGAGTGTTTGCAGCAATTGAGGCGTCTGATTGGGGTTTGCGAGCACCACCTGGTCGAGTCCCCGGCTGTTGTGAATGGGCACAAGCTCGGAGGTGGGCCACACCAGCGCAGAATGGACAGCATGGAGGGTGGGATACTCACGGTCGCCGGTACGCGGCCCATATGGGTTGTCAGTGAAATCGCGCAGATTGCGGGGCGTGTCATCGAAATAGCCCAGGAACTCATAGGTCTTGCCGTCGTAACGCGCCAGCGCCTCACCCATTTCCCAGCCGTCTCTGTTGTCGCCGACCACTACCACGCGGCGGCGCATCGGGGCGCGAGTGATGAGAGCCGACATTGCCACGCGAACTAGCACCAGCGGCAGCGCCAGCAAGAGCGCCTCCACTGTTTCGCCCACACGGGGGCGGATGACGGGCAGGAAACCGCCTGCGAACCAGGCCAGCAAAGTGTAGGCAACCACGACCATAATGAGCACTTTGACCGCAGTGTAACCGCTGCGGAAACTGCTCTGCATGACGGGCGCGCTATATGCGTTGAAAGCATCAGCGAAGAAAAGCCACAACCCGGTGACCGCAGCCAGCGAAGTCAGGATCTCTACGGGCGCATAGTCGCGCACCGACATGGTGAGGATGACAAGCAAGCCACCCACGACCACACCCCAATCGCACAACGCCTGCATAAACTTGCGCTCACCGAGGCCCAGACCGGGCCGGCCACGTGTAGCGGTGCGCGGAACAGCAAATATGCCGGCGGTGGCCTGCTCACCCGCTACCTCCCAGGAGTCAAGGTCCTCGACCTTAGCAGCGGGTGGAGAAGCAACAGCCTTATAATTCTCGCGAACAGTTTGGAAGGGGAACGGTAGGACGGGAAGTGCTGAGGACTTCTTTTTTACGTTTGGTATCTGCGCCATGTCCAATCAATTCTTTCTTCTGATTCGTAGCTATTTCGTGCTTGGGCAACCACGAGTGACCGCAATGCTAAAGAGCGGCACTGCTCTCTGCGCTTTCTCTGGGTGGGACAGGTCAGACGAGATAGTTCGGAGGTACTAATACTGTGTACAACTTCATGATAGCTTAAGCCAGGCACGGCGCAATCACCCGAAAGTATTACAACGGAATTAGCTTATGTCTACTCGTGGTAAATTGCCCTCGCAGTGACCATTAGCCACCCACCATCCTCGTCCTGAATCACCCGATTGGCGGATTGCCTTCGAACGTAAAGAGCGTTACTATAGATATTATGAACGGTAATGCTACCCCGCCACACGGCCTGCCCACACTAGTACAACCAGCGTCACACAAGGCATCACTACATCTGCCCATAGTGATATGCGCAATCATTCTTATCCTCGTCATAACGCTCGGATTGCTCGCGGTACGATTTGGTTGGCTTTCGCGCCTTGTGCCTCCGGTCGCGGGTCTTTCCAGTGGGGGATCCCAGAGTCTTATTATCCACGATCTGCCCGTATGTGTGCCAACCGTGACCTCGCCGACAAGCACCGCGAATCCTGACCAATCTCCCTTCGGACTGGCATGGTTCCACAAACCGCCTCAGGACGGCACGACGGCACAGGAACTGGCAGCACAAAGCAGTTATATTCACATAACAGGCGCGGCAGATATTCCGTTTCGCAACGAGCTACGGAGCGCGGGCTACAAGGGAGCAATCCTGACCTACACCGGCATGAACGCGATCGAGGGGCCGGGACCATACGTGGATGGCTCGCAACCTTGCGATGCGAACTATGTGCCACACGACAACCAGCTTGCCTTCTTCAAGGGCGATTTCTGCACCTACATCAACGGGCACGAATCGTGGTTCCTGCACAACGGGGCGGGCCAGCGGCTCGTGGACGACTATTTCGGGTCAGGTCGTATTACTTACATGATGAACCCCGCCGACCCCGGTTGGCGCGCCTTCGCGATGCAGAGGCTGACCTACATTAAGGATACATGGTTCTACGATGGGGTCTGGCTGGATAACGTGGACCTCGACCTGACCAGGATGCTGTCCGAGCTAAAGAACAGCGACGGCAAGGTGCAGGAGTTTGCTACTGACGAAGCCTGGAGGCAGGCCTCGGCGGGGTGGCTGGCGGATGCACGTAAGACGCTGGGGAGCAACTACCCAATCTGGGCCAACCTCGTCGGCGGTGGTCTGCGCGCTGACGCGTGGGACGTGTACGCACCATATCTCGACGGCGCTATGGACGAGTCGTTCTCGGTGCATTGGCTCGACGGATGGCGCACAGTGGACCAGTGGCAAGCGCAGGAGCAACGCGCCGCTCGATGGTTGGCGGCGGGCAAGGGACTGGTGATGGTAGGCCAGGGAGCGCAAGACGACACCGGCCGCATGCGTTTCAGTCTTGCCTCGTACCTGCTGGTAGCGCAAGGCGACGGCACGCAAGCCACCTTCCGGTATACTCGTTACGACAGCTATTATGAGCAGATGTGGCTCTATCCAGAGTATGACACCGCCCGGCAACTGGGTGCGTCCAAAGGCACCTGCAGCGAGATCTCGCCCGGCCTTTGGAGGCGTGATTTCCAGCACGGCTATGTACAAGTAGACCTCAACAAGCACCAGGGCAGCCTGGTTGTACAGCCCTAGCTTATGGCGTGCAGGCTGGTAAACGCATACGATAAGCAGTTCTAGAGCAAAAATCCGGCAAATGTGCGGGGAGATGGTGAATGCCACAATATTCGTTTGTGACAGTTTGGAAGCTTGAGGCGCCTATTGAGGCTGTGTGGGAGGCAATCAAGGCATCTGAGAAGTGGCCGTCCTGGTGGAAGTATGTCACAAAGGTCGTCGAGCTAAAGAAGGGGGACGAGGACGGCGTGGGCGGCGTGCGCCGTTACACCTGGGCATCGCCCTTGCCTTATAAACTCACGTTTGAGACGCGTGTATCAGAGGTTGACGAGCCTCATGTGCTAGTGGGCATCGCCACAGGCGAACTGAGTGGCACGGGACGCTGGCAACTTTCGCAAGAAGGCGCGATCACCACGATCCAGTACAACTGGGACGTGGCCACGAACAAGCGCATTCTGAACCTGCTCGCGCCCATTGCCCGCCCCATCTTTTCCTGGAACCATAACATCGTGATGAAAGCGGGCGGCGAAGGTCTAGCCCGCTTGCTGAACGCTCGGCTCATCAGTAATGAGAGTGCGTAGCCTACCAGCAACTAGGCTTCCACCATTCTACGGTGCTCCGGCGCATTTGCTGTCCAAGATTATCGATCAGTGCCTGGGTCCGGCGCTTCTTCAACAACTTTCTTCAAACTCACCAGCATTGATTGCCACATCTTCTTGGAATGGGCGGCTTCTTCCTCACTTGAGTTGTTATCTTGAGACAACATGACAAAAGTCTTGCCTTCAGTCTCGGACAATTCATACGTTAGGGTATGGTAATTCTCCGGAACGTCGGGGGCACCGGAAAGCGGGCTGAAGTGCGAGTACTGGAGCATATGTGGCGGTTCTATCGCGAGGATCACCCCTTTATCCTCGTACGGTTTCCCTTCCCACGTGCCCTTCCAAACGATTGGACTGCCTTTCTTCCATTCCGAAACGGCTTCGGTGCCGAACATGAATTGCCGGATTATCTCAGGGTTAGTAAGCGCGTCCCACACCTTGGTAATGGGCGCATTTATGGTCGTTGATACTTTGGCGATATACATTTCATTGTCCATGATGAGTGTTCCTCCTGTACCTGGTCCGCCGTACTCTGAGCAGGCGAATATAGATGAAGCGTCCTTCATTATATGAACTTAGAGGGTATGCAAGCCACAAACCGGTTACCCTGAAGGGTAATTCTACCTCAGGTATGAGCTTTACCACTAGCTAATGGTAAAGTTTGGGTGTATATTGAAAGTGCCCGCTCCCAGCACAAGGGATGCGTGACGGATCTACACAGACCCCTTTTCACCAACATTCTCCATCCCTTCGAGCCAACGGGTAATACAGTAGGTGAGCTTCTACATGCTCGCTATTTACCCAGTATGCAAAGGAGTAAGAGAATGAACGCAAGGAACATCAGGTTATCCGCAGGACAGGTTGCCTGGCTTGGGTTGGCATTGGCATTATGCGCCGTGCTTCTTGTGATTGGTTCGGGCAACTCGGCTCAGGCAGGGGCTGCACCAAAGGCTGTAGCATCAGCGGCATCATCTCCCGATGCGATCACCTGTCCTGCGGGGCAGTGCTTTGCAGATGTACTCCCCGACAGCGGCTTCTACGACAACATCAACTCGTTGTACATGGACGGCGTAATCTCTGGATATCAGTGCGGAGGGGCGGGTGAGCCGTGCGACGGTGACAACCGGCCATATTACAGGCCCGGCAACACAGTCACACGCCAGCAGATGTCCAAGTTCGTGGACCTGGGAAGGCGCAACATCGCAGATGCTATCGGCAGCAGGTTAGAGCTCACCAACCCAGCCGACGTGGCGCTTGTTATTTCCTCGACAACAACCGACAGCCTTGACGTCCATAACGCCTCGAGTGCGCAAGCAATTAAGGCCGACTGCCTTACGCCTGACTCCAACTGCTGGGCGTACTATTCCAACGTCCCAACCGGCGACTATGCAGGCGTGTTCATTGGCGGCCGAGGCATAAACGCTTTCAGTGCGGACGATACTTTCGTAGGGATCAGGGGAGAATCTTTCGGAACCAATGCCTCGGGAATCCTGGGGCACTCGCTTGGCGGGGGCAGTTACGGTCTGGAGTCAGATAGCGACTCATATCGCAGCACTTACATAACGCGCACTAATCCCCTGTATTTCGGGCTGGAGGTAGATGCCCATCCGGACGAGGACAATGGCAGCGACGTTGCCAACTTCGAGCTTGGGGTACATGTGGTGGGCAACCTCACGGTCGAAGGCTCAAAGAGCGGGTACGTGGTTGATGCTATGCAGAACGCTGACAGCGCGGCCCTTGAACCGGGCGACGTGGTAGTGATTGCAGGCTCCAGCGCGCCTGTCCTGGGTAGCATCCCGGTGGTCATGGTCAAGAAGGCTGATTCTGCCTACGATACAGGCGTGGTGGGCGTGGTTGACCAGGCCCTTTATGTGCCCGACGCCACCACCAAAGCCGCCTATGAAAAACAGGAGAACGAGCGCCGCGCCGCCATGTCGGCAAACGCCAGTGCACAGTCACAGCCCCAGATCGATTCAAACGGCAACAAGACTAACCCCGCCACTGTTGACGTGCCACCCGCACTCATTAGCGACAGCGAGGGCACGGTGCATGTCTCCCAGGCTGCTAGTGTTCCCCAGGGCAGCTACGTGAACGTGGTTACGCTGGGCGCGTACAAGGGCATCAAGGTAGACGCGTCCTATGGCGCGATCAAGGCGGGCGATCTGCTGGTGTCAAGCCCACACGCCGGCTACGCGATGAAAGCCACAGACAGATCGCTAAGCGGTGGCGCCACCATAGGTAAAGCCCTCCTGGACTTCGACAGTGGAACGGGGATTATCCCGGTTATGGTTACGCTGAAGTAGGGCGACGGACGACGGTCATGCGTCATGCGTTGTGAGTAAAAGGCATCTCACTTACTTAATGACGTAAGCAAGCCAGAATGGGACAGTTTTTGCGTAGTCCATTCGGACACATTTTGGCGGACGTATCACATATGACGTATAACGCATGACTGCCGTCCGTAGCATCACTTCCTACGCGCGTCTGCGCCGGAAGTCAACGCGGCGCACTGCCACGCCCGCTATTAACAGGATCAGGCCGGGGGCGAGGAACCAGCCCCACAACGGCTCGTTCTGGGGGGTTGCGCCCGCGAGTTGTGAAGCATCGAGCGCTTGCGCAGGCTCGTCGGGACGATAAAAGGCCGCGCCGCCGTTTACGCGTTTGAGGAGCAGGTCGTTCGTGCCCGCGTGGAGATACTCTGCCCCTGCGGGTACGTTCAGGCCGATCTCTTCGCTGGCGGCTTCGATACCATCCGAGGCCGCGCGGCTCACCAGCACTTCGTAGGCACCAGGCTCGCCAAGCGGCACCTGTGCTTCGTAGTGCCCGGGCGCGGTCTGAACCAGCACCGTGCTTGTGATCACGCCCGATGGCGACTTCACCCCTGCCGTCACATTCGCCAGGTCGGCGAAGCTGTTATCCGCGTTCAGGCTCTCCACCGAGATCAGGGCAGATTGCGTGTCGCTATTGGCGGGAGGCAGTTGCCCGGCCGCCGCGCCT
Organism: Chloroflexia bacterium; assembly: GCA_035474135.1. Taxonomy (GTDB): domain Bacteria; phylum Chloroflexota; class Chloroflexia; order QHBQ01; family JADMIH01; genus JADMIH01. The sequence goes on along the minus strand of DATINP010000139.1, from coordinate 1,874 downwards.
GCCGTACCGGCTAGTTGCGCTGAAGGTTGAAGCACCTTGCTTTCCGGCGAACCCATCGTCCAACGAACCGCCTGGTTCCAGAAGGTGCCGAACCCCGCCCAGCCGGCCCACTGATCGCCCCACCCCTGCCCCGCTTCCGAAGTGAAGGCTAATACCCTCCCAAGGCCATATTGCCAGTGCGCCAGCAGGGGATCGCCTGCATCGGAAAGCAGGGCTGTGGTCGCCGCGTCCTTGGGCTGGGTGATGTCATAACCGCCCAGTTGCGGGATGTCCTGCGGGCGAAGACCGTTCAGGGCGGGGCTAAGCGAAGCAATATGAGGCTGGATCGTACCGAGGAGTGTGGCTTCTCGCGTGGCGAGGTCTATCTCCTTGAACACGATCTTGGGAAGGTTCTCAGGCTGTTCGGTGAAATAGTATCTGCCCAGGCCGTCGCGGGCTAACTGGATCAGGAAATCCTTTACTACGTCGCTACCGATGCCAATTGTTGAAAGATGGATATCGTCGTTCCGCAACCCTTCAAGCAGGGGTCCGTAGTCGTGGTAGCCCTGGTCCATGCCGTCGGTCAGCAGCACAAGGTGGCGCGTCGGCACGTCGATCCCACGCATGACACTTGCCGCCTCACTCAAGGCGCTGTAGATCGCGGTACTGTTACCCAGGCGGATCTGCGCTATCGCGTGAGTGATGTCCGCTTTGTCGCTGTCACCCGCAATAGTCTGTACGGGCACTACCCACTGGTAGTTGTTGTCGAAGGCCAGCACTCCCACACGATCTCCTGCGCGTAAGGATTGCACCGCTAGCTCGGCAGCCGCTAACGCCATGCTGAACTTGTCGGGCGAAGAGGGGTCGCTGCGGTCGCCATTGTTGCGCATGCTGGAGGATTTATCGATCACGAGGATCAGGGCGATGTCGCCCTGCTGGGGACGCGGGTCGGGTTGGGAAGACACCGGCATCATATCGTCGAACACAGTGTCGGCGTAGTCACCCTTACCGAAGGCTGTTTCGCCGCCCACCGCCACCAGCCCGCGCCCGTAGCGTCGCACGTACTCCTGTAATGTCTTCTGCTGGTCCAGAGTGAAACTGGTCGCCGCCACGTCCACCAGCACAATCGCGTCGTACTGAGATAGGTCCTCCACGCGAGGGGTTACCGCTGACGGGAAAGCGAGGTCAACCTCCATACCCTGGTTGCTCAGCACCTGGGCCATCAATCTACCTTCGCCTGTGCGCTCCTGTAGCACCAGTGCGCGGGGAGCAGGCTTCACCACCAGGCCCGCGTAGGCGCTGTTGTTCTCAAGATTGGTGTCAATCCCCGCGCCCGCTTGTACCTGCGCCTCAACCCGGTGGAAACCCTCGATGCCCGTGGTCTGCTGGAGAGTGATGCTGTTCTCACCTGCTTTCAGGAGGATCACGCTTGGCGTTGCAGAGACGCCATCCACGTTGAGAGAGAGGGTGGCGGTCACGGCCTGTGTACTGTATACGCGCAATTCGGCAGGCACAGGGTCGCCCACGCGCGCGTAGCTTTGCATGGACAGCCCCTCGACCACCACCTCATGCTCGCCCAACGCATTCAGCGCGACCACCTGCACATCGATCCCACGTGAGCGCAGACGTTGGGCCTCATCCGCCACGTCGCCCTGGGTTTCCCAACCGTCGGTCGCCAGCACTATCCTTCTCCGGCCCGCGTCGCCCAGCAAACTACCTGCCAGCCTTATGCCCGCCGCGAGGTCGGTACTGCGCTGTGAACCAAAGGCCTGCGCGCTGCCTGACGCCCACTGCCCGCTTGCCACGTCTTCAGGCGTGAGGAGTACCGCCTGCTTGCCTATGGCGATAAAGCGCACGCTCTGGTTAGCTGATGCGTCTTGCAGTACCGACTGCGC
>DATINP010000138.1:0-16372 GCA_035474135.1 Chloroflexia bacterium | reverse complement strand
GGCATGGGCCCCCACCGCCCGGATGCAGGGTCCGTCCAATACTGGCTGGCGCCGTCAACCACGACATTGATCTTCACGGGAATGCCGCTGTAGGCCGCGTTCACGCTGCCCACCAGTTTATCGGGCTTCTGCACATCGCCATCCACGCCGGTAATAAATATACCTGCGGGCGCTTTCTGCACATTGCTCGTGGCGAGCGTAAAGTGGAACGTATTCACGGCGTTGATAGCAGGCACAGCCTTGCCAATTATCTGGTCGGCAGGCAAGTTATCCGGCCCACCGCACGCCGCCAGCCCCACCGCTACACATGCAAGAAGTAGCGCGGCCAAAACGATAGCTCTCAATCTGCCCATTGCTCAGTTGCCCTCCACTATCTACCCGACTGTTTTGCCCTGAATGATAACACACAAATTGTGGAAATACACTACACGCCGGTTGCCCCGTGCTATATTAAGTACCCGGCTCGTGCCGGGCCGGCGACCACGAATGAGTGAACCGGAAGCGCAACTTTGGATCAGGGCGCTCTCAAAAGAGGTATCAAGATGGCAAGATCACTGGCAACACTGGAACCCAATTCCCCGGATAGCGATTTTCTGGATGACAACGACATAGCCACTAACCGCCTCGCAAGCGGCGTACTCGACAAGCGCAAGCCCGCTATCGGCATGGACGATTGGGACATGATCCCCAATGCCGATTGGCTGCTGCGCATTACCGATCAACTAAGGACAGACCAACTGCCTGACGAAGAACAGGCTTTTACGCCCGCACGCGAGCGAACATCCAGACGTCCAAGAACACAAACCGCCAGGTCATCCGGCATGCAGGCGCACACCTCTGGCGTCAAGATCGTGCCGACACGTGGCGCCCGCTTCACAACAGGTGCGCGTCGCGTGTTCCTGATGTCACTGCTGGCGGTGCTGGCGGTGGGCGCTCTTGCGGGCGGAGGCTATCTGCTTGCCTCAACTGCGTGGGTGTCAAGTCTGCTGGGAACGAATGTACCCGCAGCCCCGGTTAGCGCACCACAGACTCAGCCGCAGCCCCAAACTCCACCCCAGGATGTCGTGCCTAACACACAGCCGAACGTGCCTGCCGATATGGAGCAGTCGGCGCTGGAGGGCGTGAACGCACGCAGCCTCCGAGACCGCGGCATACAGGCATACCAGGCGGGTAACTTTAACGATGCTTCGGACCTGCTGGAGCAGTCGATCTCGCTCGACGCCGATGATCCAGTGGCCCAGTACCAGTTGGGCATGGCCCTGATGGCAACGACGGGGCGAGCATATGCTCTCGATGATGCACAACTCGCTTTCCGCACGGCGACTTCCCTGCAACCTGATTGGGCGGCAGCCTACCAGATGCTGTCCGAGACATTCCTGCGGCGAAATATGTACGCGGAAGCCATTACGCCGGCACAAAAGGCGACCGAGCTTGATCCCGCTATGAGCCAGGCGTGGATGTCCCTGGGACGCGCCTACGAGGGCGCGGGTAATGCCGAGCAAGCCCAGATTGCGTACGCGCAAGCCGCCAGGCTGGCTCCCTCTTCGCCTAAGCCATAAGCATACGGCAAGAGCCGCCTCGCTGCGTCATCTCCCTAGATATCTGCTGGGTTGGCTTGTACAGACCCAGCATTGGCCCCTCCCATACGCGGGAGGGGCGTTTTCTTAATTAGAGCATTTGGGGACACCCGCGAGACTCCGCAGCGAAGTGTTCCTGGACCCGTTCATCGAAGGCAAGAAAATATGGTATAATGGCGCGCTCGACTATGGGCCTATACTGTGGCCCATAGAATCTTTTATCCCGAACGCTACACATGATCGGACCCGTAGTCAAGAATCTTCGCCTGGAACGCGGCCTTAGCCAAGAGTCGTTGGCTGGCCTTGCCCATGTCAGCAGTGGCTATCTCTCCAAACTGGAACGCGGCCTCTACAAAGAGCCGTCGTACGAGGTATTGAGCCGCATCGCTAACGCGCTGGAGATGCCCACGGCCAGGTTATATAAGGCAGCAGGCATGGAACACTTGCTCGCTGAGGCCGACCCCAATTTCGAGCCGGTGGCCAACGATTTCGCTCCCAAGCTGGCCGACCTGCCTAAGCGGGATCGCGCACTCATCCTGACGGAGATACGCCGTGTCATGCTGGAAGAGAGCGAAGGAGGCGAGTCGTAAGTGAGCACCCTCAATGACGACCTTCTCGATACAATAGAGTTCCTGGTGAACCGCCATAGGCTGCATACCCGCCTGCCTGTCGAGCTTGGTCCCCTGCTCGACCGCTTCGAGATACGCAAACATAACTTCACGCCTATGACCATGGGCTTCGCGTTCGTGCGCCCCAAAAGTATGCATATTGGCATTAACCGGAACCTCAAGGTTGACGAGCAACGCATGGCAATCGCGCACGAGGCCGCCCACATTATCGCCAACCAGGCGGGCCAACTTTTCGTGTGCCGCACAAGCGATTGGTCCCGCGACCGGGACGAGCGCGAGGCCCAACTAATAGCGGCATGCCTGCTCGTGCCCCTGCGCGTTGTGGCCGAGAACTATTACCCTGGCGCGGCCCCACAATTGGCACGTGCCCTGAAAGTTCCGGCTGATCTCATTGAACTAAGGTGGTCCTTTGCCCGCGTCCACGGCGACATTTAGGTCATGCGTCATACGTCATGCGTAAGACGGATCACAAAGCACACGAAGGACGTTTGAGGGTACATAGGAAATGACGCGTGACCCATGACTGAGCATCTGAGATTATCCAAGGTAGTGGCTTACATCACACGCATTTCTGCTCAGGGTGGAACCGAGCTACTTGTGTTCGACCACCGCGACTTCCCGGAAGCGGGTACGCAGGTTCCGGCAGGCACCGTCGAAGAAGGGGAAGCGATAGAGACGGCCTTGGTGCGTGAAGTAGAGGAAGAAACGGGATTGGCGGGTTGCAGCGTCGTGCGCGAGATAGCGGTTTACGACTGGGTTCACCCCGACACCCACAACACGCACGAGCGCCACGTATTCCACATGCTCGCCCCCGACAATATGCCCGAGACATGGACATGGATTGAGACCAGTGGCGGGGCCGTACCCGAAAGCGAAGGCTACGTGTTCGTGTTCAGGTGGATGCCCCTTGACCGGCCAATAGACCTGGTCGGCAATCAAGGTGACTACCTCGACTCACTCCGCTAAATATCAGCGCTTATGGTATCCCCCAACGCCTTAGCCACGGTAACAGCATAAACGTGCCCGCAGCCCCGCGCCCTGAGAGCAAGAGCACACGCGGTCAGCGTGGCGCCTGTAGTGCAGACATCGTCCACCAGCAAGACTCGCTCGGGCACATCGCCCCCTCGCCACTCGAATGCCTCGGAAACATTGTCGGCGCGCTCGTTTGCGCTCAGGCCGACCTGCGAGCGCGTGTTCTTAATGCGCTCCAAGCCTCGTACGACGGGCCAGCCTGTTAGCTTGCCTAACTCTAAAGCGAGTAGCTCCGACTGGTTGTAACCTCGCGCACGCTTCTTGGCGGGATGCAAGGGCACGGCCACCAACACAGGAGACGCGCCATCCTCGGCTACCCAGCGCCCGTCTGCTTCAAGCGCACCCGAAAGCAACCTGGCCAGCGCACGAGCCAGCGGCGTATCGCCCTCGTACTTCAGCTTGTGCACCGCGTTCCGGAGAGGTCCGGCAAAAACCCCTGCACAAATTAGAGCATCAGCCCCATCGATGCTGTATAGTCCCGGCACAATGGGCACTATCTCGGCCAGGCAATCCGCGCACATGAGGGTACCGCGCCTGTCACAACCTCCACAGCGCGGTGGGTATATTATGTCAAGTAAGAGATTCCAGGAGCGAGCTAACCCGGTCATATCGGTTTCTCGTGTGCTTGCTGTAAGAAAAGAGCGGCCTACCCGCCGATATGGGACATCTCAACCTTCGGCCTGTGCGACGTTTGCTCGGTCCTGATCTCGGAGTAGCGGTCTGAGCGCCGCCGCCAGATCTTGGCCACGGTATCGGATATTTCCTCGTCGCTCACGCCGTCGCGCAAGTGTGCTCGCAGGTCGCGGCCCAGGGCGCCGAACAGGCAGGTGTACAGCAACCCCTCGGACGACAACCTGACACGAGTACAATCGCCGCAGAAGGGCTGGGTCACTGACGAGATGATGCCGATCTCACCTACGCCGTCGCGATACCGGTAGCGGCGGGCAACTTCGCCTTTGTAGTTGGGATCCACAGGCACAAGCGGCAATTCGGCATTGATGGCTGCCATGATGTCGCCGGCGCTCACCACGTCCTCCAGTCGCCAACCATTCGTCGTGCCTACGTCCATATACTCGATGAAGCGAAGGATAACGTCCGTATCCTTGAAATAGCGCGCCATGGGCACAATCGACTCCTCGTTCGTGCCGCGCTTAACCACCATGTTCACTTTGATCGGCCCCAGGCCGACAGCATGAGCAGCCTCGATGCCCTCCAGCACACGAGCCACCGGGAAGTCTACGTCGTTCATCGCCTTGAACACAATGTCGTCAAGCGAATCAAGGCTCACGGTCACGCGCTGTAAGCCAGCGTCCTTCAGCGCCTGCGCTTTGCGTGCAAGCAACGAGCCATTAGTGGTCAAGGTGAGATCCTTCAGTCCGGGCAGGGGCGCGAGCATGGCGACCAGGCGCTCTATATCGCGGCGCACCAACGGCTCGCCTCCCGTCAGGCGTATCTTCTCGACTCCAAGCGCGATAAAGATACGGGCGAGCCGGGTGATCTCCTCAAACGTCAGCAAGGCCGACGATGGCAGGAATTGGAAATCGCGCCCGAACACCTCCTTGGGCATACAATAAGTGCAGCGGAAATTGCACCGGTCAGTCACCGAAATGCGGAGGTCACGCACAGGTCTGTTTAGAAGGTCGGTCACAGCAGGGAGCATAAGGTATTATAACATTTGCGTGTCAGGTGAGGATAGCAGGCAAGTGTGGTATGTGATCGAGGCGAGCATACAAAAGACTGCTCCGGCCATAAGTCTGAAGACCAGAGATGTTATAATATTGACATATTGCCCATTCAACCAGGCATAAGTAAGAAAGAGAATGCAACATGGAAACTGACACATTGAGAAACGACGTGTTTCCGGCCATTGAACGCTGGATCGCAGAGGGGCAGACGGTTGCGATGGCGACCGTCGTGAAAGTCGAAGGCACCGCACCCCGGCGCGAGGGAGCAAAGCTGGCAGTGTCCTCCAACGGCGAGATGGCAGGCTCGGTAAGTGGAGGTTGCGTCGAAGGAGCAGTGCTGGAGGAAGCCTTGCGCGTTCTGAAAACCGGCACACCTGTCCTGCTCGAATACGGTATTACAGCGGATATGCTGACGGACGTCGGCCTCTCATGCGGGGGGGCAATCAGCGTATATGTAGAACCTTTGGACTGGTGAAGACGAACAAGACCCCCAATGTACCGAAAACTAGCCGAACTTCTGAAGAACAATAAGCCCGCAGCCCTTGCTACACTGGTAGCCGGCGAGCAAACGGGCGCCAAAATGCTTATTACCAACGAGGGTGTCGTGGACGGCAGCATACACGCGCAATTGGACGCGAGGATTGCGGATGATGCAATCGTGCTGCTGGCGAACGAGCAGAGTAGCCTGAAGCACTATTCGCTGGCTAATGCCGCGTTCGATGTGTTCATCGAGACGTTTCCTCCACCCCAGCACCTGATCATCATGGGCGGAGTACATGTCGCTATACCGTTGCACCGCATCGCCAAGCTGCTTGGGTATCATGTGACGGTGGTGGATGCGCGTGGGATGCTGGCCACCCCCGAGCGGTTCCCGGAGGCCGACAGCGTCATGGTCGAATGGCCTGACGAAGCCCTCGCCACGCTTCACCTCGACAGCGGCACCTCAGTAGTGGTGCTTACCCACGATCCGAAGTTCGACTACCCCGCGTTACTGGCAGCCATACAGTCGCCCGCCCGCTATGTAGGCGCCATTGGCAGCAAGAACACCAACAGCAAGCGTATGGAAGCCCTGCGTGAAATGGGCGCCACCACCGAACAGTTGGCACGCATCTTCGCGCCGGTAGGCCTCGATCTCGGTGGTAAATCTCCGTCCGAGATAGCGCTGGCAGTCATGGCCGAAATAGTGGCACAAAGGTATAGCCGCGGAGGCGGACACCTGAAGAAGCCCTAGGCCAATGATGATAGAAAGCAAGTCACACAGGTGGGTGCGGCGCACCGTTGCGGTAGGTAACAAGTAGCATATATCGGATTGCGGAACAAATGGGGTAAATATTGCGTTTTAGTAAGATAAACGTCTAAATTAGGCCCGGATTCAGGTAGAATCCAAGTGGTATACGGTTGTACAATAGGCATTGATATGCTACCATTAATTAGCCTTGCCCTACCTAGGCCTCCCACAACTTTTCCTACAAATAGTCCTACAAGTTTCCCCCACGATATAAGATAGTTAACCGGCGAAAAGATACGACCTTAATATGAAGGCCAGACCTTCCAGGAGTATAGAACTTCATGACCACTCTAATAAGCCCGCCCCGTACCAGCGCCATCGGTACGGTAGGCGAACGACTACGAAGGGCACGGCGAGAGCAGGGTTTAACCCAGGACAGGCTCGCTGAGCCTCGCTTCACCAAAGGGTATGTAAGCGCAGTAGAGAGGGGCACCGTACATCCGTCTCTCAAGGCGCTTGAATTCTTCGCACAGCGACTTGGTATGCCAATTTCACACTTCCTTGTCAGCACGCGAAATGTTGATGTTGAGCCGGAAATGGAAGCTCTGGAGGAAGACTTAAATTACCAGTTCAACTATGCCCATATGTTGATACGTGCTGGACAGTCAGCCGAGGCTCTCCAGTTCATCAGCGAAGCCGAAAAGAGCGCCGAACCCTTTCGTGGCAACATATCAGAACGCATAATGTACCGGGCTCCCTATCTGCGTGGCCTGGCCCACATGCAAATGCTCGACGTGGAGCTTGCAAAATCTGACTTTGAAAGTGCGTTGGCAATCCTAAGGCAAGGCAAAAGCGTGCAAGGAATAGCCGATGCTGAGATCATGGTGGAAAATAAGCTGGGTGTTGCCTATTACCAGTCAGAACAACCCCATGTAGCCCTTGAACATCACCTGGCCTGCCGCCGCGCCGTGGACAGTGGGGCAATCAAAGATCAGACCCTGCGCCTGAGTATCTACCGCAATCTTGCCAACGACTACATAGCGCTAAACGATGGCGCCGAGGCAGCAGCTACCTACCGAAAGGCGCTCGCCTTCGTCGACGAGGTCGGCAGCCTCGAAAAACAGGCAGGACTCTTTTGGGGACTGGCGACATCTTACAATGCAGGCGGCGATTGGGAAGAAGCCAAGCTTTATGCCACGCAGGCCTTACATATTGCTGAAGCCGGCGACGACCGCGTAAGCGCGGCCATTATGGGTATCAACCTGGCGGAGATATTCATCGCCGACAAGAAGTATGCGGAAGCGGAAGGGCTCCTGAAGAGAGCAGAAGCATTTCTGGCGGGCACCGAAGATGTGGCGTTGCTGAGTAAGTTGTTTCAGAATCACGCCGACCTGGCACGCAGGCAGGACCGGCTGGAGAAAGCGACCGAATACATAGGGCGCAGCCTCTCTCTCATAGCAGAAGCCAGGCAACAGAATAGCAGCAAGAAGGGACAACGTAAGTCGCGGGCGAAGCTGGAAAGCCAGGATCGGCAAGACGGAACTTCAGCGTTGGAAACAGATGCAGAGAAGTCTTCGAACAACATTATCCGCACCCACGTACAGGCGCTCCATACCGCTGCACTCGTGGAGGAAGCCAGGGCCAATCATAAGATGGCAGACGATTACTTCAAGCAGGCTCTGGAACTTGCCGAGGGAACCGTGTTCGCCGAAACTATCTACAGAGTGCACTACAGCTACGCGGAAGTGTTGGCAGCACGCGGCGCCTACGAAGGCGCAGCAGTCCACTACCGCATTGCCGCCCAGGTTCGACCCCAGGGCACGCGCACTAATAGTTAGCGATTAGCGATCAGCAATAGAAGAGGGCCGACGGCATTAGCTCCGTCGGCCCTCTTCTATTGCTATGTTCAACTGACCGAGTACTCTCTACGCCTTCGGACCGGCGTTTCGCACTTCTGGAGTTACCTGGTCGCTGAACTTAGCAAAGTTATCCTGGAAGCGTTTTGCGAGGTTGCGCGCAGCCTCATCGTAGGCGTTGGGATCGGGCCAGGTATTCTTGGGCCACAGAACTTCTGCGGGAACACCCAGGCAACTGATAGGTACGTGAACGCCAAAGACCGGGTCAGGTCGCGTCTCGACCTGTGCGAGCGATCCGTCAAGCGCGGCGCTCACCATTGCACGTGTGTAGGCAATACTCATGCGGTGGCCCACACCGTAGGGGCCGCCCGTCCAGCCCGTATTCACAAGCCACACATCGGAGTTGTGCTCGGCGATCTTCTCACCCAGCATCTTCGCGTAAACCATGGGGGGCAACGGCAGGAAGGGTGCTCCGAAGCAGGCCGAGAAGTTCGGCTCAGGCTCTGTAACTCCACGTTCTGTCCCGGCAAGCTTTGCAGTATAGCCTGACAGGAAGTAGTACATCGCCTGCTCGCGAGTGAGCTTGGAGATCGGAGGCATCACGCCGAAAGCATCAGCCGTCAGCATCAGCACGTTCTTGGGATGGCCTCCTGTGCCCGTGGGCGAAGCGTTAGCTATAAATTCTATGGGGTAGGCAGAACGAGTATTCTCTGTGTACTGAGTACTTTCCAGGTCGAGCAGACGTGAGGTGGGATCAATGGTGACGTTCTCAAGCACGGTGCCGAACCTGTGCGATGCGCTCCAGATGTCCGGCTCGGCCTTCTGCGACAAATTGATCACCTTTGCATAGCAGCCGCCTTCGAAATTGAACACGCCGTTATCGCTCCAGCCATGCTCGTCGTCTCCGATGAGGGTGCGCGAGGGGTCGGCTGACAGGGTGGTTTTGCCCGTGCCCGAAAGCCCGAAGAAGAGAGCGGTCTTACCGTCCTTGCCGGTGTTTGCCGAGCAGTGCATTGGCATTACACCACGCTGGGGCAAAACGTAGTTCATGACGCCAAACATACTCTTCTTTATTTCGCCACCATACCGTGTGCCACCTATCAGCACAAGCTTCTGGTTGAGGCTGAGAAGGATGAACGTCTCGCTGCGTGTACCTTCGGTGGCGGGGTCAGAAGTGAACGAGGGCACATCCACGACCGCGAAGTCGGGTACAAAGTTGGCAAGCTCTTCTTGGGAAGGACGTATGAAAAGGTTACGAGCAAATAAGTTGGCCCAGGCCGTTTCCGTGAAGACGCGCACCGACAGGCGGTTGGAAGGATCAGCCCCAACGAATACATCCTGCACATACAGGTGCTTGTTGCTCAGGTAGGCCATCATTCGAGAGCGAATCCTCTCGAAATTCTCTTCGCTAATGGGCTGGTTTACAGAACCCCACGCGATCTTGTCAGCACTGGGCTGCTCCTGGGTAATAAACTTATCCTTGGGCGAGCGGCCTGTGTATTGGCCTGTGTTTACGACAATGGGGCCGGAGACGGCCAGTAAGCCTTCGCCATTGCGAATGGCATGTTCATAGAGTAAGGCGGCATTTAGATTATGTCTATCCGGCTCTATTGCTATATCGAGGTGCGGGCCTGCGGCCTGCATTGTGTCCTGCATTTAGAACCCCCTTGTTTTAGTGCAGTTATTCTTTTGAGTTTCTCGTATCGGAAAGATACCTATCCATTGTAAAATAAATCACGGACTCAGTGCAAGGAGAAGGAGGACTTCCCGGGCCTGATCAAGTACAATAATTCTATGCGGGCCGACAGATTGATCTCGATATTGATGTTCTTGCAGGCGCGGGGCCGTATGACCGCCGCCGAGCTTGCGGATGAGTTGGAAGTATCGGAGCGCACAATTTACCGTGACCTCGAGGCTCTCCATGCCTCCGGTGTACCGGTGCTGGCCGAGCGCGGGCCGGGCGGGGGCTGTGCGTTACCCGACAACTATCGCAGCAACCTCACAGGTCTTAGCGAACCCGAAGTACGGGCGCTCTTCCTTTCGGCGGTGCCCGGGCCGCTGGCCGACCTGGGGCTTGGCAAGTCCATAGAGGCAGCAGTGCTGAAGCTGACCGCTAGCCTGCCCGCTGTCCAACGCGACAACATCGAGCAAATGCGTGAGCGCATCCACATTGACACCGCAGAGTGGTTTCGCCCACCCGAACCACTGCCTCACCTTGATACCCTGCAGCGAGCTGTGTGGGAAGACCGCTGCGTGGAGGTTTTGTACACACGCTCGGACAGCGGGGTAGTCAGGAGGAGGCTCGAGCCGTACGGGTTGGTCGCCAAGGCGGGGGTCTGGTATGTGGTGGCCTCCATATCGACGAGCACACGTCCAATGGGGGTAACACGGGTGAAGACCGCGGGCCGCCAGGTGCAGGTATACAGGGTATCGCGAATAGTCGAGGCCGACCTGCTGGAAGCGCAGTTCGAGCGCCCCGACTGGCTGAACCTGCCAGGCTACTGGGAACGTTGGCAAAAGGAGTTCCAGGACAGTTTACCGCGCTATTCAGTCACGATCCGAGTAGCTCCCGACATCTTGCAGATACTTCCTCTTTTGCACGGGGAAGGAGTGCGCGCCCTGATAAACAACGCAGCCCCGCCCGACGACGGTGGTTGGATACAGATCACGCTCGTTTTCCAATCGTTCGAGCAGGCGCGCATCAGTGTGCTCGGCCTTGGCGCCAGCGCGGAAGTTGTAGACCCACCGGAAATGCAAACCGCCGTACTGGAGGCTGCAGAGCAGATCATAGAAAGGTACCGAGTCCTGGATCCTACGAGTCGTAGATCTTAAATCTTAGATCGTAAGTCGGTAGCATCCTATGACTTACGATCTAAGATCTAAGATCTACGACTCCCGTTCTACGACTCTCCGCAAGAGAGGCCATGAAAGACAAAGACCGATCAATCGCAGAGGGGATATTGTTCACCGACCAGTACCAGTTGACTATGGCGCAGGTCTACTTTCGTATGGGCTTGCACGAAAGACGGGTGCAGTTCGACCACTTCTTCCGCCAGTACCCCAATTATGGAACGCATCAGGCCGGCTACTGCGTAAACTCCGGACTGGAACTGCTCCTTGACTGGATGAGCGAAGTGCACTTTCGCGATCAAGAGATAGAGTATCTGCGGGGGCAGACAGGTCGTACCGGGGCGCGGGTGTTTGACGATGACTTCCTGGCATGGTTGCGACGTGAAGGATCGTTCGCCGGGCTGAGCTTGCGCGCCATTCCCGAAGGGCGAGTGGTCCACCCCAATGTGCCGCTCACGACGGTAGAGGGGCCGATGGCGATGGCTCAGATCCTCGAGACGTCGCTCCTGAATCACCTGAACTACGGCGTGTTGATAGCAACCAAAGCCGCACTTATCCATGACACCGGGCGCGGCAGGTTGGTAATGGAGTTCGGTTTACGGAGGGCACAGGATAAAGGAGGCAACGCGGGCACTCGCGCCGCTTTGATAGGCGGAGCCGATTTCTCGTCCAACGTTGGCGCTTCGCACGTGCTGGGGCTTACGCCCAAGGGTACGCACGCGCACAGCCTAGTGCAAGTATTCATGACGCTGGGCGAGGGTGAATTGGGCGCGTTCCGGGCCTACGCCGATGTGTATCCCGACGATTGCCTCCTGCTCGTGGACACCATCGACACCCTCGAGAGCGGTGTACCCAACGCCATCAAGGTCTTCGAGGAATTGCGGGCAAAAGGACATGAACCTGTGGGCATCCGCCTCGACTCAGGCGACCTGGCCTACCTGAGCATACAGTCAGCGCGGATGCTCGACGAAGCGGGCTTCACCGATACGTCGATCACCCTCTCGAACGACCTGGACGAACTGGTGATCTGGCAGATACTAGCCCAGATAGCAGAGGAAGCGCCTCGCTACGGCGTGGACGCCGACGCGCTGGTAAATCGTCTTGCCTTCGGCGTGGGCACTCGCCTGATCACTTCACAGGGCGACCCTGCGCTGGGCGGTGTGTACAAACTGGTGGCGGTTGAGGACGCAGGAGTGTGGAAGCCTGCCATCAAGATATCAGAGCAGGCAGTCAAAACCCCAAATCCCGGTAAGAAGGAGGTGTGGCGGCTCTACGACAGCCGGGGCATGGCCACCGCCGACCTGCTGGGGCTTGAGGGCGAAGACCCCGCAGGCACGGGACAGGGGCAGATCGTGGCCCACCACCCATCAGACCACACTATCATCCGCACAATCAGGCGGGCCGGGCTTTCACAGATCGAACCCTTGCTCGTAGAGATACTGCGCGACGGCAAGACCGTATACAACCTGCCCGACCTTGAGGCGATACGCAAGCAACGGATCGCCGATGTGCAACGGCTCGACCCCGGTGTGCGCCGCCTGATCAACCCACACATCTATCACGTGTCGCTCACGCAGAAATTGTGGGACCTGAAGCAGGACTTGATACAGAAGGCGCTTGGTGCTCAGGCGTAAAGACGATGGACTTACACGTGAGAACGACAGATGAACACAAGATAGTCGAAGGGCCACCGGGTGCGCCCTTACTTGAGGCCCCGGGCGATGTCCTTCGCGTGATCGAAGTCTGCTTCGATCAACACACTACGCTGGTTCTACTGTATGCCGAGAATCTCACCGCCGGGTTCTTCGACCTCAGTTCGGGTGACGCGGGCGCTATCTTGCAAAAGCTCCGCCAATACCACATCCGGTTGGCAGTCGTTGTGCCCCCGGAGGGAGCGCCACAGAGCACCAGGTTCGAGCAGATGATGATTGAAGAGCGCAAGGAAAACCACTTCCGCATCTTTGAGGACGCGGGATCGGCTGTAGCCTGGCTAACTGGAAGTTGATAGGGTCGCTATTACTGTTACTTGCTGGAACGGGTTACCGTGCCGGTTGGCAGTCGGGGAAGAACGTCCCTGCCACAATCTTCGAAGTCTGTCCTCTTGTAGCATTGTTACCTGGCCTGAAGTACGGCAGGTTGTCCGTACCGCACGGCTCATCCTGCCCGCCACATGGGTAACCGCTCATGATGCCGCGAGATGCCAGCCTGCCGATGTAGTCGTGGAACGGGTGGCTCAGCGGCACATCCTCGAATAGCACGTCGGGCTGAGTGTCCACGAATCCCGCGGCGTTTGCTACAATCTTCGAGATCTGGCCGCGTGTGGCGTTGCTACCTGGTCTGAAGTAGGGCAGATTGCCTGTACCGCATGGCTCGCCTGTGCCTCCACACGGGTATCCACTCATGTAGCCACGCGAGGCGAGCCTGCCGATGTAATCGTAGAACGCGCTGCCCGGGAGCACATCCTCGAAAAGCTGGGCAGACTGCGTATCGTCGAAGCCCGCAGAGTTGGACACGATCTTGGCGAGTTGGCCCCTCGTTACGTTGTTGCCGGGCCGGAAGGTGCCGTCAGTATAGCCGTTGATAATACCCATGCACGCCAGACAGTGTATGTACGGGTAGAAAGTGTCGCCCGGTAGCACATCACTGAAAGTAACATTGCACGCCGTCGCGGTGGCACTCGGGGTAGAGGTTTCGACTGGGGCGGTTGGCTCTGTGGTACTTGATTCTGTCGCCACAGTAGTAGCGGTGCCCGTGGAAGTAGATGTGGCCGTATCAGGCTGGGTTGGCACTCCCGTGTTGGTGGCAGTTGCGGGAGGCTCTGTCTCCGTAGGTGGCAGTGATGTAGACGTAGGCGTATCTGTCGGTGGGGGAATGAACGTGCCTGTGGGCGTGTTGGTCGCTGTATGGGTCGGCGTGTTAGTAGGTGTGTTAGTAGATGTAGCGGTAAGCGTGTTGGTCGGTGTATCCGTCGGGGTGTGTGTTGGGGTGTCAGTAGGCGGGGGAATGAACGTGCCTGTGGGCGTGTTGGTGGGGGTATAAGTTGGGGTGTCGGTTAGCACGGCGGTAGGAGTGTTTGTCGCCGTATTCGACGGCACGGTGGTGGGCGTTTGCGTAGCAGTTGGCACAGATGTGGGCGTCTCGGTTGGCGTCTCGGTTGGCGTGGTGGTAGGCGTGCTCATCACGACTATCTCCCAGGTGGTATTGTCCTGAAGATAGGAGGGGTCAGACTTGAGGCGCAACCACGAAGTGGAGCATTCGCCATTCGGGCCGAAGAACTGCGTATAAGCTGATGTGCCGGGCTGCGGGATCGACACGATTTCCGGGTCAGGGCAGCCCACACAATACCAATCATCATCTGGCCCGACGTAACCCGTACCCGCATTCCCGAAGCAATTATCGTTGTTCAGGTCGGCACAGGGCGTGTAGGTGCCGCCACCACCCAGTACGCAAAGCTGCATCTGATATTGCATCGTGTGGCTCGGGCCACAACTGCCTGTGCAGTCCTGGTCGAAATGCCTCATGCTCAGGTCGCTGCCTGCCAGATCGCTCGCCACCTGAGCTAGCAGCATGGGAATGTGGACGCCTGTATTAAGGTTGCGGTCCATCGCGCGCACAGCCGAGATCACGGCGGGTGCGTTTCCGCCGCTATCCCAGTCAGGAGGTGGGTTGGGGCCGTTCGATTGCATGAAGTATTGCGTGTTGGCATCGCAAATGGTCGTGCGCAGGCCATTGAGGTTACTACAATCATAGCCCTCGGCGTAATTAGTGTTTCGTGGGCCTGCTCTGAGGTCGAAGGCGTTTCCGCTTGACCCGGCAGCCGCATCCACATAGACGTAAAAGTAGAAGTGGCCGTTAGCCTGTCGAGCGTAGCAGTCATGGTTGGGGTAGTTGCAGTTCGGATCGGCAGCATCCGACAGTTTGATATCGTAGCCGGCAGGCTGGTACCATGCCAGGTCGGGGCGGGAATCGTTGCCGACGGTGTACTGTGTAAGGTACGCACCGCCTGGTTGGTCCGACAAGAGGGCCGGATCGTCCAGCGGATTCGTGATATTGGGGTCGAAGTGCCACAGAGTATAGGTGGTAGTATCAACCCATGTGTCGCTCCACTGGCCGGAACTCGGATTGATACCACCCGCGTCGTGGGGCAGACGCATTTTGTCCACCCTCCAGAAAGCTGAACGTCGAGTGCCGTTGAACGCTGTGGGTATGGGCGTAGCGGTGCTAGGGAACGCGCCCAGTTTCATGCCGGCGTCAAAGCGTTGTCCATTGGTAGTACATGTCGAGCCACCAAAACAATACGTGAACTCTCCGGCATAGGCGTACAAGGTGGGTGTCGCGTAGGGTGTAGATGTTGGCCTGCCACATGGACCCGGACAAAAGGTGGCCGTAGGGATAGGAGTGTAGGGAGTAGGAGGAGCATCAGGCCGATTGTAGTTATCCGGATCGAAGATCTGTACAAGGGCATGGCTGTCCGGGAAGTCAGGAGGAATGTCCACGCGGAAGAGGTAACCGTAAGGCTGGGTCTCGTGTTCGGGGTTGGGCGTGGCACCGGATATGTATTCCGGCGAGTACGGGTCGCCACCCTTACGCCAGCTATCTCTGCCCCAGACGTTGAGATCCAGGTCGTCTATGACGCCGGGCAATCCGTGCGGCTTGATGTTGACAGGCACGAATTGGTCGGTTATGGAACTGAAAGGCGAACTAAGTAAACCCTCTGATGCGCTTGCGGGCGCATCATTGCAGGAGGCCAGCCAGGCCGTGGCCAGCAGGATACTACTTAACACCGCCAGCCATATGACGAAGTGCCTGTACCGTATATTGCGGGCAGGCTGAGATGCTCGACCGAGAAGTGCTTTCGGGTTCATGAACTATCCTCCACGTCGAGCATATTCTATTTAGCGACATGGCGGAATGGGAAATCAGTCCCGTCACATATAAGCAAGTAGGCTACTCATCTATTCCATGAGTAGCCTACGGCACTTTCCAGCCTGGCTGGGTTTTGATTAGTGAGCACCCCTGTGCAAGGAGCGTCGAGCAAGGGTCAGCTTTGCGTGCTGGCCACCGGGTAGCCCTCTTCGTCGAGGATCTCTTCCACCTGACCGAGGCTGATCCGGCTCTCGTCATACTTAAGCAGCACGTGCTTGGTCGGTATGCTGACGACCACGGCCTGCACGCCATCCTTGCCGCGCAGCGCCTCCAAGATGGTCTTTTCGCAGTGGGCGCATGATATGTCGGGTACGTTTAGTGTTACTTGAGTCATTGTCTTTATGTCCTTTCTTGTTTAGTTGGTTGTTGTCGCGAAAATCGGGAGGAGGGTTGGGTCAGCTTGCTCTGGAGGCTGCCGTAACCGTTGCAGATGTTGCTGTACATAACGTGTTCGTCAGCCTGTCCGCTTGATCATAACTATTTAATCTAGCGAGAGTTATTACTGCCGAGCCTACCGAACTAGGGCTGAGGGGTGGGTGAGAATGATATCTGTCCTACACCCCAACGCCTGACTGACCCATCATCACTG
>DATINP010000137.1:0-3754 GCA_035474135.1 Chloroflexia bacterium | reverse complement strand
TGGATAAGCGCCTGGACGCCCTCATTGGTGCTGAGCAAAACGAGGAAAAGAGACAACAACTGCGAGAGCTGAGAGGCAAGGCAGCGATAGCTAATGCCCGCTTGGCGTACCAGCACTTCAAGCGAAAGTTTTACGGTGAGTCATTCCTGGACCTGCGAGTATCAGGGGCGAACGTGCAAAGGCCTCTGTGGGCCAGCACGGGCGTCAAGAACCCTGCATACCGTGACGTCATGTACGTAGAGCAGTTGATAGGCCCTGACACTATCAACACCATGCCCCAGGCTACCCTGGACGCCTTCCGAGACCATGGACAGGTCAATCAAACGGTTGACCAACAACTGGATGATGCACGGGCAACAGTGCGGGCGCTGAATGCCGCCGGTATCAGCATGAAGGAGGTGACCGACAAACTACAATTGGATGGCATAGCGGCTTTCGCGCAGGCGCTGGAAAGTCTGTACGGAGCTATCGTGCAGAAACAGACAGTAAGCACTGAAAAGGGGCAAGTGGCAGCAGGCATTGCCTAGAAGTCGAGCAAAGTATAAACAACTGGTCCATGCCCTCGGACCTGGAAAACTGACAGGAAATATATTCAAACTCGGTCAAAAATAAAAGGAGACTAAACGTCATGGAAAGCAAAGTTAAGCTATTTGGACACCCTATTCACCCGATGCTGATAGTATTCCCCCTTGGATTGCTGGCAATCGGGGTGATCTTCGATATCGTGCGTCTGTTTACCGGTAACGACGCCCTGGCCACTGTAGCCTTCTGGAACATCGCCGCAGGGGTGATCGGCGGCCTACTGGCGGCCGTTTTCGGCTTTATCGACTGGCTCAACGTCCCCGCGGGCACGAGAGCCAAGCAGGTCGGCCTCCTGCACGGGGGCGGCAACGTGGTAGTCGTAGCGCTCTTCGCTATCAGCTGGCTACTGCGGCTTGGCGAGCCGGGCTACATACCAGGCACGACGGCACTGGTGCTCGGAATCGTGGCCGTGCTGATCGCCCTGGTGACCGGCTGGTTGGGCGGCGAACTGGTGTACAGGCTTGGCGTGGGTGTGGACGACGAGGCCAGCTTGAACGCGCCCAGCTCTCTTTCGAGCGAGCCTGTGCAGGCAGTAAAGGCACTCGATACGAGAGGGTAACAGGTTCCTGCGGCGCCAGCGCTGCGATAAGCCCTTTCCCTATTGACCAATCTGCGATCGCAGGGGTCGCGAAAAAGAAAGAAGTGGATATGACAAATCATCCAACCCCCGACTGGGATCCGAGAGATATTTCCGTCCTCGGCGATCAGCGCCATATGTACGATGAGATGCGCGAGCGCTGCCCCGTAGCCTACAGCAACTTCCTGGACTGGTCGCTCTTCCGACACCAGGACATAGTCAACGTGCTGGCTGACCCTGAGACCTACAGCAGCGCCTCCAAGCGTCGCGCTGTTCCCAACGGTATAGATCCCCCGGAGCACACTCACTACAGCCGTGCTCTGGCCCCCTATTTCCAAGCTGAGCAGATGAACGCGCTGGAGCCGGGTTGCCGGCGCATCGCCGTTGACCTGCTGAAGGCGCTCCTTGCACACGCTGGTGATGAAGTGGAGTTTATCTCCGAATTCGCCCAGCCGTTCCCTATTCAGACGCTCTGTTTGTTTCTCGGCTGGCCGCTGGAGACCTGGGAGAACCTGCGTGGCTGGACACATGGCAACCAGGAGGTGGCGTTTTCGCAGAACAGGGAAGCGGGAGCGGCACTGGCTCGCGAGTTCACAGGATACGTTATGGAGGCGCTCAGGGTGCGGAGAGAAGATGGTGGGCATGCGGGTGATGACGTGACGGACGCCGCGCACGCCACGGACGTCACCGCTAGCATCATGGGAATTACAGTTAGTGGAGTGACGCTAACGGACGAGGAGATAGTCAGCATCTTGCGGAACTGGACAGCGGGCCAGGGAACCGTAGCGGCATCTATCGGGATTCTTGTGTATTACCTCGCGAGGCACACGGAGATGCAGGAGAAACTGCGCCGCGAACCTGAACTCCTGCCCGCCGCCATTGATGAGATTCTGCGCGCAGATGGCCCGCTGGTTGCCAATCGTCGAAGCACAACGTGCCCTGTGGAGATCGAGGGCCGGAAGATCGGTGCCGGAGAGCACCTTTCGCTCAACTGGATCTCAGCGAATCGTGATGGACGCACGTTTGACGATCCCGGTACAGTGCGTCTCGACCGCAACCCCGCTGACAACCTTTTGTTCGGGGCGGGCATTCACTATTGCTTGGGCGCTCCCCTGGCCCGCATGGAGATGCGGGTCGCTATGGAAGAGCTTCTGGCGCGCACGACTATGATCGAACTTGGTGCTAACGACCTGCCCAGGAGGCATGTCTATCCTAGCAATGGATTCGGGGAGCTGCCGGTGCGCCTCCGATGACCCTGAAGCAGGCGCCGCCGCACCGACCGAGCAGAGTCGCGTTGCACATTCAGGCCAACGCATTATCATCGCTATGACAAGCGGAGTGGGCCAGGACGCGCAGGCGGTATGGGAGGACGCCCACGGTCGCCGGAGCGGACCCTGCAACAGCGGTGTTTGTGTGGGGCACTGGGAGTCAAAATCGTGAAATTAAGAAATGGGAAATCTATTACTGTTCGGAGGCAAGAAAATGCAAATTGAAGAACTCATTCGCCCTGGGACGCCTGAAGTGCTGGGTGTAGGACAGGCACAGGTCGAGCGGCTGGCGGCGTTCGTACAGCGGGTATCCTACAGCGATATTTCGGAAGGGGCACGCCAGGCCCTCAAGGTCAGGGTGCTCGACTCGATTGCCTGCGCAATAGGCGCGCTTGATGGCCCGCCCGTACATTTGCTGCGGGCATATCTGCGTGAGGTCGGTGGCAATCCGCTTGTAACTTTGATAGGGTCGGGAGGAGATAAGGCCTCGCCCGAGGGAGCGGCCCTGTACAACAGCGCTCTAGTACGCTATCTCGATTTCAACGACAGTTTCCTCGCCAAAGGAGAGACCTGCCACCCAAGCGACAATGTGGGCGCTGTGCTGGCCGCGAGCGAATACGCGGGAGCGAGCGGCCAGCAGTTCCTCACGGCACTGGCGGTAGCATACCAGGTGCAGTGCCGCCTCTCGGAGGAAGCGCCGGTGAGGGCCAGAGGCTTCGACCACACCACGCAGGGTGCGTACGCTGTGGCCGCCGGGGTATCGAAGGCGCTAGGGCTGGATCTGATGAAGACCGCCAACGCCATCGCCATCAGCGGCACCGCATATAACGCCTTGCGCGTGACACGCACCGGCAGACTTTCCAACTGGAAGGGGTTGGCATACCCGAACACCGCCTTCGATGCCGTCCACGCGACCTTCCTCGCCAAACACGGCATCACCGGTCCTATTGAGGTCTTCGAAGGCAATAAGGGCTTCATGGAGAGCGTTGCGGGGCACTTCGAGCTTGATTGGAGTGGAGAAGACCTCGAAGCTGTGAGGCGCACCATCCTCAAGAAATATAATGCCGAGATCCACTCCCAGTCAGTGCTGGAAGGCGTACTCGATCTGCGGTCAGCCCATAACTTCAGCCCGCACGAGGTCGAGTGCGTCAGGATCGAAGTCTTTGACGTAGCATACAACATCATTGGAGGTGGAGAGGAAGGGGACAAGCGGCTGGTGCATACAAAGGAGGAAGCCGACCACAGCCTGCCCTACATGGTAGCCGTGGCCCTGCTGGATGGGGAGGTCACGCCCGCCCAGTACCTGCCGGAGCGCATCGTGCGGGAG
>DATINP010000136.1:0-4085 GCA_035474135.1 Chloroflexia bacterium | reverse complement strand
ATTAGCTTGCCGTCGGCGTCGAACAGTTCGTCGGGCTGATAGCTCCTGAGCCACATATCGAGCGCTGCGAGTTGTTCCGGCTCTTTTTTCACGCTATCGAGAGGGACCTGGTGCGCACGGAACGTACCCTCGACGGGCAGGCCGTGAGCCACCTCGGGACCTGTCCAGCCTTTGGGGGTGCGCAGGACAATAAGAGGCCAGCGCGGGCGGCCCGAGAAGCCCTTCGTGCGGGCGCTGTGCTGGATCTCGCGGATGGCTTTGTAGCAGGTGTCGAGGGTAGCAGCGAAGGCCTGATGGACGGTGGCAGGGTCGTCACCCTCAACGAAGTGAACTGCGTAGCCCATGCCTTCGAACATCGAGCGCAGATTGGCATCGGGTGTGCGGCCAAGCACTGTAGGGCCTGCAATCTTGTAGCCGTTCAGGTGCAGGATAGGCAGAACAGCGCCATCGCGGGTGGGGTTGAGGAAATCGATACCCTGCCACGAACCCATAAGGGGGCCTGTCTCGGCCTCGCCATCGCCCACAACCGCAGCCACTATGAGGTCGGGGTTGTCGAAGGCCGCGCCAAAGGCGTGCATGAGCACATAGCCAAGCTCTCCGCCCTCGTGAATCGAACCGGGGGTCGGCACACTGACGTGGCTAGGCACGCCTCCTGGCGTTGAGAACTGGCGAAAGAGCCGGCGTATGCCCTCTGTGTTCTGAGAGATCTCAGGGTAGATCTCGGAATAGGTGCCTTCGAGGTATACGTTGGCGATCAGCGCAGGCCCGCCATGCCCCGGCCCGGCCAGGTAGATCACGTTGGCATCGCGCTCGTTGATGAGCCGGTTGAGATGGACGTAGATGAAGCTGAGGCCTGGCGACGTGCCCCAATGCCCCAGCAGGCGCGGCTTGATCTGGCGGACGGCTAGAGGCTCGCGCAGGAGCGGGTTATCCTGCAGGTAGATTTGGCCGATGGTGAGGTAGTTAGCCGCCTGCCAGTAACGCTGCATCTTATCGAGAAGTTCGGGCGAAAGAGGCCCCTGCACAGGCTCCCGGTCGTGCGCAGGCGCAGGGTGCTTGTCGTCTACAAGCACTGCGCTTGAGATCGATTCGTCAAACTCGAACACAGCTAACCTCCTGGCGAGAGTCGTAGATCTTAAGTCATACGTCATACGTCAACCGACGACTTGCGATCTGAGATCTGAGATCTAAGATCTAAGACTCATGAACTTCCGGCGTAGCCGTCGGCGCGTTTGTCGCTGCCTGCTACATAACCGCCTTCGGGCAGACGCCAGATGATCTGACCACGCCCGAACGCGCCGCCCGATTCTACCGCTTCTACCTGGTGGCCCATTGCGCGCAGACCTGAGAGGATCGACGGGTGCGCATCCGACTCGACCTGCACCGTCTTACCCTCGATCCACTGCCACCGGGGAGCATCGAGGCTGGCCTGGGGGTTCATAGCGTAGTCGATGGTGTTAGCAACCATCTGCATATGGCCCTGGGGCTGCATGAAGCCGCCCATTACGCCGAAGGGGCCGATGGGTTCTCCCCCTTTGGTCAGGAAGCCAGGGATGATAGTGTGGTAGGGACGCTTGCCCGGCTCCAGATGGTTGGGGTGGTTGGGATCGAGATTGAAGTTGCCGCCCCGGTTTTGCAAAGCTATGCCTGTTCCTGGGACTACTATGCCCGACCCGAAACCCGCGTAGTTGGATTGGATGAAGCTGACCATCATGCCGTCGCTGTCGGCTGCGCACAAATAGACGGTGCCGCCCGAATTGGGATCGCCGGGAGCGGGCTGTAACGCCTTGTTGCCAATCAGGGCACGCCGCTCGCTGGCATACTGCTTGTCCAGTAGACCCGCCACGGGCACATCGGCAAAAGCGGGATCAGCCACATAGCGCAGGCCGTCAGCGAACGCCAGCTTCAGCGACTCGATCTGCAAATGGAAGGAAGCGGCGCTATCGCGAGGCGAGTCGGCCAGGTCGAAACCTTCCAGGATGTTCAGGCCTGTGAGCGCAACGATGCCCTGCCCGTTGGGCGGTATCTCCCACACGTCATAGCCTTTGTATGATGTCGAGATGGGGTCGACCCAGGTGCTTGTATGGGCGGCGAGGTCGGCCTCTGTCATCACGCCGCCCGTCTCCGAGGCGAAGTTGGCAATGGCGGCAGCGGTCACGCCCTTGTAGAAGTCGTCGCAGTTGGACTGGGCGAGGCGGCGCAGGGTGGCCGCATGGTCCAGGCTGCGCCACTTTTCGCCAGAGCGAGGCGAGTGCCCACCGGGCGCGAACACCTTCGCCCAGCCCTTGTATTCGCTGCCCACCAGGTTGGTGTAAATGGGTACCGAACGCGCCCAGTAATAGGCCACGATGGGCGATACCGGGTAGCCACTCGTGGCAAACATAATCGCAGGCTCGAATAGATAGGAGAACGGCAGTTTGCCAAAGCGGGCGTGCAGGTCACGCCAGAGAGCAGGTGCGCCCGGTACCGTGACAGCCATCCACCCCTTCTGGGGCATGGAGGAATGATGTTTGCGGACCAGATCGAGGGTAAGGCCTGCCGGGGCGCGGCCCGACCCGTTGAGGCCCGACAGCTTGCCGCCATCCCATACAAGCGCGAAGGCATCCGCGCCCAGGCCGTTAGAGGTAGGCTCGACCACGGTGAGAGCGATGGCGGTGGCGATGGCGGCGTCCACAGCGTTGCCTCCAAGCTCCAGCATCTTGAGGCCAGCCTTCACAGCCAGGGGCTGGCTCGTGGCGACTACTCCACGCGGGGCAATAATAGAATGGCGCGTAGTGCTGTAGGGGTTCGACGACAGGTCCATGGGCGGCAACATGTTTCCTCCAATAGGTGACCGTGTGGGTGCGGGTGGTGAGCTTTGATCTACGGGGGCCGCCATCGCGCCCTTATGCCCGGTCAGTACACTTCCGGCCGCTATCGCACCACCTACGGTGAGAGCAGAGCGGCGCAAGAAATCCCGCCGGGTGATAGATCTATCGGGGTGAGGCACCCCGGTTCCATCAAGTTCGCGCGCTTGCGGATCGGGCGTTGTTTCGTCTGACATTATTGCTTCTCCGTTCTTGCCCCGCCGCGAATCCGGACGATAGTGCAGTATACCATACCAGGGGTTGGGGGTTAGGTGCGAGGGGTTAGGGGTTAGCAAGATAAAGGACGATCGTATTGTGGGCTTACCCAGAGAAATGGACACAAGAAACACTCTGTTCCACAAAAGGAGCGGGTCGAGAATTCAATCTCACAATCCATGTGGCGCAACAAGCGAGCTAGTCGAAAGGAAACAGCGTCGCAGCACACTTCTCCTAGACCTGCTACGAGGGCAGTCCACTGATCGGACTGCCCTTGCGGCGGGGTGATCGCGCCCATACAGGAGCGTTCCTGTTTGCGGGTCAGAGATTAGGAGTGGTAGCTAGCGCAATTAATAATTACTTATTGTTCGGCGACCCTGCTGGTGGCGTGGCGGTACCCTGCGGAGTAAAGGTCCAGCTAAAGTTGGCGGTGCCCATATTGCCTTCTCCAAGTATCAATTCGAGATACAAGTCGAAACCGCCCGCTTTGTAGAAGGGGATATCCCAACTCGCCCACCGGACGGGCAAGGCGGCGTTTCCGGATAGAGTGGTGCTCTGCCCGATCGGCAAACCGTCCATCGCCACCATACCTATAGGCTCGGCTACAGTGTCACCGCCGGGATTCTCAGTGGCAATTACGGCGATCTGCTGGCGGATGGAGTACGTGCAAGTATCTAATTGAATAGCCAGATCGCCCGTAGAAAGCGGGCCGAACCCGCCTTGGTCATAGATGACCGGCGGGCCGCTACCAATTAATGTGGTTGTTGTTTCGTGTCCGGACTGGTCCCGCAGGTATCTTTCGTCATTGATGCTCCCGGTGCCGCTGGTAAGGGTGCCGGTCACCCAACTACCTGCCCAGTTGGAAAGCGTGCCCCCCACGTCGTAGGAGTGATCCACCGTCACACGGGTATAGCCCGACTCGTTAGTCTGTTCTGCAACTTGTGAGTATCTAACACTGTAGCTGGCGAGCCAGGGCTGGCCCATGAAGGACTGTATCTGCTGGCAGGTGCATGGAGTGGTGAG
>DATINP010000135.1:0-23073 GCA_035474135.1 Chloroflexia bacterium | reverse complement strand
GCAGTGTGGCACGAAGTATGCAATGTAGGGTATGGACAGGTACGCAGTTACCGCGAAATTGCGCAGGCCGTCGGCAAATCGGCCGCGGTGCGCGCAGTGGGTGCGGCTAACGGTGCGAATCCTGTACCGATAATAGTGCCTTGCCACAGGATAATAGGGAGCGACGGTAAACTGGTGGGCTATGGCGGCGGCCTCAGCATGAAGCGCAGGCTGCTGGAGGTTGAAGGAGCTATGTTCCCGGTGTAAGTGGCTCTTTCCAATGTGGCAATGTCATACCACCTGATAAGTACAACTAATGTCATAAGCTCAACTCACAGAGGAGGATACCAAATTGGCACAGAGATCAAAACCGAAAGCGAAGTCCAAAACCCGCAAATCCGCGTCGAATAAAGGCGAGATTACGCTTCTTCAGGATACGCTGACAAAGCTAAACAGCCTAACCAAGGACGCGGAAAACACTCTTGGCAAGGTCAGGCGCGCCGTAAAGGAAGCTGCCGGTAATGTCGCAGACGGCGCGGGCGACCTGGCTTCACGCCTGCCTGTTGTCGGACATGAGGAGAAACCGAAAGCCCGCAAGTCTGCAAGCGGCGCCAAGAAGCGCGCACCTAAGAAGAGCGTGGCATCGGCCAAGGCCGGCACCGCGAAAAAGAGCAGCGCAAGCACAGGCAAGAAGAAGACTGCTGCCTCTAAAAGCTAGTTCCGGCAGTTGAAAAGCTAAGTCGAGGGTAGGACGAGATAACCATGCGTCCCGCTCTCGGCTTAGGTTTTGGTGTGCTAGGCCGCTATTGTGTTTACCACGCTGCCTAGGGCCGCCAACACCTCTCGCATGTCGTTTTCGTGCGCGAAACCCATGTGGCCAATGCGCACTATTTTGTTCTCATAAGCTCCCTGCCCGCCGGCAATCACGATCCCATGTTCTCGCATGGCGCTTACTATCTCTTTGCCCGACATATTATCGGGCGGGAGTAGGGCTGTGACGGTTCGTGAGGCCACATCATCCGCTGCAAAGGGTCGCAGACCCAACTTGCGTGCCCCGCTGCGCACAAGGTCTCTTAGACGCTCATGGCGAGCAAACACGTTTGGCAAGCCTTCCTCCGTGATCAGGCGCAATGACGCTTGCAGCCCGTACAAAAGTGACACGGCAGGCGTATAGGGTGTTTCCCATTTGCGCAGATAGCGCCTCGCTTCAGCAAAATCCCAGTAGAACCGCGGCAGTTGCGCTTTGCTGTTAGCTGCCCAGGCTCTCTCGCTCACCGAAAGCATGGTGAGGCCCGGCGCCGCCATCCATGCTTTCTGCGACGCGGTTATTACTGTGTCTATCTCCCACCTGTCCACGGGGATATCCACAGCGCCTAGCGACGAGATCGCATCAACCACCAGCAAGGGCCTGAACGCCCCGTTCTTTGCATGCTCGCGTATAACCTGCGATGCTTTTTCCACGTCGTTCTGCACGCCTGTGGACGTTTCGTTGTGGGTGATGAGTACGCCTTTTACACCCTCGTTTTCTGCCAGGGTTTGTTGCAGGCGCGAAAGATCGACAGGTTGACCCCATGGAGACTCCAAACGCAGCACATCCAGGCCAAATCTCCCGGCAATCTCAGCAAATCTTTCGCCGAACGCGCCCGCTGTAAGGGCTACCACCTTATCTCGCGGCGAAAAAAGATTGACAATGGCGGCCTCCAGGCCTCCGGTGCCCGCACCCGGAAACACAAGTACGTCGCTCTGTGTCTGAAAGCAGGTCTGTAGCTTCTCGGTCACATCGCGCATCATATCCTGAAACCGGACTCCACGATGTGAAATCATGGGCCTGTGCATGGCCTCCAACACCTCGTCGGGCAATGGGGTTGGGCCTGGGATTCTTAGCTGCATTTGGTACTCCTGTGAACGGGGAGAGTCGTAGATCTTAGATCGTAAGTCACGAGGTGGACGATTTACGATCTAAGATCTACGACTCGTAAGTCATGGGGCATCAGCCCAGGCAGAACTTGCGGATTCTGTTGAAGAAGGGCAGGTATTCGGGGCGGTAGTCGGTTGCGCCTTCATGCATGAGGATGGACAGGCCTTTTACCACCAGTGCGCGATAATTATGGTCGGCTAAAAGCTTCATTACGCCCTCCATCCCTACGGCCATAACCAGCAGGGGGGCCAGGCTTTCGCCATTAAGGTAAACGGGCGCGAGGCTTCGCACAGAGTCCCGGCGCTCTACGCCGCCGAAGCCTACGAACAATTCAACGTGCGCGCCCACTTCTGCGTCGGATACCCCGTCGCCAATCAGGATGGAGCGTGGCTCGCGCTTCAGGCGCTTGATTACCTCGGCTTTACCGCCCGACCTGCAAAGCGGGTTTGCATGGTCGAAGCCCTGGTACTCGCCCTTCTCGTCGAAGAAAAGGTCGTTGGCATGAACGCGCTCGGCAGGTACGCCCAGTTTCACAGCCACAGGCAGAAGCGCTTCCCCGTACCCGCCCGATACTATATGCACCTCTATTCCCAGCGACGCAAGGGCTTCTGTCACAGGCTCTGCATCTTCCACCAGCGTCGACACATAAAACTTGCCGATGCCCGACAACTGCTTGCGGGTCGGCTTGATCAGATCCAGCCTGTGGGCGAATATGTCCTCGAACTGCATTTCGCCGTCCATTGCGCGGCGTGTCATGCTTGCAACTTCGTGCGGCACCCCGTTCATGGCGGCAAGCTCGTCTATGCCCTCGATGCGAGTTAGCGTTGAGTCGCAGTCAAATACAACCCGCCTGAAGCCCTCCCAGGCATTGAGCGTGCAAGGCATTACCGGCGCTGGGGGCAGTAAAACTTCAGGGTTGAGTATATGTGTAGGATATTCTCCAATCAGGACTGCACGCACCTGTCCTGCCACTTCCAGCGCCGATGCTTTCATCGCTTCCTGCGTCGTGCCGCCCAGGTGTGGGGTCATTATTATGTTGTCCAGTTCCAGCAATGGGCTTTTCTTCAGCGGCTCGGTGGCAAATACGTCCAGTGCCGCCCCTTTAATACCACCCGTTTTGCACGCGCTATAGAGGGCGGCTTCGTCTACAACCAGGCCCCGCGCGCAGTTGATCAGGAACGCCGACTGCTTCATCAAGCGCAATTCTCTTTCGCCTATCATACCGGCTGTTAGTGAGGTAAGCGGGACGTGCAGCGACACATAATCTGCTTGCCGCAATAGGTCTTCGAGGGTGACCATCTCTACGCCGGGCATATCGCTCACGATGAAAGGGTCGTAAGCCATAACGCTCATCTCAAGCGCGAGAGCGCGCCGGGCTACCTGTGTACCGACCTTGCCCAGCCCTACGATCCCCAACGTCTTGCCCGCTATTTCACACCCCATGAAGTGATTCTTGCCCCACACTCCCTCGCGCAAGAGGTTGTGCGCCTGGGGAATATTGCGGGAGAGCGCGAATATAAAGGCTATCGTATGCTCTGCTGCCGCGCGTACGTTGCCCAGCGGCGCGTTTACAACGGCCACGCGTCTTGCAGTAGCGGCCTTGATGTCGATATTGTCGACACCTATGCCCGCCCGCCCAACTACGCGCAAGCGGCCCCCATCGCGCACTCCCGCCTCAAGCAGATCGGCGCGTACCGCGGTGCCCGACCGGGTGATTACGGCATCGTAGCCACCAAGAGCCGCCGCTAATTGATCGGCAGATAGGCCAATGCTCACATCGACCGTGAAGTCCTGCTCCAAAGCGTGTATTCCTGCCTCATGCAGAGGCTCGGTAACAAGTATCTTCTGCATAGCGCCTCCTCGGGGTCCGAGTTTGACCCTTTAAAACAAAAATCGCCTGTCCTCTCATGTGAGGACAAGCGTAACGCTCGTGGTGCCACCCCATTTTGCTGCTCAGTCGCCTTCGCAGCCTTATCGAGTATCTCCTGCCCGGCGTCTTCGCCTGACCAAAATACCCGAGTTCTGTAACGGGAACCCCCGGCGCAACTTAGTCATGCCTGCTGTTTGCAACAGTGCCCAACAGCTACACGTTTCCGAAGCGCGGCTTCTCTGAGGGAAAGTTCAGAGTATTTCGCCTGTTGAATATCAATCTCTATCTGTATACTATGCCATAAAATGGGGATTGTCAAGAGGGTGTATAACGCAAGAGGAGGACTAAATGAAGACTATTGGTGTAATTGGCGGGCTTGGGCCGCAGGCGACCATGTCATTTGAGGTTATGGTGCACGCGGTTTCGCAGAGAATTATTCCGCCACACGCCAATACGGGTTACCCACCCATGCTGGTTTATTACCACCGCTATCCGCCCTTTATCGTAGACGAGCGAGGCGTTCCAATACCACCCAGGAGGCCCGAACCACATCTGACCGGTGCGCTCGGCAAGCTGGGCCAGATGGTAGACTTTATCGTGATTACTTCTAATGCTCCACATCTGTTCCTCGACCTGATCGAAGAGACTTCGGGCCGGAAGGTGCTGAGTATGATAGATGCGACCGTAAATGAGATACAAAGGCAGGGATTGCGGCGTGTGGGGGTACTTGGCCTGGGCGTGCCAAAGATCTATATGGAGCCGCTGAACAAAATCGGTGTTGTACACGAAACCCTGCCTGTGGAGACGGGAGGCCTGAGCGAGAAGCTCGACAGTGCAATCGTCGCTTACATGGCCGGGCAGACAAGCACCGAGGACACCGCGTTAGCGGTAGAAGCCGTTGAAAACCTGCGAGCCAGGAATGTGGAAGCAATCATTCTGGGTTGCACTGAGATTCCGCTCTTGCTGGGCAATTACGCCCAGGCTCCGGATCTGATCAACCCTCTCGAACTTCTGGCAGAACGGGCCGTCAGGTTCGCGATAGAGCCGGAACAGCAGACCGGCAATTAGGGCCGCATTTTCACTGCTAACTCTGAACCTGAACTATGTGCGCACCACCTCAACGGACAAAAGCACCGAGCGGAATGGCGTTTCTGCCTGCACATTGACCCCTTCGGCCAGTTGTGCGCCTGTGAATGTCGCGCTCCAGCCTTCGGGCGAACGGAGCGTGTACTTGTCCAGTGGGTCGAGGCCGGGCAGGGCAAAGATGCGCGTGCTTGCGCCGTTGGCCAGCCTGAACGCGAAAAGGATGCCCCGCGACGCGTCGGGCAGGACGTACCACACCGCCGCCCAGTCGCCGTTGCCGTCAAGCGGTGGTGGCTGGGTCAGCAGGTACTGGTTGCCGAGCCGGATGACAGGGCGCACAAGTTGCTTGTACCACTCTACGTGCTTCGTGACGGTTGCTACATCCTCGTCGCTCCACTTCTCGACGGGCGCGCTGATGCCGAAACTGCCCAGCATCGCCACTCGCGTGCGGAAAGCGAGGTCGCCAAACTCGCCTCCTCTGGCCCTGAGCGGGTCGTGCTGCCCCTCGTGTGGAGGCCACTCCACCAGCCAGTCGTTGCACTGCTCGGGAGGGTGGGCAAGCTGGCTGCCGAAATGGATCGCCAGCTTCATCAGCGGATGGGTCTGGTCACTCAACCAGTAGGCGTGTGCATGCGACAGGATCTCGGCGTCGAAGCGACTGCCCCCGCTGGAGCACACCTCCAGTATCATGTCAGGCACAGCGTCCCGCAACTCGTCAGCTAACAGGTAAACTCCCCTGTAATGCGCGATCAGTGGGTCTTGCTGCGTCAACTCGGCAGGAAGGCCCTCTGCCCAGCCGCCCTGTGCCAGGTCTATGTTGAAGTCCCACTTCAGCCAGGAGGCCTTTGTCGAGCACACAAGCGCGATCATGCGCTCGCGTATCCAGACGTGAGCCTCGGGTACGCCCAGGTTGAGTATGGCTCGTTGGTCGGGTGGTGGCACGCGCCCACCTATATTGTGCAGCCATTCGGGGTGTTCGTGGCGAACGATCGCGCTCGGCCCCACGGCCTCCGGCTCTATCCAGATGCCGAAACCCATCCCCTGCTGCTTGCAATAGTCGCTTAACTCCTCCAGGCCGCTGGGGAAGAGCTTGCGGTTGACAAACCAATCGCCTGTGCGCAGCCACCACCCCTCATCGGGGTTCTCTGTGTGGGTGATGTACCAGCCCGCGTCGAGCACGAACACCTCGCAACCGAGCGCGCTCGCCCTTTCCGCGTAAGCTTTCATGATATCGACAGGCGGCTCGCCCTGGTAAGGGAACCAGCTATTGAACTGCACTGGGATGACGCGCTCCGGGTCGGGTCGGCGGCGGCGCAGATAGCGGTGCATCGTTCGGGTGGCCGCGTTGAGGTCGCCCGCCACGCAGCCGAGAAGCATATCGGGCAGCGCGAGCGTGTCGCCTGAACCGAGGGTGTGCCGCAGCCCCCACGAGTTGAGGCCGCCTGCCAGCACGACCCTACCCTGGGGGTTACGGCGCACGTAATATTGCCAGTTGCCCGACCAGAATAGCTGGCTGAAATAGGTGTGCCGGGGGGCGAGTAGCGCGACATAAGGCAGGAACTCGAATCCCGTCTTGCCCGACCTGCTTTCGAGCAGTAACGCTGTTTGAGGCAAGGCGAACCGCTGCACCTGCGTTTCGGCACCCCACCGCCCGGCCGTATGCACTATCTCTTGAATATCGGGGGGTAGCACCACCGTCATACTGCCTGCGTGGCTGATTTCAAGGTCGCCGTCACCGCCCGTGTGCCTCAACACCGTCCTGCGGAGCAGTATCCCCGTCTCCTCGTCCATGGCGAAGCTCAACATCGCTTGTAAGGGCACGTCAGTTGCCTGCAGGGTTATAACGGCGGTCGTGGGGGCGGTCTGCTCCAAGCCTTGCAGCGACCATATCACGCGCCTGTCGTTGGGCTGAAGCTGCACAGCCGCATCAGCACGCGTGACGGTCAGCGCGTCGAAGACCTCAGGGCCGGGTAGAGAGGGAGCCGCATACTCGGCGTGCGAGGCCGGGCCGAAGTAGTCGGCCAGCAACGTGCCGTCCAGCAGGCGCATATGCAGCATCAGCCCTTGCCAGCCAAAAGCCCAGCTTTGCTCCCCCGAGTCGAAGGCTACGTCCATGCTCACTTATAGCAAATAAGCCTGGCGCTGCCAAGAACCGTCTCTGCTCTTGCGCGCACATCCCACTTGCGTCATAATACGACTAGCAAAATCGGCGTTTACGTAAGAGTGGCTTGGGCGAGAAGCCGAAGGGTGTGGTCTATGCGCTATCTGGGCAGTAAAGAAAACTTGCTCAACTTCATAGACGAAGCATTGCGAGCGCACAACGCCGTCAGCACCGTTGAGCGACCTCTAACCCTCTGCGACCCCTTCACAGGCACAACCTCCGTGGCGCGCCATCTGAAGCGGCAGGACTGGCGCGTGGTGACGGGCGACCTGATGGCCTACTCATTTGCGTTCCAGCACGCCTATATAGCGCTGAACTCTGCGCCCACCTTTACGCGCCTGATAGAGGCGGGCGCTCTTGATTCCAGCATCAGCCTGCCCATGCCCCTCCAGCGCGTTATATCTCACCTTAATAACCTGCGCGGCATCGAGGGCTTTTGCTACTGGCACTACTCGCCCGACGGCCCCGACGGCAGGCGTTACTTCACCGCCGCCAACGCCCTGCGTATTGATGCCATAAGAAGCGCCATCAAAGAGTGGTGGGAGATGGGCTGGCTCACCGAGAGCGAGCGCTATCTCCTGGTCGCCTGCCTGATCGAGGCTGTGTCGAAGGTGGCGAATGTGGCCGGGACCTATGCCGCCTATCTTAAGGGCTGGGACCCTCGCGCCCACAGACCCCTCGTGCTGAATGTGCCCACTCTCGTGTACAGCGCGCACGAGCACAGCGTCAATATGGGCGACGCGAACGCTCTGGTGTCGCGAGAGCAGTTCGACCTGCTGTATATCGACCCGCCCTATAACGCGCGGCAGTACTGCACCAATTATCACCTGTTGGAAACGCTGGCGTTGGGCGACGAACCGGAGGTAAAGGGCGTGGCGGGCCTGCGTCCCGACGATGGCAAGCGCTCTGCTTACTGCAAAAGCGACGAGGCCGAGGCGCAGCTTTCGAGCCTTATCTGTTCGGCGCGTGCAAACTGGATACTGCTGAGCTATAACAGCGAGGGCATCGTCCCTCACGAGCGCATCATTGAGATATTGTCTCAAAAAGGCAACGTCGAGGTCTATAATTGTGCCTATCCACGCTACCGCTCGGACGCCGATGGCGACAACCGCCGCTACCAACCCAACCGCAATGTACAGGAGATGCTGTACTGGGTGAGCACGGACGACTGACGAGGGGCCACAATCTCCGTCGTCTATACCAAGATATGAAAGCAAAGCCCACCACACGTAGCCGCCGCGACCCCCGCAACCACCTGAACGATTTGACGGGGAGCGAATGGGTGCATTTCCTCTCGTCAGTAGAGGCAACGGCCTATCCTACCACCGGGCCGCAGTCCTATGGGCACAAATTGCGGCGCGTCCACCCCTCGCCCAAGCCGCCTCAGCTTATGGGGCGGATCGTAAGTTTCTTCACGCGTGAGGACGAGTGGGTGCTCGATCCCTTCATGGGAGTGGGCGGCACGCTGCTGGGGTGCTCCCTAGTGGGGCGCAAGGCTGTCGGCATCGACCTGGCACCCGAATATATTGATACCTACAGGCAAGTGTCGGTTCAGGAGGGCCTGCAACCTCAGTTGGCGCTCGTAGGAGATGCTCGCCACGTCCTGCAAAACATTGATGTGAAGAGCAGGCAGTTCGACCTTGTGCTGACCGACCCGCCCTACGGCGATATGATGCGCAGGCCGCAGAACGGCGAGAAGAAGAAGCGCACAGGCTCGTCAGCCGCCACGCCCTTTACGTCCAACCCGCACGACTTGGGCAATCTCCCCTATGACCTGTTCTTAACCGAGTTATGCGGTATACTTTCATTGTCGCTGGATCTGCTCAAGCCATCGGGTTATATGGTGGTATTTGCCAAAGACCTGCAACCTACCCCCCAGCACCACAACATGCTCCACGCCGACCTCGTAGTGGGCCTGTCCGGTCTTGCGGGGCTTGCCTACCGTGGCTGCAAGATCTGGTACGACCAAACTCCGCGCCTCTATCCTTTCGGCTACCCTTACAGGTTTGTTGCTAACCAATTGCACCAGTACATACTCATCTTCCAGAAGGTCTGACCCGCGCGTTATTAGTGGTTTGGGGCCATACGTCAGGCGTCACTCGTCGTCCACCGTCATTCGTTCTCACCTACCCACTTGTTACTCCACAACCTCTATTTCACAGGAACCAGTAATGAACGGAAATGAAGACAAATATCGCATATTAGTGGAGCAGTCGCCGGACGGAATTGCTATATATGATCAACAGGGCCAGATACACGAGATAAACGATCGCGCCCTCGAACTGCTCGGCTACACGCGCGCAGAAGCCTTGCCGCGCAACGTGGTTGACGTGATCGCGCCCGAAGATCTCGCCCGCCAGCCGTTACGGACCGACCTACTGCGTAGCGGTCAATCCACCATTGGCGACCGCCTGTTGGTGCGCAAGGACGGCACCCGTCTGCCGGTCGAGTTAAGCGCAAAGATGCTTAGCGACGGCAGGATACATGTCGTGCTGCGCGATATAACGGAGCGCAAGCGGCTTGAGCGTGAGATAGTGCGCTCACGAGATTTGTACCTGACCCTGCTGGAGGACTTTCCGGCACTCGTGTGGCGTGCAGGTGTCGACGGCCTGTGTGATCACTTCAATCGCACATGGCTCCATTTCACGGGCCGCCCCCTTGAGCAGGAATTAGGCGATGGCTGGACTCAGGAACTGCATCCCGACGACCTTGATCGCCATTTGGAAGCCTACCGTGCCGCGCTCGAGGCGCGATCGCCTTTCACGACTGATTACAGGCTGCGGAGGCACGACGGGGTATACAGGTGGATGCACAACCACGGCACCCCATTCTATGATGTAGACGGAAGTTTCGCGGGCTTCATAGGCTCCTGCTATGACATAGACGACCAAAAGAACGCCGAGAGCGAGATCAGAAGCCTCAATACCCAACTGGAAAAGCGAGTTGCTGAGCGGACTTTGGAAGTTGAAGACAAAGTGCGCGCCCTTAGCGTAGAGTCAACCGAACGGAAACGGGTAGAAGAGGCGCTGAGAGTCTCGCAATCTCAATTACGCCGCCTGGTCGATGCGAATATCATCGGGGTTCGCGTGAGCAGGTTCGGGGGCGATGTACTGTACACAAACGATGCTTTCCTGAAGATGATCGGCTATACTCGCGAGGATTTCGATGCGGGCCTGATTGACTGGAAGGATCTGACGCCTTCAGAATACTTTCATCTGGACGAGCAGATAATAGAGCAGCTACAGGAAACCGGGATTTGCGACATGTACGAAAAGGCTTACAGGCGCAAGGACGGTTCACTCGCGTTCGTGTTGGCGGGGGCGGCCCGATTGGAAGGGTCGTCAGACCTTGCTATCTCCTACGTCCTGGACGTAACTGAGCAAAAAGAGGGAGAGCTTGAACGAGTCCGCCTGCTGGCCGCAGAGCAAGCAGCACGACGCGACGCCGAAGCAGCGGTACACACCCGGGATGAACTGCTGGCCATCGTTTCTCACGACCTGAAAAACCCTTTGACCGCGATCAAGGGGTACTCGCAACTGCTCAGGCGTCGACTAAATACGCTCGCGCCCGATGTCGCACCTCGCCTGGAGAGCGTGATCGACCGCGTGGACGAGTCATCTAATAAGATGAACCAGATGCTGAACGATTTGCTGGACTTCGGGAGGCTACAGGCCGGGCAGACTTTGTCGCTTCAGCGCAGATTGGTCGACCTGGTAGGGTTGGCGCGTAATGTCGCCAAGGAATCAGGGCGCAACACCACCCTGCATCACATTGTGGTTAGCACGGACGAAGAAACACTTACGGGACGATGGGATGCCGGCCGCCTGGAACAGACGCTTTCGAACCTTTTATCCAATGCAATAAAGTACAGCCCGAGCGGTGGCACAATCACGATCAGAATAGAGCGCGAACACAAATCGAGTTCCGAGGAGGGGGCCTTAGCCGGCTCACCTGCGAATTGGGCTGTGCTCACCATTGAAGATGAGGGCATCGGCATCGAGCCTTCCGAGCTTCCGCATATCTTCGAGTGGTACAGGCGTGCTCGGGATGTGGCGCGTAGTGTCAGCGGCGCGGGTATTGGCCTCGCCAGCGCGAGATACATAATTACACAGCACGGCGGCGATATTTCCGTCGTCAGCGAGCCTGGCAACGGCACGAAGTTCACGGTTCGACTGCCGCTATCGTGAGGTGCTTACGTCAAACGGTTCGCCGAAAAATGTACCCGAAATAACTACGCAAAAGCTGTCCCATTCTGCTCCGCCAACGTCATTAAGTATAGTAGAGCACCTATGACGCATGACGTATGACGCCTTACGTATCCTCTGTCTGTCGTCTCCGCCGGCGAGCG
This sequence comes from Chloroflexia bacterium, assembly GCA_035474135.1. Classification (GTDB taxonomy): domain Bacteria; phylum Chloroflexota; class Chloroflexia; order QHBQ01; family JADMIH01; genus JADMIH01. The sequence continues at coordinate 11,714 of DATINP010000135.1, read as the reverse complement.
CGCCAGCGCAGGATCGCCCAGATCGCCAACCCCAGGATGACCGCCATGATAAGGGCGGCCAAAATGGGCACGAACAGGGCGAGTGCTGCGGTTACGCCCGATATAAAGTCCTCTACCAGGCTTACTACCATGTTGCCCAACCCACCGGTGAAGGTAGTTACGAGGGGTCGCCCTGTGGCCTTGACTGCATGTACCGCACCCGCCGACAGCAGGCCCAGCACAAAGCCTACTGTGGGGTCAAGCCCGCCAATCGCGCCCACCTGAGCCGCGAACAGGATCCCGCCTGCCACGGGCCTTATAAACGTGTGAACAATATCGTTTATCGTATCTACTGCCGGAATCTTATCTACGAATATCTCGACAGTGAGCAGAAGCAGTAATATCAGCAACACCCATGTATTCGTGAGAATGTCGAAGGGCGCTTGCAGCTTGATGCCACCCACCTTGCCCACGAAGCCCGTTATAAGCAACGGTAGCCAGGCGTTTAACCCTGCTGGTGCGGCCAGGCCAAAGCCTGCTAGTAGACTGTAAATTGCGTCCATACAATACCTCTAAGGCCTGGCATTCATATCGTTGCGTACAATAGCTGCCGCCAGCCACCCGTCATCAGCGGTCCTCTGTTACATGTCTATACGTTCGCCTGTGGGCTTGGGGTTTCGTGGCTCACCATGCCCACATATGCTGAGTACACAGCCGCGCCCAGCCAGCTTGCCGCGACACAGCCTCCATATATCAAAGCCAGACTTGTTATGCCCGCAATCGCCGTCGCAGGCACTATCGCGGCCTTTACTTCGCCTGCTACCTGTTGTCCTGCTTGCGTGGCATATTGTGTCCAGTCTATGCCAAGCACGCCCTCTACGAGCGCCACGAGGATCAGCGCGGCGACGAAGTGTGCCGTAATCAATCCCGCGAGCGCTCCCTCAGGTTCCGCTTCCTGCGCCATGCCCCGTTTGCGGGCGACAGCCGCCCCCACAACCCCAGGCAGCACGAACAGGATCAACCAGTACGCCCCGATGCCATCCGAACCGCCCGCTTTGAGCGCAGCACCAACGACATAGAGCACAGTAGCCAGCACGATACCCAGGAGTGCACCCAGGTATCGCGGCTGGATCTGTCCGATCCGATGTCTCATTCTCAACTATTTCCTGCCCGTAAATGCACCTGGGCCTAAGGCGATGGAATCAAATCGGGCTTCGCGTCCACTATCTTGAGCGAGTCCGCACTGCTGCTCACGTTGGAGACATAAAGATCAACGTTATACGTCTTGCCATTGGCCCCGTTTATAGTCCACGGGATAATAACGTTGTCGCCTGATGTTCTTGGCGATCCCATTGTACCGCTGTCAAATGTATTCGCCCCTACAAGCGCTTCCCACTTGCTCTGGAGGGTGTTAACGCTGTAGCGGTTAGCGAGGTTACTGCCCAGGGTATCGTGTGCTCCCTGGTAGTTGCCCGATGCCATATCCGTGCTGAATGTTTCAGCATATGCAGCCGCGCCCACCACATTTACCACGCTGGTGATACCCTTACCTACGCTGAATACGAGTGCGTACAGAGCAACGAAGCATAGGACGAAGAACAGCACTATACCTCCGACGATCCACACCCATGCCGGCACGCCCGACTTCTTCACGGGTGGGGCGACCGGGTACTGCTGGTATGGTTGCTGTGGATAGCCCTGCTGGGGGGGATAACCCTGCTGTTGAGGATAGCCCTGCGGCGGTGGGGCGTAGCCGCCCTGTTGCTGTTGGGGATAGCCGCCCTGCGACGGTACCTGCGCGTAAGGCTGTTGCGGTTGTTGGGGAACCTCGGGCTGCGCTTGTGCCTGCTGTGGGGGCGTGTAGTCCGAGATGGGAGTGGTTGGCGCCGGCATGGGGTTGCCCTGCGGTGGGGTTGGTGCTACATAGGTCGTGGGGGTGCCACCCGCCCCTAAGTTGCGTATCTTATCGGTTACGTCAGACGGCAGCCACAGCATGGCTATATCAGTGGCGAACTGCTGGGGTGAGGAGATGGTGTCAAGTTTATCCAGCACATTTGAGGGGAGATTTGCCTTGCGTATATCGTCGATAATGTCGCTTGTTAGGCCGAGACTGCGTAGTTTGCTTTCCTGCGCCTGGCTCAAGCCCCCGGCTTCCGGGGCCGTGCCCGTATTGCTGTCCATATCGCGTTCTCCTTACAATTTGTCAATGTAACGAAACTGATCCTTAGGATCGGTTACGTGACCCCCGTCGTCAGACTAAGGCCATTTGCTTGCCGTTGCTGAGTGAGTACAGTTTATCACACGCTGTGATGGAAATAAAGCTGCCGTGCATATTAGAGTCCAGGTGGGATTTTGGCATGAAATGTAGGAATAAGCGTAGCAGTTATAGACTTCTAAACTTACAGGGTTAGCTATTGCTATCCGTGCGTGAATATGTTACAATTGACGTTGGTTGGAACTGGCAGGGCATTAGGTACGTAGGTTTTCTCACGCTTTCCTCCCCGGTACGCGTGGACACCATTCACACTGAACTTCTGTGCCAGCACACCGAAGTAAACACTTGGCTTTTACACGCAAAAGGGGAAAAAAGAGAAAATATGGCAGATAAAACATTGACTTGTCGCGATTGCGGCAACACCTTCGATTTTACCGAAGGCGAACAGGCTTTCTACGCACAGAAAGGCTTCAGCGAACCTACGCGTTGTCCTTCCTGCAGGGCCAGCAAAAAGGCTAACCGCAACAGCGGCTATGGCGACAGCTATGGCTATAGCAGCGGCAGTGGCAGCAGCTATGGTAGCGGTAGCGGTTATGGCGGCGGCAGTGGGTATTCCCGCGAACGCACCATGACCACAGTTACTTGCGCTAATTGCGGCAAGGAAACACAGGTTCCGTTCGTGCCTCGCGGCGACAAGCCCGTATATTGCTCTGACTGCTACAACACAGTTGGCGCAGGCGCCGGCAGAAACAGCGGCGGCGGCGGACGTAGTCGCTACTAGTTAGCACAACGCCTAACGATGAGCCGGGGAGGACGTTAGACTAAACGAATCGGCGGCATTGCCGCCGGTTTTTATATTTAACCCTTATTGCAACGGTGTGCTAGCTGCGCGGCGATTGCGCGTTTGGGTGTACGCGGTCAGAAGAAGGGTTTATGGACAGAAACGACACTGCGAACGAACAGGTTAGCGCCGCCCGCGACGATGCGGCCTCGCTTGTCGAGCAAGGAATGGCCCACTTCGAAGGTGGGCATTACCTGGAGGCGTTAGCGTTGTTTCAGCAGGCTGTCACCGTGGCGCCTGGCTATGCGCCCGCATACAATGGAATAGGCCGCGTTTACTATCACATTGGCTCCCCTGAGGCGTCGATTACCGCCTACGAGCAAGCCATTGCCTGCGATCCTCAGGAAGAGGCGCCGTACGTTGGGCTGGCTATCTTGCTGTTTGCGCGGCTGGGGCACTATGAAGACGCGCTCGCGGCTCTCGCCCGCGGGCAGGCCAGGCACCCAGCGGCGGGCGTATTCCCCGATTTGTGCAGTACGGTCTATTTGCGCATGGAACGTTACGAAGAGGCCTTATCGAGCGCTAAGCTTGCCGCAGAACTGGAGCCGACGCAGTCCAGTCCGCATGTTCGCCTGGCCCAAGTCTATTTGCACTTGCGCGATTACGACAGTGCCTCAGCCTCTTGCTCCCAGGCGGAGTCACTAGACCCATCGGACGCCGGCACATACCGTCTGCGCGGCTATATCGAGCAGCGGCGTGGTCGGATGGATGCTGCCCTGGCCGATCTGCGCCAGTCGGTCTCCCTTGCTCCATCAGACTACGAGGCGATAGGGGCACTGGCCCGGCTCCTTGCCCGCCTGGGGCAGACGGGGGAGGCAACTGAACTGCTACGCCGGGGACGCGAACTCGCCAGTCAGGACAACGAGTACGGGCAGGCATGCTTCGAGGGGGTTTGCGGCCACAGCACGGCAGCCCTGGTCCTGCTGGCGGATGCGTTGGATCGCGGCCAAGCTCAGGCTGGCTGGGCGCGCCATGACCCGGAGTTCGAGTTTCTGCGCGACGACCCAGGTTTCGAGGCACTACTGAGCAGCAGATGACCTCGGATAGCAACGAGGCGATTCCAAATACGAGCAAAGACTGTACAGTCGTGCCTGAGCCGCCGTCAGCGAGATCAGCACAAAAGCCTAACGACCGTTCGGAAGGGCCTTAGACGAAAGACTGGCTGCATTTGTAGCCGACTTTGTATTTAACTCGTTTTGAGTTACGAAAACTACATAAAAGAAGGGGTGCTGGATTAATCCAGCACCCCTCCTAGTCTAGCTCTTTAGCAGCGTAGCTTAGCGCCAAGCGTCTTCGTTGCCTGCGCCGTAATCGCTGTAGGCTTTCTTGAGGCCGAGCAGTACTTCGGCTGAGGTCTCAAAGAGTGCCTGCGCCTTCGGCTCTTCTACATTACCGATATTCTGTCGAAGGCTGGCGATCAACTTGTCCAGGTCACGTGCGACCTGCTCTACATATTTGCTGGTGTTGGTTGTCATTGCTTGCATCGTTTTGGTCTCCTTTAGCACGTCCATTTCGCTCTCCTTCAGTTTGCGGCATCAGGGCCATATGCTTCGTGCGCGAGAGCGTTTCCTAATCTTACTTGAATATCATATCATAATAATAATTATTTGTCAATGTTCTACCAAAAAGTATATTCTTTTTTATATTCTTTTTGACCATGATACGCCTTATCCTCCGCTGATTTGCCCCGTTAGCCAGTCGGCGGTGTCATACAGGCTTTCCTCGCTGATCGCATGGCCGATGGGATATTCGCGGTAGAGTACGTTGGCGTGCGCTCCTGCGAGGTAATCATAGGTGGCGCGCCCCCATGCCACGGGTATCACTTCGTCGTACTCGCCGTGCGCTATGAAGATCGGCTTGCCGGCCAGCGCGCCGGGATCGAGCGCAGCCGATATTCCGGTGTTCCCCTTCAGAGCGATGGGCAGGTACCCGCTATGCATCACCAGACCCCCTACCAGGTCAGGCGCGCTCATCGTCAATGCCGAGCCTACGATCGCGCCCTGGCTGAAGCCGAAGATATATGTGCGCCCGGGGTCGACGCCGTACGCGGCAGGCAGGCTCTCGATAAATGTGCGCAAGGTGTCCAGGCCGGGTTGGAACGTTTCAGGGTCGGGCCTGCCCGCCTCTGCCCTATCGTACCATGCCCAACCGCCCATGAAACGGTAGGGAGCGCGTGGGCTTACCACCACAAAGCGCGGGTCGAGTGCCGGTTCCAGCCCCATCAGGTCGGTCTCGTCCGCGCCGCGCCCGTGCAGGAGCAACAGCAGGGGCGCGGCCTCGTTTTCGCCCGGCTTTTCCAGCGCGGGACGCATCAGGTGGGTCAGGCTAAGCTGCGTTTCTTCGTTCATGCTTGCAAGCTCCGTGTGACTACTCTTTATCCAGCGCAGGGATCACCTCGTTCAGTAGCATCTCAAGGGTGGTGAAGTCGGGGAGGCCCGCTGTGCCCAGCAGAAAGTAGTCCACGCCCATGTCGATGAAGGCTTGCATTTGGTCTATCACTTGCGCGGGCGTACCTGAGAAACCGTCGGGTGAGAACGGTTTGCCACCCAGTAGCTTAGTCAGGGCCGCCTCGGTGGGCGCGCACGCGCAGCCGCCAAACCATGTGCGGCGGAGTGTGCCCGGGTCGCGCTTCTCTTTCTCGCATGCTTTCTCGCATATTTCCACCATGTGACGGTAGTCCTGGATGTTTGTCCACGACACATTCCACCAGTCGGCGTGGCGTACCGCCAGGTCGATCATGCGCGGTTTCATGGCGCCAATCATGATCGTAGGCACGGGGTCGGGCATCGGTTCGCACACAACGTCATGTATTGCGTAATACTTGCCTTCGAACGTGGCGTGCTGTTCCGTCCACATGGCCTTGATTATCTGCACATACTCGTCCAGTTGATCCACACGCACGCCCGCCGGTGGGAATGGGTAATTGTAAGACTTGTACTCTTCCTCGTGCCAGCCCGCGCCCAGGCCCAGGATAAAGCGGCCACCCGTCATGAACTGGAGAGTCGCGCCCATTTTGGCCAGGTGAGCGGGGTTGCGGAATGACTGGCACAATACAGCGTTCCCGAACTGGAGCTCGGGATGGAGAGCCGCCTCGTACGTAAGGGCCGTCCATCCCTCAAGTACGTCACGTTCCTCGAACTGGAAGTGGTCCACGAACCATGCCGAGTCGAATCTCTCCTTTGCCATAGCGATTCCGTGGTTGACGACGTCCATATATTTGCTTCTGTCGGCCTTATTTGCCAGGCCCGAAGGCATTCCCCATCCGAATTGTATGCGTGCCATATTATGAATGCTCCTTTTATTGATATGTTAGAATAACATAACTGCTTGCTGACCAGCGACCGCGCACTACGGACACCGGCCACCACAAATGCCTAGCAATTTCTACACCATAATCCCCCACCCTATCGAGAGGAAGATACTCCTAATGCCCGCGCGGGATGGGTGGACACTGCCCGTACACAACCCAACCCATAATTGGTCGCCTCAGATCGAGTCGTTGGTCACCGCCATGCGCGAGCAACTGGGTATACGAATGGCGGTGCTGTACTGCGTGTACCTTCGTATCGAGCGCGCTGACGGTGAGCGCACCTCAATTGACGCAATCTATGCCACCGAGAATCTCTCGCCCGACTGGACGCCACCTGAGGGCGCTCGTTGGGCATCAGAGGACGAACTAGGTGATATGCAGTTGGAAGCCTCTGTTGAATGGGTGCGACCCTATATTGGCGCGTGGTTCGCCGAGGAGCGGAGTGGCGTGGTCCCTCCTCTGCGCCCGCCGTGGGGACGCAAGGGTTGGTACTCAGCGGTGGAGGATTGGGCAAGGAGTGAACTGGCCGCGCAGGGAATAGAGTTGCTCGCTCCACCTACACAGATAAAGCAGTGGGACATTTCGTCCGTTTTGAAGGCTCCCACAGATTCCGGTGACGTGTATATAAAAGGGATCCCTACCCTCTTTGCCACCGAGCCGCGCATTACCGTCGGCCTGAACAACTTATTTCCGGCGGTCGTGCCACGGCCACTGGCGATCTGGGAGCGAGTCGACGAGGGTAGATTGCTTCTGCGCGATTTTGGTGGCAAGGCACTCTGGAGCAAGGAGATGCAGCCCGAAGCGATGGTAGAGGCTCTTACCCTCTTTGCGCGTATGCAGATCAAGTGCGTGGACAGGGATGACCTTTTGAGTGAGATGGGCTGTCGGGACCGCAGGTTGGCGGGTATGCCTGGCTCGATGCGCGATCTACTGGCGGACGACTCGGCTTTGCACAACTTTACCGAGGACGAAAAGGCCCGGTTGCGCGCGCTCATGCCTGCGGTCGAAAGCGCATGCGAGCAACTGGCGTCCGGTCCTATCCCGCAAACTCTCATGCACGGCGACCTGCATGGTGGCAATATCGCCCTCAACGACGATGGTTACGTCATCTTCGACTGGACGGACGCCTGTATAAGCCACCCCTTCTTCGACCTGCTCACTATCGTGGACAATGGCTATGTTCCGCTTGAAGCAGCCTATCGTGAGCAACTCATCTCCGCATACCTGGGCGAGTGGACGGCACGGGGTTACGGCTCTGCCGAGGTCCTACGTGCCACTTGTGATCTAGCTTTGAAGTTGGGGCCTTTGTACCATGCCATCAGCTACTGGCAGATAATTATGGCCTGCGAACCCTCCATGATTGCTGAAATAGATAGCGCGCTGCCTTATTATCTAAAATTGGCGTTGGAGCGGCTGGGACAATGAGGGAAATCCGACTATGCTACTAGCTCCTTACAATGGGCACAGCCCCATAATCGGCGAAGACTGCTTCGTGGCCCCGACAGCAGTCCTTATTGGCGACGTGACCCTGCACGAGGGCGCAAGCGTGTGGTTCGGTTGCGTTCTGCGCGGCGATGTATCGCCCATTGTGATAGGAGCGCGCTCGAATATCCAGGATAACACAGTTATCCACGGCGAAGACGGCTGCCCCACTATCATCGGAGAAGACGTGACGGTGGGGCACAGCGCCATCATTCATGCAGCAACAGTTGGCGACCGCGTGCTGGTTGGCATGGGCGCCGTGCTGTTGAGCCAGTGCAGGATCGGCTCTGACACGATAATCGGGGCGCGCGCTCTTGTCACTGAAGAGGTGGAAATAGAGGCAGGCAGCCTGGCGCTCGGTATGCCCGCCCGCGTGAAACGCTCGCTTACAAGTGAAGAGCGCTCACACATCCTGGAATCGTCTACCCACTACCAGGAATACGCACGGAAATACCTGGGCCAGTAAACGCTTGAATACGGGGCCCTAGTCGTTCTGAGTAGTGCCACCCTCGCCCGTCAGGATGGCTTCCACCGCATCGAGCAGATCGGGCAGATGGAACGGCTTGGCTACAAAGCCGGAGGCCCCGATCTCTTGCGCCCACTTGTACGCATCGTGGGCAGCGGTCATCACCAGGATTGGTAAATGAATATCACGCTCTTTCAGGCTGCGAGCAAAGTCCCATCCGCTCAGGACGGGCATCCGCATATCTAACAGCACGAGCGCAGGTAGGGCCTGATCAACTTTAGCCAGCGCTTCGGCCCCGTTGGTTGCCGTTTGTATGTTGTACCCCTCGAACTGAAGTATTTCAGTGACCATCGCCAGCACGCTGGGATCATCGTCCACCACCAGTATGGGTTGCGCGCGCTCTGTGCTTACGTTGTCCTGCTTATGCTTGTCGGCTTGCAGTGACTGACTCTCCGGATAATGCGGGAACGGGTATACCGGGAAGTATAACGTGGAAAATAGTCTCCACTCCGGTGCTTTCGGTATCACTACTCCCGTTGCCTGTGCTCTCACTTCTGCCGTTACTTGTATTGTTGCGCCGTTTGCTTTCAACTGATATTACTCCCCCGTGTTGCTCGACAATTGTTTTGCATATATAAAGCCCGAGTCCCATTCCAACAAACTTCCGGTCGTCCACATTTGTGCCCCTATGGAACCTCTCAAACACACTAAGTAAATCCTCGGTGGGTATTCCAATGCCGTGATCGGTTACCGTGAGATGGTTCCATGATTGACCCCCTTCGTTTCTCGGTCCATTTGCGTTCTCTTTATGTTCACTCCAAAGCTTTATCTCTATGGTTCCGCCGTCCGGGCTATACTTTACCGCATTTTGTACGAGGTTTTCCACTAGCTGTTGCATGCGTACAGGATCATACATGCCGATCACGGCGCCCTCTGCTTGAACTGAGCATAGGTGGTGCTCGCCGGTGTGTCGCTCGCATGCTTCCTGAGCTACTTCTACAAGGTCCACCTCTGAGCGTACCGACATCAGTTTACCCTGCTCAACGCGCTCTGCATCGAGAAGCTCAAGCACGAGGGTTTTGAGCCTGTAAGATTCTTTCTTGAGTCTTTGTACGCTCACTATATCCAGGGGCGCATCGGGACTACGTAGCGCTCTACGCTCCATTAGTTCCACCTGGCCCACCAGAATAGTAAGCGGCGTTCTAAGATCGTGCGCTGCTGCCGAAAGGAAATCCTCCTTGAGACGAGTTGATTGCTCCTGCACCCGCATGCGCACGCCCTCGTCTATTAGTATACGGTTTTCAAGTACTACTGCGGCCTGATTCGCCAGTAGCTTGACCAGTTCCAGGTCCTCATCGGCGAAGATCGAGGGACGATCCGCGTAAACTGCCAGTATGCCCAATCGTTTTTGTCCTGCTGTAATCGGGGCGGCCAGAATGGTGGCTATATTCACACTTGTTGCCCGCTCATAGCTGTGGTGGCTGGGCTTGATCTCGCGAATGTAGACAGGAGTCTGGCTGACGAATGCGCTGCCCGTGGCCGATTCTGGGTCCACCGGAATCTCCAGCTTTTGCCCTTGAGGATCCTGATAAATAAGCTGGTTACTTGCTTCGTCCCATAGTCCCACGCTTGCATTGGGCGCTCCCACTGACTCCGCCGCCCCATACTGGATCTCTGCGATTATGGATTTGGTCTCGGGTAACCTTGGCAGGGTGGCGGCTCGCTGCAAGAACAAGCGAAGCTCAGGCTCTTGCCAGGCGCGCTTAACCACTGCAGGTGTCGCGAACCCCAGAAAGTATGCTACTGCTGATGCAAGTCCAATAAGCTCAGTTATGGCCTGTAAGTCCTTGCCCAGATCCGGGATTATAACACTCAAGCTTATAATCAAAAACAGCACAAATAAACTGATGTTGCCTACTGCTATGGCGGCCATTCTGCGGCCCGTGACCCCGCCCGCCCTACGCGAAGCGACTATGAAAGCCAGCGATACGAATAGCAGCAACACGAGCAAGTATATTACCTCGGCCAGTATGAGCAGACCTGTGCTGCTGTCCAGGGTGAACGCACCGACCACCAGGGCAGCCAGCACTAATTCTGATACACGTAGTATCCATGCGGGTATGTTCGTGAAATCGTGCACCAGGCGCACCAGCATGTATCCCATACCCAGCAGTAGAGAGCCGCTTATGGCACTGGTGACGTGGCCCGCAGATACAATTCCCACTTGAGTAAGCAGCGATATAAGAATGAGCATGCCGGGAAGGCCGAACAGTAATGCTATATCGAAGTTTGCCCGCATGGGGTCGCGTACAGCTCGTACAACAACTACAGCGAATATGATGAGGTATAAACCCCATGTTATATATTGTGAAAGCTGATCAAGCGTCATGCACGAACGCCCCACCCCGTCTTAAGATGCCGCTAAAGGATTTGCCGGCGCGCCTATTCCGATTGATGCTCTGTCTTGTTACATTCCTGGTAGATGGCTTAGGTAATGTTAGTATGTTACCACACTTAGCCCGCCTAACCTAGCCTGTACAAAGATAAAGGTAGAGGCCAGCACTTTTCGTGCCAGCCTCTGCGTTTTCCACTGGATTTGTCGATTGGATTGCTGTTCTTTGCGAAATGATCGCCGGCTTATTGCCCATCGGTGGTGGTTACTTGTATTACAGGAGAGATAGCACCCATTGGACGGGTTGTCCTGGGTCGCGTAAAAATGGCGAGAGGGCGTTGGACCGTCAGCATTACGCCTAGCACGAAAGCTAGACCTGCGCCCAGGAGTACAGTTGCCACTATAAACTCAGTGATGCCCGTACTCATATTGAACATTGAGCGGAACAGTAAAATGCATACAGCCCCGCCTATGGCCCCCAGCAGCCCTCCGGCTACCAACACCACAGACATAAACGCAATGAGCAAAATGATGTGTTTGGAACCTTTTTTGATACGCGCCATCTTTCTTTCCTTCTCTCCTTCTCTTGCTTCTAGTGCCATATACGTCTGGCTGTGCCAGATGGCATGGAGTAAAATATAGCATGAAGTAAAACTATTAATGCTTGAATGTGCAGCGGATGTGCATAAGATAAGACCCGTGCCCGAATTACTGTGTCACACCTCTACTTCCCTTACTATTTTCTAAAGCTATCCCAAAGCAAGAAGCGCGCCATGAAACCTGAGATACTAGAGCAAGTACGCAAGATGATAGCTATTCGCAAGCTTGGTGGCCAAAAGGCGCTGGGCGCTGATAAGCCCTGGTCATGCGATGAGACCCCTCCCCCGATATTCTTTTTAGGCCTTGAACAGTTTAACAGAGGCGAGTATTTTGAGCAACATGAATCGCTTGAGGAACTCTGGATACTGGAGCCTCGCCCCATCCGCTATGTTTACCAGGGCATTCTGCGCATCGGGGTCGGCTTTTACA
>DATINP010000134.1:0-17224 GCA_035474135.1 Chloroflexia bacterium | reverse complement strand
CCGGGCTGAAGCAATGTTTGCCTTGTTTACCTTCAGTCACTTGGACTCGGTTATTCGCCGGCGATATCACCCCTGAACAAGGATAAGGATCACGAATCCGTCGCACTTAGGACAATCTTGCCTCGCGTGTGTCCTTTTGCTGCTTGCTCATAGGCCTGGCGCGCCTGGGCAAGGGGGAACACCGTGTCAATGATGGGCCGGAGGTGTCCCGCATCAATCAATGCGCTAATTTGCATCAATTCATCGCGGTTGGGTTCGACTATAAAATAGACATAGCGCACGTCGTTTCCCTCACCTCCCCCACCCCCCTTTGCCTTTGACATAGCAGCTTGCGCAGCGGCGGGAGGCGAGGGACTGACGACGGAAACAAGTACTCCTCCCGGTTTGATCACCTGCCAGGAGCGCTCCAGGGTGTCGCCACCAACCATATCGAGGACCACATCAACACTGTGGACCGCCTCCTCGAAGCGCGTGGTGCTGTAGTCGATGACCTCGTTGGCCCCCAATTCGCGCATGAAGTCGCGATTGCGTGCCGAGGCGGTCGTGATGACCTGCGCCCCCGCCCAATGAGCGAGTTGGACAGCAAGGACTCCAACGCCCCCTGCACCTCCATGGATCAGGACGGTCTGCCCCCTTGTGAGGTGGGCGTTATCAAAGAGAGCCTGCCAGGCTGTCAACGCTGAGAGCGGTACGGCTGCGGCCTGCACGTGGTCAAGCGTGCTTGGCTTGGGAACCAGCTCGTCAGGGAGGGCGACGGTATAGTCGGCCTGGGCGCCGTCGCGACCATAGTCGAGCATGGCATAAACCTCTGAGCCTTTGATGAGCGTCGTGCCTCCTGGGACATCAGGACCGACCTCAGCAACAACTCCTGAGAGATCTCGTCCGGGAACTGGCAGTGTGATTGGGCTTCCCGACTTGGTCTGGTAGGTCTCGTCCCATGTCAGCTCAGTAGCGATGATCCCCGCCGCGTGGACACGAACGAGCACTTCTCCGGGACCTGGAATTGGTTGTGGCGCGTCTTCATAGACCAGGTGATCTGGACCGCCACGGCCATGGATACGAATTGCTTTCATTTGCTTGCTCTCCCTGGATACCTGGCTTTCTTGTGCAAACTGTCCATTTTGTAAACATTGTACACCCTTCGAGAGGAGCGTCACAATGCTGCAAGGAGGAAATAGCAGCAGCATCCATCTACAGCCCTCGTTTCATAACTCTCTTACCCTTGGGCACTTTCCCGCCTCTCACCTCCCACCAGTAGCGCGTCAGTGGCTTCGCGTTTCGGCAACCAGTCTTCTCGCCGAATACTGGGCAGGGCAGTAAGCTCCAGCACTCCGAACTCTTTCCAGGGCAGTTCCGTGAAATCTTGTGTCGCTCGCCAGACCAGGAAGGGTTCGAGCGGGTGCGCTGCTGTGGGGATGAACAACGCGGTGGATCCCTCAATGGGTTTGCCTAGCATATCAACCAGAGCGTTACGAATACTGTTGTTCTTGATGTCACCGGAAGTAAGCAGAAGTTCCGTGATTCTTGCCGTTTCTGATTTTCCTTGTCGAGCTAAGTAAGTGTTAGTTTGCACCTCATAGTAGCACAAATGTGTTGACGGCGTAGTGTCCTGCCAATAGGCCGGTCCTCACTTGACTATATGATCTCGATTATGGTATCTTAATCACCTAAGCCCTGGATAAACAGGTCGTTTAAAGGTTTTGATCCTAACAAATCAATTGGGAGTCGGTAGCGGATGGGGCCGCGTACGCTGAACGTAAGTGAGGTAACGCGATAACCTGAAGAACGGCACCCACCTGCTGAATAGCAGGTTCAAAACCATTACGGCCTGTCCGGGGCTTTTGATTCCCTTTGTTTCGCAACGCCCCAGGATCTTCCCATGCTGATTGTCCTTGTTGGCCCCGACCGCTATCTGGTGGGGCAGGCTCTCCAGAAGTACCTCGACAAGTATACGACTGATGATGGCTTTGGCGGTTTCAATATGACTCGGCTGGACGGCGCGCGCCTTCTGCCCGACGAACTGGTGCGGGCGGTGCAGGCCATGGGCTTCTTTGGCGATAGTCGCCTGGTCGTGGTGGACGGGCTGTTGTCCCGCTTCGGTGGCAGTAAATCGAGCGGTGATGGTGCAGACGACGCACCCGTCGTGAAAGGGCGCGGCAAGGCAGACCCCGGCCTAACAGACGGCTTTGCACAGGCCTTCGCTGATCTGCCCGATAGCACAGTGCTGATACTGGTGGAGCGGGGAGCGGTTGCCAAGAACAGCGCGCTTCTTAAAGCCGCCGGGCGCTATGGCAAGATCGAGGAGTACATGACCCCCAAAGGCGCGGCATTCGAGCGCTGGATTAGCGAACGTGCCCACACCCTCGACGCCAAAGTGACCCCAGGCGCGGCCTCTTCGCTCGCGTTGTCCCTGCCCGATCTCGCATCGGCCAGCAACGAACTTGAGAAGCTTTCCCTTTACGTGGGCAAGGGCGGGACGATTGACGAGCGTGTGCTTAGCACCATGAGTTGGACCGCGAAGGCTGACGACGTATTTGAGATGACGTCGGCTGCTGCGCGGCGCGACACACGTACTGCTCTTTCCCAACTCCAAAAGTTGGTAGACGGTGGCACGGCCCCGGAGGGGATTTTGCCCGTGTTGGCGTGGCAGATACGCACTCTAATACAGGTGCGCGACTTGCTCGACCAGCGCGTATCAGAAGGGCGCATGGCAGAGAAGTCCGGCATCAGCGATTTCGTGATAAGGAAATCGATCGGCCAGGCTCGCCAGTTCACTATGAAGAAGCTGCTTGAGATACACAGCAAGCTGCTGACCCTGGATCACGCAGTCAAAACAGGCAGAGCCGATGCCGAAATGTCGCTCGACGCGCTTGTAATTGATATGTGCAGGTGAACTGTGAAGTGAAAGAATAGCAAAAAGCGTCCACCCTTAAGTGGACGCTTTTTGCTTAATATGTTGCCTGCTAATTAGGAAGCTGCTGCGCGGTTGAGCTTCGCCATGAGGCGAGATTTGCGCCGGGCTGCCTGGTTCTTGTGGATAATGCCTTTGTTGGCGGCCTTATCGAGGGCGCTGATTGCGCGCACTACAGCTTCGGGCGAGTCGTCGCTGTTGGCGGCGATACTCATCTGGGCCGACTTCACGTACGTCTTGATTGACGAGCGTACAGGCTTATTGCGCGACCGCTTGCGCGCTGAGGAACGTATTCTCTTGATTGCGGATTTAATATTCGCCAACTCTGTTTATCCTCCGTGTGGCACTGTACGTGCTGTATAGATGAGACAATCGTCGGCCCGGTATTATGGCTTATCCAGTAACTGCCGGACCTGTTTGCAATATAGGTGTTTCAGGTACACGCGGTTTTTAGCCGCAAAGACGATTATATCAAAAATGAAGTGGGAACGCAAGGGAGCGGAGTACGTAAGATAGTTCTACATCATACGTCATCTGCCGTCACTCATCATCATTCACACTCTAGCGGAGGACCTATGAAAAACTTGATCGTACTACGACACGGTAAGGCCGTCGATGTACTTGTTGCGGGCGATAGAGCGCGCGATCTCACCGAGCGTGGGAAACGCGATGCCGAGGCTATGGGTACGCTCCTCGGCAGAGAGGTAGGAGTGCCCGACCTGATCGTTTCGTCGGATGCTTTGCGGGCCCGACAGACTGCTGAGATCGTGGGCGTGGCAGCAGGTTATGTCGACGTAATCCATTTTGAGCCTGCGATCTACAACGCGACCCTGGATACCCTCCTAGATCTCGTGCGCGCCCTGCCCAATGATGCGGACTACGTTTTGCTTGTAGGTCACAACCCCGGCTTCGAGAGCCTCAGCGCCGACCTGGCGCTCGAAGGTACGAAGCCACCACGCCTGCCCACTTGCGGGTTCGCCCATCTCCGGTTCGACACCGCCCGCTGGCGCGACGCCCGTGCAAGCACGGGTAAGCTGGTGGCTGTGCACTGGCCGAAAGAATAACATCTCGCCGCAAATCGTTAATACTTTGCTAATATGATGTGTGTATCATTCTCCTTGTGATAAACTTATCAAAGGTAGTGGATACGCTCATTAGCAGCAGCGGAATGGTAGCCGGACGATCGGGAGTATGTGTGCGAGAAAAAACACTTGGCGTTGTGGACATAGGAAGCAATACGGTTCATCTGCTTGTGGCCCGCACGGACGGGCGGCATGTGGAACCCTTAGTTGACATAAGTGATGGACTGCGGCTGGGTACCGATATTAACGACACAGGCGCACTTTCGGACGAGAAATTGCATGCCCTTGTCGTTACTCTGCTCGCCTTCCGCGACGAAGCCCTGAAATACGGGCCGCAGGACCTGCATCTGCTGGCTACTCAGGCTATTCGCACCGCCACCAACCGCGACCTCATTCTCGACGTCATAAGGTCAGGGGTGAGCCTGCCTGTGGACGTGCTCACCCCCGAGCAGGAGGCGGCGTACTCGTTCCTGGGGGCCGACCTGGCTCTGCCGAGTGTAGGAGTGCAGGCGATGGTGGATATAGGCGGGGGGAGCATGCAAGTGGCCCTGGGCCACAACGGGCAAGCCGACCAAAGCGTGTCTCTGCCCCTGGGCGCGGCTCGAGTTGCGCACCAATTCCTGCAAAGCGACCCTCCGACTTACCTTGAAGAAGCCCGGCTCGTTACATACCTGGCCGATACGATACCCCCTGCTTTGCCTTCCTCCGATTCCGTTATAACGGGCCTGCTGGGGGTGGGCGGCACCCTGAGGCGCACCCCTGCTCTGCTCGGCTTGAAGATAGGCGAGATATACCCGCACGACGCCCTGGAAAAGATGCTGGCGCTGGTGCGCGGGCGCTCGTCTGAGGAGCTTGCGACGGCCTTCGAGCTAAAGCCCGAGAGAGCTCAACTGCTACTTCCCGCCTTGCTGGTACTCCGCGAGGTCTTGCGGGGCTACGGCGACCCGCCTTTGATTATGTCGCCCTACGGAGTACGCGAAGGAGCGATCCTGGTCCTGGCGAGGCAGGATAAATGATGGGCGAAGACTGCTGGTGCACTACGCGTGACGCCTGGTGCAGTGGTATGATGTAATAGGTGGTAAGCGAACGGTTGCCGGTAAAGGGGAACATGATGCCTGTAGAAGAAAAGAGTGGGGAAGTGCTGTCGCTGGCTCAGCCTGCCCTGAAGCCATCGTTGTACATCAACAGGGAATTGAGCCTGCTTCAGTTCAACTCGCGTGTGCTGGACGAGGCTTTGGACGCTCGCAACCCCCTGATCGAGCGGGTGAAATTCTTCTCGATATTTAACTCTAACATTGACGAGTTCTTCATGATCCGCCTCTCTGGTATTCGCGAGCAGGTGAAGGCGGGTATCGGTGAGCGCAGCCCCGACGGCATGACCCCCACCGAGGAGATGACCGCCATTCGCGCCAGTCTGCGCGTCCTGCTCGACAAGCAATCTGTGTTCTTTCGCGAGAAGCTATGCCCCGATCTATCCAGGCATGGTATCAAATTGGCCGAGTACGACGACCTCACCTCGGACCAGAAGCGAGCAGCACGAGAGTATTTCGAGCGCATGGTGTTCCCCGTTTCGACCCCCCTCGCGGTCGATCCAGGTCACCCATTCCCTCATATCTCAAACCTGAGCCTGAACCTGGCCGTGGAGTTGCAAGCTCCCAGCGGTCAGAGGCACTTCGCCCGCGTAAAAGTACCCAACGTATTACCCAGGTTGGTGCCCTTGCCCGTTCCCGCCTTATCACGATCTAACGAGCAAAACAATGGGACGAATAACGGCACGAACGACGACAGCAACAATGGCAGCAAGCATGGCCACAGCAGGCAGCGACACCCCAGACTGCTCTACGTATGGCTTGAGCAAATACTGACCGCCAATCTGCATGCCCTGTTTCCCCAGATGCAGCTTCTGGAAGTACATCCTTTCCGCGTCCTGCGAGACGCCGACATTGAGATACAGGAGCTTGAGGCCGACGATCTGCTTGAAACTGTGGAGGAAAGCCTGTCGCGCCGCAGGTTCGGCCTGTCGGTGGCCCTGTTCGTGAACTCGACCATGCCCGACCGCTTGCGTGAGCTTCTGGTGAAGAACCTGGAGTTGGACAACGACGAAGTGTATGTTGTGGAAGGGCCGCTTGGGCTAAGCGATCTGATGGAGTTGTCAAAGGTGGATCGCCCCGACCTGAAGGACCCACCGTTTGTGCCCCGCCTTCCTCTGGCTTTGCGTAACATGTCAGGTTCCGAGGACATTTTCGGCGCGATCCGTGCGGGCGACATTCTGTTGCATCACCCATTCGATTCGTTTGCGGCGGTGGTAGATTTCATTCGCTCTGCCGCACGTGACGAGAACGTCTTGGCTATCAAGCAGACCCTGTACAGGGTGGGCAGTAACTCGCCCATAGTTGAGGCGCTTCTGGAGGCCGCCGAGGCTGGCAAACAGGTGGCGGTGCTGGTGGAGTTAAAGGCGCGGTTCGACGAAGAAAACAACATAGAATGGGCGCGGGCGCTGGAGCAAGCGGGCGTGCACGTCACCTACGGCTTGCTCGGCCTCAAGACACACTGCAAGGTGGCTCTTGTAGTGCGAAAAGAAGGAGAAGGCATCCGGCGTTACGTACATCTGGGGACGGGCAACTACAACCCGTCCACGGCGCGAGGCTACACGGATGTGGGCCTGCTCACTTGCCACCCCGATTTCGGGGCCGATGCGTCTGAGTTGTTCAACTACTTGACGGGCTATTCCAAGCAAACCCGCTACCGCAAACTATTGGTCGCTCCCATTGCCATGCGCGCGGGCATACTGGCGCTGATCGAGCGCGAGATCAAGCTGCACAAGGAGAGCGGTGGCGGCAGGTTGATCTTCAAGATGAACTCTCTTGTCGACCCGGCCATCATAGAAACCCTTTACAGAGCCTCGCAGAGCGGTGTGCAGGTCGACCTGATCGTGCGCGGGATATGCTGCTTGCGGCCGGGGGTGCCGAAGGTAAGCGAGAACATCCGCGTCGTGAGTATTGTGGGCCGGTACCTGGAGCACAGCCGTATTTACTATTTCCGCAACGGGGGCAAAGAGGAAATCTTCATGGGCAGCGCCGACCTGATGCCGCGTAATCTCGACAACCGCGTGGAGACCCTCTTCCCTATTGAGGACGAGGGCATACGGAACTATGTGCTGCACGATGTGCTGGATGTGTACCTGCGCGATAACTATAGGGCGCGCAATTTGCAGTCCGACGGCACTTATGTGCGAGTTTACCCGCCTGAGGGCGGGCCTGTGATCGACGCGCAGGCGTACCTAGCGGCGCAGGCGACGGGCGATTTGGCCGATATTTCGGTGCCGTTGTCTGCCCTGCCCAACAAGTACAGGAAGTACCTCAGCCGGTATGGCAGGGTTGATCCCAACGAGTAGGGAAGTTGTTATATTCGGCTAGGCGCGTTGCTCTTCGAGGGCACTACGTGCTTCGGCGGCTTGTGTCTTGCCCGCGCCGGTAGGGTTGTCGCCCAGGTTCGCGATTATGCCGGCCAACGCGAGCCGGTATGCGTGGTTGAGCGCTTCCTCCTGCGGCACCGAAATGTCCGGCTCTACGCCTGTGCCCTCCCAGTTTGTGCCGCTGATAGCGTTAATGGGGCGGCCTATGGGCACGAAGACGCGGAAATGTGGCGTGACGGATATATCGCCGCCCGGGTGCGCTCCACCGCCCGTTGTCTCGCCTATTATCGTGGCTCGCTTGAGGTTCTTGAGGTTGTAAGCGAACTCCTCTGCCCCTGAAAACGTGCGGTTGCCGGTTAGCACATACACGGGCTTGTCTGGAGTGCGCGGACCGGGGATGTAGGGGAGTGTCCAGACCTGGCGCGTTTTGTCGCCTTGCCGCTCGTAGAAGCTGTTCAGGTGTACAGGTTCTGCATTAACTAAAAAGCTGGTTAGGAAGGCGATCATCGAAGGCGAGCCACCGCCGTTCTTCCGAAGGTCTACGATCAACGCGTCCGTGTGATACAGCAGATTCATTGCTGCCAGGGCTGTTTCTCCTGCACCCGGCAAGGTGACGTCCCAGAAGTTCCGAAGATCGAGATAACCCACATTCCCGGCCAGTCGTTCTACCTTATAGAAACCGAAATTGACGCTTCGCGCTTGCGCGATCCACTGGGCTAACTCTTCGGCTGAGGGTTCTTCCGGCGACCCGCCGATAGTGCGCGCTTCTTCGTTGTACCGCACCCGGATGTGTTTGTCGCTGGAAACTGCTTGCAGATCGTGGGTCAGCCTCTCGCAGAAAGCGTCGGACGTGGTCAAACCGTCGTAATCGTGCGCTTCAAGAGCAGCCAATAGGGCCTCGCTCATAGTATGACCCGCATCGGGAAAGACATACATTGTGTCGAGGGCCTGGGCTACGCCCTCTACTACATGGCGGCGCGTATCGGCGTCAATGAGTACATCCGGTTGGTTCATGAAAGTGCCTTTCTTCGTTGAGTTTCTATGCGCGTGTGATCTCAAGTGCGGCCACTAGGCCAAGGCGGGTGGCGACTATTGCTAGGTCGTCGTTTGCCCCAAGCAGGATGCCAGGCGAAGGACCCCAGGTTTGAGAGCCGTTATGCTCGACCATGACCACGCGCCCCTCGAATGCGGCTTCCAGTTGGGCCACTGTTTTGCCTTCTGCTTGCGAACCCTGCTCGATCGCCGTTTGGGCAACTATGAGCACCCTGGGGTTTATGGGGATAGTAGCGGCGACGCGCTGTGCTACTGCCGAAGCTGCAAAGCGTGGGCCTGCCAGCGCGGACACGCTGCGCGAGGTGTGGATGTTGAACGCTCGCTCGACCCTTGAAGCCAGGTCGGCATCGAACAGCCGCAGGACTACCCGAATCTTGGGGTTCAGGGCGCGTGCGTTGAGTGCGGTTTCAAGGTTGGCTGCGTCATCATCTGTGCTGATCACCACGCATTTTGCCTGTGCCGCATTGAGAACCTGAAGCGTTTCTGGAGAACGCGTGTCCGCGAACATGACGTGTATGCCGTCACGTCTCATCTCAGAGATGCCACGTATATTCTCGTTCTTTTCGGCGGCAACCACCGGCACTCCCAACTGGTGTAGCTGTGTCACGACGCGATAGCCGATCGTGCCCAGGCCGCACACGATCACATGGTCGCGCATCTGCACGCCCGACCGCCCGAGCGCCTTATCGAGCCGTACGCTCACGATTGCATCGGTGACCAGCGCATAGAACACTGTGAGAATAGTAGCGCCCATGATCATTAGAAGTGTGCCGAACAGCTTGAGGCCCAGGGGCGCATCAGCGGGATTTATATCGCCAAGGCCGCCTGAGATAACGATGGCCGTAGTGTTGTAAAAGGCATCCACCAGGTCGAAGTTGGTAGCGATCAGGAAGATGAGCATGCTAAAGACGCCCAGCGCGAGGAGAAAAAGCAGCGTGTAACCGAGCCGATTATCAGAGCCTGTGGTTACAGCCCTCAAATAGGAGAGTACTTCCCTCGCACGGCCGTTGCCCTTCCGTGGCGCGGCCTTCATTCTTGCGCTCGAATTGCGACCTTCCGGGCGGGCTTCAGTTAGATAGAGGAGGCCGTCGTCCCGCGCCGGGAAGAGTTGTACTCCATGCTCGGGTGAGACCCGGGCAAGAGGCGTGATGGCGAGGGGATCGTCCTTCTGTGCGTTCCGCACCCGGAGAGTTTTGCCCCCCAGGCTTATCTCCTGCTCCCATGATTGAAGCAGGGCCGCAGACACGAAGGCGGGAGCGGCGATAGCCGACGAACTGAGCACTTCACAGTTGTGGAATAGGGCTTCGAGCCGTCTGCCGAAGTCCTGGTTGAAGATACGTAGAATAATGCGAAGACGTGGATTGATCTCCTGCGCGGCAAGGGCGGCGTGGATGTTGCCCACATCGTCGCCTGCCGTGATAACAAGCGAGCGAGCCTCGTCTATGCAGGCTGCACGCAAAACTGCTTCATCCCGGTAGTTGCCACGCTGGAAGCCAGCACCCATCGCGAGCGCACGTTCCACAAACCCCTCCGAGGCATCGCTTGCGATGACCACCACCTCTTCACCCAGCTTGCGCAGTTCCTCGACGGTGCGCAGCCCAAGCCCGTCAAGTCCGCACACGACTATGTGGCCTTTGCGCTGTTCGGTCATTGTGTGCGCTCCTTGCGCGATAATTGATGCGTAACCCCTGGCACATTACGTATCAATGCTACTCTACCGGCTTGATATGAGCCTCAATCTACCCCCGCAATAAGCAGCGCCAATCTCTTGCGCCAATCTTGGCTTATCAGGATTAGCCATGTCGTCTCGTATTCGGTTTGCTTGCGGGCTACTGTGTCAGTGCGGTCCTTTAGATAAGCATCCAGGCCCGGCGCCGTCGGCGCTTCCTGGTTGCCCTCTCCCGAATGTCTGTGCGCGCGTTGGCCCGCGAAGTCCCTAATAAGGGCCGCAGCTACGTCTGCGTCGTGCATCTCGCCAAGTTGGTCCTGGAGCTTCACCACGTCGCGGATCATCGCGCCCACGTCTTTAGGCAGCACCGTCCTGAAGAACTCAAGCGTGTAACGGAAGTATTTGCCCACGATGCGCAGGGCGTGCAACTGCTCAACGGTTGGTGGATTGGGCAGAGCCTCGGTAGCGCGCACAGCCTCATACTGCATAAGGATGATACTGCCCGCTACGTGGCGTACCTGGTAGGGCAAAGCGCCCTCGGTCTGGTCAGGCGCCGGCGTGGGTTCCGCGAGGAAACGTTCCATGTTCTGCTTGAACTTGCTGTACTCCTTCGAGTCGAGCAGGCGCATGAGAGACTTGCGTGCCTTCCAGCGTGTGACGCGCCACTCCTCTGTCATGCTGGCCAGGCCACCGCGTTGTTCGGGCGGCAGCGACTCCCGAAAGGTCTCGGCGTTCTCAATCAGCACATCGAGGTCGCGCACCGCGCCCAACTCGGTCGCCACCACACGCAGCACGTCGCGCACCTCTTTGGCGCGCTTGCCTGTCAGGTAGGGGTCGAACACGCGGAAGGCCGCTCTCATACGTCGGGAGGCGACTCTCATATCGTGTATGGCATCCGATTCCTCGCCAAATCGCACACCTGCCTCGTTGGCCAGTAGCGCCTCGTAGTTGTACGCGATAAGCTTGCGTGCGGCTGCTGCCATGCTGTCCGTATTGTGAATCTCGACCCGATGTTTGGGCGTCACTGCCTCCAGGGCTGGCTTCGACCCGGATAGGTGAAGTTGCTCAAGGGTAGTGGTTTCCTGCGGTTCTATGAGCGATGCGGTGCTCGTGGTTTGCTTCGCGGGTCTCGGAGGCTTGCCCGCTACCCGTCCCTCGCGATCATATTCGCCTAGGAGGTCGGCGAAGCGCAAGGCACGCTCGAACTTGGAATAGGGTTGAGGATCGAGACCATACTCTTCGGTGAAGATCAGCGCCAGGGCGATCAGGTCGTCTATCGTGCCGTCGGGCAATAACTCGGCTTCCAGTTCGTAGGTTTTGTATGTTTGGGCTTCAGGCTCCCCGGTGGCCGCCGGGTGAAAATCTACGTCATCCAGGCTTAGCTCAGCTACCGCGCGCTCGCCGTCGTAGAGATAGGATACTGTGCGTACCTGGTCGATCGTAACGAGGTCACGCATGGGTTGCTTGCCTGCTATCCTCGCCGCAAGCTCTTTCGCTTCGCTTTCGGGCCAGGTGGCTATCCTCAGTCCTGTTACAGAGGTCTCGTATTCGTCGCGAGCCTGGATGGCTGTAGACGCTGTATCGGCGCTCACAGTATGGCGGTGCAGGCTCTTGAGGGTTATCAGTAGGTCGCCACCGGCCCCCTCGCGCAGGCGAAAGCACCAGCCTGCCTTAAGGAAAGCCCGACCGCGGGTATCGAGATAGCGATCATGTACCTGCTTGGTGCGCTCGGCGCGGCGTTCGTACTTGCCGAATGTATCGATAGCGCGCAGGCGAGCAAATGCGGCCTCGCCCGGTACGATGAACTTGGATTCTGTTTCCAATAGCGGCTCCTTCTGAGCATTAGAAGCGGGGCGCAGTGGATATATAGCGAGTCATGGAACGTTGCGTCTGGGGGCGCATGTAAGATGGATGCGTCCCTGTAGCAAGCGTTGGTCGAGCTATCTTATGGTGTGAATTATACATTATGGAGGCGTAGGGCGGGGGACGTGGGGTCGAATGGCCTATGACACAAGATGTATTAGCCAGACGTCCTTGCAGGGTATGAGCTTCTATGTTATAATACATAGTAAACCCCTCCCGGGGGGGTAGGGTAAGGAGAACACTAACATGAAAGAAGAAAGCGCCAAACAAGACGCCCTCAAGCGGCTGTCCTATATCGAAGGACACCTACGGGGCATCCGCAAAATGGTTGAAGAGGACCAGTACTGCGTGGACATATTGAAGCAGACCTACGCCGTCGAGCGCGCCCTTGAGAAGTTCGAGGGCATCCTCTTGCGGGGCCACCTCAACCACTGCGTACCCGAAGGCATTCGCGAAGGCCGCGCCGACCAGGTTATAGACGAACTGGCAGAGCTATACGACCTCGCCAGGAAGTAGGGAGGTCGTGAAACGTCATGCGTAATGCGTCACCGACCGTCCGAAAATGTACCCGAACGGACTACACCAGACCTGTCCCGTTTTGTCCACCCTACGTCATTAATACAGTAGAACACGTATCACGCATGACTTACGATCTAAGATCTAGGATCTACGACTCACTATGAACCAGTTACAAGAACAAACTAAACAAACCAATACCGAGGTCATTTTGCCCATCGAGGGGATGACCTGTGCATCGTGTGTGCGGCGGGTGGAGAAGTCGCTTGCTAAGGTGGAGGGCGTGCAGGAGGTCGGGGTAAACCTGGCAACCGAGCGAGCCACCGTCAAGTACGACCCGGCCTTGACAGACCTGGCCGCCATGCGCGCCGCAGTTGAGCGTGCCGGCTACAGCGTACATGCCGAAGAAGCCATCCTCCCAATCGAGGGGATGACCTGCGCATCGTGCGTCCGGCGAGTGGAGAAGTCCCTAGCCAAACTACAGGGGGTGGAAAGCGCCAACGTCAACCTCGCCACCGAGCAAGCCACGGTGCGTTTCAATCCCGCGATGATAGGCCGTGACGAGTTCCGCCGCGCAGTCGAAAAGGCGGGCTATGGTATCGGCGCCCCCGCCCGCGCCGCCGAACAACAGACACATGAAGATGCAGATGCTTCACCGGCAACACGCACGCCGCAGGACGACTTGCGCCTGAAGTTCGTTGTGAGCCTGGCGGCCGGACTGCTGATCATGGTGGGGATGTTCGTGCCGGAGTCGTGGTTGCCCCTGGATATGCAGGCCCGCTACATCGCCATGTTCTTGCTTGCGACGCCTGTGCAGTTCTGGGCGGGCAGGCAGTTCTACGTTGGTGCGTGGAGGGCGGCTCGCCACCTGACCACCAACATGAACACCCTGATCGCGGTCGGCACATCTGTCGCCTACCTCTACAGTGTGTTCGTGACCTTCTTCCCGGACGCCGTAGCCCAGGCGGGCCTGATGCCTGAGGCCTACTACGACACCTCTACGCTCATCATCGCGCTGATCCTCATGGGCCGCTATTTCGAGGCGCGTGCCAAAGGCCGCACTAGCGAGGCCATCAAGAAGCTTATGGGTCTCGCCCCGCGTACCGCTCGTCGCGTGGAAGGCGACATAGAAGTGGACGTGCCGGTAGAACAGATACAGGCAGGCGACGTGTTGCGCGTGCGCCCGGGCGACAAGGTGCCCGTGGACGGTGTTGTAACTCAGGGCCGCTCTTCTGTGGACGAGGCGATGCTAACGGGCGAAAGCCTGCCCGTGGAGAAGGCTCCCGGCGACGCTGTGATAGGCGCGACCCTCAACAAGAGCGGCTCGTTCCTGTTCCGCGCCACCAAAGTGGGCAAGGACACCGCGCTCGCCCAGATCGTGCGGCTTGTAGAACAGGCGCAAGGCTCGAAAGCCCCAATCCAAAGGCTGGCCGACGAGATCTCGTCCTGGTTCGTGCCTGTGGTGCTGGGTCTGGCCGCGCTCACCTTCGCTCTGTGGTTCGTGCTGGGTCCCGAACCGAAGTTCACACTGTCGCTCGTGTCTATGATCTCGGTGCTGATCATAGCCTGCCCCTGTGCGCTCGGTCTGGCCACTCCCACCGCGATCATGGCGGGCACGGGCAAAGGTGCTGAGTACGGGGTGCTGATCCGGGGCGGCGAAGCGCTGGAAAATGCATACAAGATCAACGCGATAGTGCTGGACAAGACGGGCACACTGACACGCGGCAAGCCCAGCGTGACTGACATAGTGACCCTCGCGGGCGACAGCACGGCGCTCCTGCGCCTGGTCGCCTCGGCGGAGAAGGGATCCGAGCACCCTCTGGGCGAGGCCATCGTGGCCCATGCGACCGAGCAGGGGCTACAGGTGCCGCAGGCAGATCACTTCGAGGCCCGTTCCGGCCTGGGTGTGTCTGCCCAGGTTGAAGGGCGCGTGGTGCTGGTCGGTAACGAGCGGCTGATGCTTGAAAGCGGCATCAACGTGGACGGCCTGCGCGACCGCGCGGCGGCGCTTGCGCGTGATGGGAAAACCCCCATGTACGTGGCGCTCGACGGCGAAGCGGCGGGCATTATCGCGGTGGCGGACACCGTCAAGGCGGAGTCGAAGCAGGCAGTACAGGAACTGGAAGCGCTTGGCCTGGAAGTCTGGATGCTCACGGGTGACAACGAGGCCACAGCGGACGCCATAGCAAGGCAGTTGGGCATTCACAATGTCATGGCAAACGTGCTGCCCGGACAGAAAGCCGCTAAAGTAGAGGAGCTACAATCCGCTGGCAAGAGTGTGGCGATGGTGGGCGATGGCGTGAACGACGCGCCCGCACTGGCTCGCGCCGACCTGGGTATTGCGATTGGCACGGGTGCAGACGTGGCCATGGAGGCCTCTGATGTGACCCTGGTGGGCGGTGATGTGCGCGGCGTTGTGACCGCCATCGCCCTGTCGCGCCGCACAATCAGCACGATCCGCCAGAACCTGTTCTGGGCCTTCTTCTATAACGTGGTGCTGATTCCCGTGGCGGCGGGCGTCCTGTTTCCCATCTGGGGCCTGCTGCTCAACCCGATCATGGCCGCTGCAGCAATGGCGATGTCGTCGGTCAGCGTGGTGAGCAACTCGCTCCGACTGCGCTCGTTCGCCCCGCCACGAGATGCACAAAGCATCCTGCACCCGCATGTGCGCCAACGGGTGGCTGACGTGAGCTATCTGCTCGCAATCGGTCTGCTCGCGCTGGCGATAGGCGCCGCGTCCCTGTTCGTTTTCAAACCCGGCGTGGGCAATGCAAGTATGGGAATGGGAGATAATACTGATATGCAGCGTGAGATGGCGCTCGACATACCGCAGACGGCGCAGACTGCCGAGGTAAGGCTGGAGCTAGGGCAGGCGGCCGCGCCAGGCAATCCGGTCCTCCTGGCCTTCGACCTGACTGACAAGGCCACAGGGCAGGCCATAGACAAACTGCAAACCACCCATGAAGCCCCGATGCATCTGGTGGTCGTCAGCTACGATATGGCCTACTTTGCACACCTGCACCCGGTGCAGGAGACGCCGGGCCGCTACGCCGTCACCGATACCTTCCCTACGGCAGGAGACTACGTGCTCTATCTGGAATTCGCCCCCGCAGGGCATAGCGAGGAGGTACACCGTTTCGACCTGCCTGTGGGCGCGACAGGCAGCGCACCTGCTCAGCTAACTCCCAATCTCGCCCCGCGCTCGATTGACGGCTTTGATGCCTCAATCGCGGTTGTAGGTGCGGAGCAGGTGCAGTCGGGGCAGGAGGCTGTGTTCACGGTGCACCTGGCGCGGGACGGTCAGCCTGTCACAGACCTGCACACCTACCTCGGCGCCGCGGCCCACGTGGTAATCCTGAACGAGCGTGCGGGTGGCTTCGCCCACGTGCACGCTGTGGCAGGCACGCAACCGGCAGCCCGTAACGCAGGCAGCATGGAAGGCATGGGGGACATGGCGGATGACGAAGCGCCGCCTGCCCGTTTCGGCCCCGACATAACCTTTGCGCACATCTTCCCTACAGCCGGGCTGTACAAAATGTGGGTCCAGGTGGCACAGGGCAATAATGTCGTCACAATACCCTGGGTGGTTGATGTGAAATAGGATATAGGGGTCGTGGGACGTCCCAAATACCTCTCCGGATTTTCGCGGCAACAACCAACCAAGAAAGGACACAAAGAACTTTGTTAACCCCATGATCTTACTGAGGAAACGTAAATAAGGAACAGATAATGAATTCAAGATTCAGAAGCTCATTCGGATTGTTGAGTTTGGCCTTTATTGTGACTGGCTGCGGCTCAAGCACGCAAAACAACGTTGTCACTTCCTCTATGCTAGATACTGGATCAGTGACGGAATCGGTAGCATTCAGCCCTGACGGGAAGTTCTTAGCAGCAAGTACACACCTCTCGCCCAAGACCGGAGATGCAGTTTGGCTTTGGGACATAAGTCAATCAATAACCCAACCTATAGCCATTTCGCTGAAAGGACACACTGATAACGTTACCAGCGTAGCCTTCAGCCCCGATAGCAAGACGCTAGCAACAGGAAGTTGGGACCAAACCGTCCGATTGTGGAACACATCACAGCCTGATGCTCCTCCTACAGTTCTTACCACCACTCATTATGTCCGCTCAGTTGCGTTCAGTCCCAATGGTGAATTACTAGCTGCAGGCGGGCTCTATGGTGACATACTTGTATGGCAAATGCAGCAATTGAACCAAGCCGGCAACAAGCCACTGATAATATCGGGATCAGCTGATACCATAAATAGTCTTACGTTCAGCCCTGATGGGAGGTTCTTAGCGGCGGCCAGTCACGACGCCATCATTTACTTATGGGATGTTGCCGACTTGCAAGCACCCCCCAAGAAGCTACAAGGCCACACACTAGGCGCCACTGCTGTAGCCTTCAGTCCAGATAGTCAAACCCTAGCCTCCGGTGGCTATCACGACAGTATCAGGCTGTGGAATGTAAGCGATCCAACTCAAGGACCAACAGTGTTTGAAGCAGTGGATGACACTGTCAATGGGTTAGCTTTCAGCCCCGATGGTAAGCAACTCGCGTCGGCTTACTTTCTACATAAATTGGTAGATATTTGGTCGGTTGATCAGCCTACGGCTCCGCCGATTGAACTTGCTGGGCATAGAGGATCCGTAGACTTTGTAGCTTACAGTCCCGATGGGAAGCTATTGGCATCCGCCAGTGTTGATGGGTC
>DATINP010000133.1:0-2169 GCA_035474135.1 Chloroflexia bacterium | reverse complement strand
CGGCATCGGAACACAGTTACACCATTCCACAGGTGACCACGGGTCACCAGAATCGGAGGACATAATCAATATGAAAACTAAACTAATTCTCGGGGCCGGAGCCTTGGCCATTGCCGCATTGGCAATCATGGCGATGACGCTCATAACGACCGGTATCGTGAACGCACAGACCCCAACCGACACTCCGGGCACCTCAACAACCCCTGCGGCACCCGCCGCGCCCGCAGCGCCCGTCGTAGGCTCGCCCGTTCATGTGGACGGCAAGATAGCAAGCGTAAGCGCCGCGAGCATCGTTGTGACCACCCGCAGCGGCGATATCACAGCCAACATCAGCGCAAACACCTATATCGTGATCAACAAGAACGGCACTGCCGCCACCGGAGCTATAACTGATCTCGCTGCCGGTGAAGTAGTCAATGTTGTTGGCCAGGCAACCACTGACGCGAAAGTTGTCGATGCGAAGCTGGTCACCCAGGGTGGACCCTTCCGTGATCGCGTAGGAGTGCGCGGCAACAACCGTGGCAACAACCCTGGTAACAAGGTGATGCCCGGCAACAGGAATCCAGGAAATCTTATGATGCCGCAAGCAGCGGCAGGCAAGATAACCGCCATTAATGGTGACTCTGTGACCCTCGAAGTTACCAGGGGAAGCAACGTAGCCACCTTAACCGTAAACACCAGCGCGAATACACTGGTCCTCAACAGCGGATTCACAACGCTCAATACGCTCAAGGTTGGCGACAGCGTACAGGTGCTTGGAGAACCGGCCCGGCCCGTCGCAGGCACCAGCACAACTCCGCCCCAGGGCCGCACGATCAATGCGTGGGCCATCAGAGTTGATAACGGCACGACAACCATACAAATGGCGCATGTCGCCACGGTGTCCGGCAATACCATCACGACTAACTCACGACCTTTCAAGACTGCCGCAGGCACAATAATCTACTTCGATAGTAACACGAAGTTCAAGAGCCTGACCCTTACGATAGCCCCCGGCGGCAATACCTACAGCTTTGCGGACGCCTCCGAGGCCGATGTTCAAGCCAATAGCAACATCGTGGTCGAAGGCGTTGCAACTGCCGACGGAACCTCTGTCACAGCGCAGGCTGTGATAATACTTCCATCGCGAGGCCCGTTCGACAATAGATAGCAAATTGCTACTACGCAAAAGCAAGACTGCCTGTGTCTGAGTGACACAGGCAGTCTTGCTTTTATGCCCCGGGTTATTCGTTCGAGGGAAGTGGCCCAACGACCACAAATGCGCCCTTAGGCGTGTCTCCCCCCGGTGCGTCTTCGAGCGTAACAGCTATTCCCGCATACGTACCGACTTTTCGGGGCACGCTCGCGTCGTGCTGGCTCGAACCAACCGAATTGGGCACAAATGTACCGGCCTGTACAGGTGCCCCAGTACCAGAGGGCGGAACCATCCAAAGTTCGTACACCTTGCCCGCCGGAACCTGTGGGAACCCGGTTGCCAGCAGCGTGGCATCATTCCGCGTGGGGTCGTACAGCACCACTGCGCTCGCCGAGTCAAAGCCTGCCTGGGGAGCAAGCTGGATCGCACGGTAGCCCGACGGTATCACAAGTTTATTGCCCGGCCCCAGAAGAGTCGAAAGGCCAATCACGAGTATCAGGGCTGCTGCAATGGCGCCCAACGCCCCGATGAAAGTATTGCGCCTTCTCTCCCTATATTTCGCCAGGTCAACCACAGCGGACTTCGCTGCATTAGCCTCAGTGCTTGCCTCCGAAGTCGCAGCACCACTTATTTCAGAATTTGGGAGATGGGACGTGAAGGTCGACGTCTCTTCGGTCGGCTTCGGATTGGTCAGCGCGGGCAAAGCAGGAAGCGCGACTTGCACCTGCGGTGTGGTCTTAAGCTTCGACATCAAGCGATCTTTGTGGCCCTGGGGCGGCTCGGCTGCCTGGGCGGATGCTCCCATCCAGGCCATTGTTTGCTCGTAGTGATTGGCCAATTGCACGTGCTGGCGACATTCTGCCAGACCGGAAGCAAAGTCGGCTGCCTCGCCGGAGTCCATCAGGCCGAGAGTGTAGTCTATTAGCTTGGATTCCCAGGTATCTTCCGGGGCGTTGGTGTTATCCATGACTGGTCCAATTTTCCTTGGTCATTCCTTGTTCTGCTCCCTGAAGGGGACATATTTATTTCAGTCG
>DATINP010000132.1:0-5359 GCA_035474135.1 Chloroflexia bacterium | reverse complement strand
GGATGATGCTCTCTAATTGCTTGAGGGATATGTCGCCGGCAAGTGGGACCGTGTCCAGGCCAAGTCCGCACACGGCTGACATAAGCAGCAGTGTGTCAAGCGTGACCAGACCTTCGGCAGCCCGGTCAGCGAGCGTCTGGTCTTCCAGTGCGGGCAGCATCAAGCCCGAATAGCCCACTGTAGGCAAGAGGGCGCGGGCGTCGCGCAGGATCGAAGTGAAGTATGCGGCAGCCGCCAATGTGCCGGGACCGCCCACCGGGCCTCCTATCAGGGATTCGAGCGCGCCCGCGATGCTGCGGTCGGGCTCGGGGAAGGGGGCCATCGATATATCGAGGCCCGTGAACACGAAACCGGCATCCGCGCCAAAAGAGGCGCATATTTCGGCTATTTTGCCCCCTTCATCGGCCAGTAGCGCAAGCAGATTGCCTCGCGCCTCCTCATGCGAGCGGGCGCCACTAAAGGCCAGCACCGCCAGGTCGGCAGCCTCCAGCGCAATGCCGAACTCAGGACCACCGCTATTGCGGTCGTCTTCGAGATAGTATGACGCTGGGAAAAAGGGGACATGGGGCGGGCAATTAGAGGCCGCCGCGAAGCGTAGATTGCCGAACCCATCGGGTGTGCCATCGGCCAGAGCACGGATCACTTTAGCCGATGCGCGCACCGCGTCCAGATCGATCTTGCCCACACCATCCTGCCTGACGCCTACCTGTATGCTCCCGAAGCAGTTCTCGGCAAGCATAAGCAGAGATGGGAGAGCAGCCATCAAAGGCGGGATCGCGAGGTCTTCGGGCGCGGACGCCGCTTGAATTGTACCAAGGGAACAGTAGTCCAGCCCCGCCGCAAGCGAGCTTTGCGCCACGTCCACCACAGAAGCCGAAGCGCCCTCGCCCTGCGCGATCCAACGCTCGAGGGGTTGAGTGGAGAGACGTGTGGTCTGGACCGTGAACCCTGCAGCTTCCAGAGCGGCACGCCCGGTGTGTGCAAACGCGCCCAGCTTGTTAATGAGATCGGCGCGGTCCGACCCATCCTGGGGTAGACACGCGCCGACCGTAAGAGAGCGGATATTCATACGGAGGCTAGGGTTCGATCGGGTAGCCCGCGTTTTTCCACTCGTCAAGGGCTGTGGGGCCTTGCAGGATCTTCACGTTCGTATAGCCCGCCGAGAAGCGCAGGTTGTAGGCTACGCCAGAGCTTTCTTCGTCGTGGGGACAGTCGCAGTAGACAATCACATTGCCTGTCTTGGGTATTTCGGCCAGATGCTTGCTGGCTTCGGCCTGAGGGATGTTGATAGCGCCCTTTATATGCTGGGCCGCGTAGTCCTGGGCCACGCGCACATCTATGAACTTGGCATCGTTCTTATCGAACAACGCTTTGGCATCCTGAATTGTGATACGAGGCAGGATATCGGGTGCGGTTTGGGTGGCGAAGGTGCTGGCGGTCTGGGTGGTCGCCGCTTCCGGGCTGAGATTGCTGTTGTTTGCAGACGTGTTGGGATTGGTGGCGGAACCGGAGTTGTTCTGGGTGGCGAGGAAGAAGATCAGCACGAAAACGGCCACGAGAGCGATAGCAAGCATGGCGATACCGGTGTTGCTGATTCTGCGCGGGGCGGCGCCGGGGGCATTACGTGCGTTAATTGGCCTGCTGGGGCCGCGCATAGAGCCTGTCTTGCCACGCGAGCCTTTTCTGGGTGGTCTGTAACTCATTTCACTCCTTCTACAAACTGGAATTACTACTCGAAAATATAACACAGGCACGGCTCTGCGATCAAGACGAGGGGCGAGGGGCTAGTAATGACGTGATGCGTCATACGGCATACGGCATACGTTTCCAACACCTAACACCTAACACCTAACACCTAACACCTCGCCCCTCGCCCCTCGCCCCGCTTGCCCCTATACAACACCGTATGATACAATGACTAATGGCTTTATTTAGCCGGATTCTTTGGATAAAGAAACGAACAGCATGAAAGCAGTACATTCTCGCTGGTAAGGAGTGGCACAAGATGCCCGAACCCGTTTTGGCGATTGTTGGCAGGCCCAACGTAGGTAAGTCGTCCTTCTTCAACAGACTAATAGGTGAGCAAGTCGCCATCGTGGAAGACCAACCAGGCACTACTCGCGATCGAATTTACGGTAGCACCGAATGGAATGGTGTTACATTCACCGTCATTGACACCGGCGGTATGGTATTGGGCCAGGCTGCAGAACCCGGCTCGGGGCCACAAGGCGAGGTCACTGAGGAAGATATTCTTCAGCGCACGCGCGAGCAGGCCGAGGCCGCTATCGAAGAAGCCGACGTGATCCTGCTGATGGTGGATGCCAAAACAGGGCTGACCTCCACCGATAGCGATATTGCCGACGTGCTGCGCAAGTCCAAGAAGCCCGTAATCGTGGCCGCCAACAAGGCCGACTCGGAAGAGAGACGGCTGAACGCGGTCGAGTTCTATGCGCTTGGCCTGGGCGACCCCATTCCCATCTCGTCCAAACATTCCATCAACACGGGCGATCTGCTCGATCAGGTAGTGGCTGCTCTCCCGGCACAGGTTGAAGGCGAGGAAGAGGAAGATGAGGAAGTAAAGATCGCCATAGTGGGCCGTCCCAACGTGGGCAAGTCGCGCCTGCTGAACGCGATCCTGGGGCAAGAGCGCGTAATTGTATCCGACGTGCCGGGCACCACACGCGATGCCGTAGATACTCAGTTCGAGTATACGGAGGGCGAAGGCGAAGAAGCTGTCAACTACAACCTCACCTTGATCGACACGGCAGGCATTCGCAAGCGTGGCAGGATCGATCCCGGCATCGAACGCTACTCGGTGATCCGCACCCTGAAGGCCATCCAGCGTGCCGACGTAGTGCTAATGGTCATTGACGCCACGGAAGGCATCACGGCCCAGGATACGCATATAGCGGGCTATGTATTGGACGAAGTAAAGGGCATGGTGCTTGTGGTAAACAAGTGGGACCTGGTCGAGAAGGACTCCAACACGATCTACGAGTACACCGACCACCTGCGACAGGAGCTAAGCTTCATCCCGTACGTAACCTTCGTGTTCATCTCGGCCAAGTTCGGCCAGCGCGTGAACAAGGTGCTTCCCGTAGCCCTCAGCGTCGCCAGGGAGCGCACGAAGCGCGTATCGACGGGGCAGCTAAACAAGCTGATGAAGGAAGCCGTGGACGCTCACCCGCCCGCGAGCAAGCCGGGCAAGTGGGTCAAGTTCTATTACGCGACCCAGGCCGACGTCAAGCCACCCACGTTCGTATTCTTCACCAACGATGCCGACTCGGTACACTTTTCGTACAAGCGATACCTTGAGAACCAGCTAAGGGGCGCGTTTGGCTTCGAGGGCACGCCCATCAAGCTGATCTTCAGGACGCGGCAACACACGGACTAAGCATGACTATTATCCAGGACCTGGGCGGAGGGCTGGTGCTACGGCACGGCACGCCGGATGACATCGAGGCGCTGGCCGACTTCAACAGCTATATCCACAAGGATTTCGGAACCACCGACCCCGCCAATGAGATAGGGTGGTGGACGCGCGACCTGATGCGAGGCACCCACCCCACTACGCAGGCAAGCGATTTCCTGATCGTTGAAGACACAAGCACGGGCGCTATCGCCTCTACAACGAGCCTGATCTCGCAAGTGTGGAAGTATGGAGGAATACCCTTCAAGGTGGGGCGGCCCGAACTGGTGGCCACCAACGCCGACTATCGCAACAAGGGGCTGGTGCGCGCCCAATTCGATGTGCTGCACAGGTGGAGCGCCGAGCGCGGCGAGTTGGCACAGGCCATCACGGGCATCCGCTATTATTATCGCCAGTTCGGCTATGAGATGACGCTCAATATGCCCGCCCGGCGTGTCGGTTACAGGATCAACATCCCCGCCCTGAAAGAAGGCGAGCCCGAGCCGTACATGGTAAGGGAGGCCACCGACGACGACATCCCCTTTATCATGAGCCTGGTGGCGGAGGGCGACAAGCGCTACTTCATCACCCTGCAGACCGACGAAACATACTGGCGCTATCAAATGCACCACCTCAGCGAGGGGAGCTATCTCAATAGTCGTTTTTGCATAATAACTACACTCGATGGCAAGCCAATTGGCGCTTTGGGGCACACCAGCAAGCTATCGAGGGGCACGATAAGCGTTAGCCTGTACGAATTAGCGCAAGGCGTGCGTTGGGCAGCGGTAACGCCCACGGTCCTGCGCTACTTGGGCAAGATGGGCGAGCAGTATGAGGAGCGCGCCCTGCGCGACAAGAAACCTGCATTCGGCGCGTATGTCTTCGAGATGGGCGACACTCACCCGGTCTACGACATAATCAGGAGCAGGCTACCACGTAAAACGCCCAGCTACACCTATTTTATGCGCGTGCCCGACATACCGGCATTCATACGCCATGTTGCGCCCGTCTTTGAAGCCAGGCTGGCGGCGTCGATCTTTGCGGAGCACACGGGCGAACTTAAGTTCAACTTCTACCGAAGCGCATTCAAGATGACCTTCGCCGAGGGGAAGGTGGGGGCCGAAAGCTATACACCCACACACCAGGACGATGGCGACGTGTTCTTCCCCGCCCACACTTTCCTGCACCTGCTGTTCGCCCATCTCGAACTGGACGACCTGGAGCGCGTATTCCCCGATTGCTGGGCGGCCGGCGATGAGGCGCGTGCCCTGACGAAAACGCTCTTCCCCAGGCAAGACTCACTGGCAATACCCTTGAGCTAACACGCACCTACGCATGAGGTCCGCAAGGCGGGGAAACAATGCCGGACAAACCTACAAGCACGTCTAAAGCAAAAACCGAAACCAAGCTGTCGCCGACTGGGCGATGGGTGCTGGCAGCGGCAATATTGGGTAGCAGCATGGCCTTTATTGACGGCTCAGCGATCAGTGTGGCCTTGCCTGTGCTCCAGACCGACCTGGGGGCAACGGTCGCCGATACGCAATGGGTAGTTGAGGGGTACACCCTGTTCCTGGGTGCGCTGATACTGGTGGGCGGCTGGCTGGGCGATAGGTTCGGACGGCGGCGCATTTTCGGGCTGGGCATTATTGTGTTCGCTGTCGCCTCCGTCTTATGCGGGCTGGCGCCCAACCCCGGTCTGCTGATCCTGGCGCGATCCTTCCAGGGAGTGGGCGGCGCGCTACTCGTACCTGGCAGCCTCGCTATCATCAACGCTGTGATTGAACCCGACCTGCGCGGCAGGGCTATCGGCACCTGGTCAGGCGCAACCTCGATCACCACCGCGCTCGGCCCTGTACTGGGCGGCTGGCTGGTAGAGAACATCTCGTGGCGCTGGGTCTTCTTCATCAATGTCCCCCTGGCCGCACTCGTGATCTTCATTCTGTTTACCCA
>DATINP010000131.1:0-14817 GCA_035474135.1 Chloroflexia bacterium | reverse complement strand
CTATACGAACAGCTGATGCAGGCGGGCGTCGAGGTGCTCTACGACGACCGTGAGGCGACGCCGGGGGTGAAGTTCGCCGACGCCGACCTGATAGGTGTACCTTTGCGCGTGACGGTGAGTACCAGGTCGCTGGAGCGCGGAGGGGTCGAGTTGAAGCGGCGGGACTCTGCGGAGACGGCAATTGTACCGATGGAGGATGCGGTCAGGCGCGTGCAGGAGGAAATTACCAGGCTGTACAGGGAAGTCGGCGAAAGGAAGTGGGGAGCGATTATAGGACTTTAGACCGATGCGCCCGGTATGAACGCCCGATATAATCCGTCACACTATACCTGTTTTGAAAGGAGGGCCAAAGCAATGACAACATTACACCTGGCTAACACAATGGCCGCAGCGCTCGGACCCTCCGGGCAGCCACGAGTCTAACTTTCCGCGCCAGGGCATAACCTATCAATACGCCTCGCCACCCGCCGTATGAATGCGCCGGGGCAGTATGCAGCGTGCTTCACGGCCTGCTCCTGTGGGGCGTAGTTTCCCTCGCGTCGGAATGAATAGACGGCGCTTCCCTTTGCCTGTGTCACGGGCCTGCGAATGCAAAACGTGTATTGCAAGCCGCGCTTCGGCATGCTTGCGACATTCCAGGGAAGGTGACCGTGAACGATAACCAAAAGAAAGCTCTCAGAATATTCCTGCTGTCGCACGGGCTTGGCTCCGTGCTGTTCACTTTGACATTCACAGTGCAGGCCGTCTACTTCATCCAGACGGTGCACATGGACCCACTTCAGCTGGTGCTGGTCGGCACCACGCTGGAGGCGACGATTTTCCTGTTCGAACTGCCGACCGGGGTAGTGGCCGATACTTACAGCCGCAGGCTGTCCGTGATAATCGGCACGTTCCTGTGGGGGCTGGGCTTCCTGATAGAGGGAGTGTTCCCATTCTTCCTCACCGTGCTTCTCTCGCAGGTGGTTATGGGCCTGGGCTTCACGTTCAACAGCGGAGCATCAGAGGCGTGGCTGGCGGGAGAACTGGGTGACGAGAACGTCGGCTCCGCCTTCCTGAAGTCGTCACAGGTGGGGCGCATAGGCACCATCGTGGCCATTATCGCTAGCGTGGGCCTTGCAAGCATACAACTTAACATCCCCATCATACTGGCCGGTGTAGGGTGGGTGGGACTGGCCGTGTACGAGATAGTCGCCATGCCCGAAACCGGCTTCACCCGCGAGGCAGACCCCGAATACGAAGGGATTGGCGCGATGCTCAAGACGTTCCGCGACGGGGGCAGGGTGGTCAGGGCCAGCGCGGTGCTGGTGTTGTTCATCGTGCTGGGCATGTTCACCGGCGCGTCGAGCGAAGGGATGGACCGCCTGTCGGAGGCTCACTTCCTCAAGAACTTCGCGTTCCCCGACTGGGGCCGGTTTCAACCTGTTGTGTGGTTCGGCATCATGGACCTGGTGCTGCTGCTGGTTGGGCTGGCTGTGACCGAGGGTTTCCGCAAACGTATCGACACGAACAACCATAAACTCGTGGCGAGGATAGTGATCGTGTCGAGCGCCTTGCAGATAGCGGGCATTGTAGGGTTCGCGCTGGCAGGCGGCTTCTGGTGGGCCGCAGCGGCCTTCGTAGCTATGCGCCTGTTCAGAGGGGTAGCCTCGCCGCTGTTCAACACCTGGATCACACAAAGTATCGACCAGAGAGTGCGCGCCACGGTGCTATCGATGGTAAGTCAGTCGGACGCAATAGGACAGGTGGCAGGAGGGCCGGTCATCGGCTGGATAGGCACGGCGATATCGCTCAGGGCTGCGCTTGTTACGTCGGCGGTGCTGCTGATGCCTGCTCTACCGCTGGTGGCGGCTGCACGGCGGCGTGTGCTGGTCGAGCCTGCGGAGCAGGAGTCCGAGTTGGAAGTCGTGCCCGCTGCTGTGTCTATGACGGGCGAACCGTAGGCGCGGCTGAAGGCGCGGCGGATCAGTTGTTGACGTCGGCAGGAGCGGTAAGGTGGTTCCGGATCTGGGTAACGCTAGACTGAGGCACGCCTGCTGCTTCCAGGTAACCTTCCGGCCCGCCGTACTCGCGGTCAAGGAATTCCAGCACGCCGCGCATGGTTTCGGGGCTGGAGTGCATCCAACGGGGTCTATCGATGGGGTGACCCTGAGCAATGCGCTGCTCTTCCAGCCAGGCGGCGTGAAGCGGTTCCAGTTGAGCTTCGCTGAGGGCGTAGTCCTCTATGATAGTCTCACGCGGGACGCCCGCTATGGACAGCAGGAGTGCCACGACGATGCCGGTGCGATCTTTGCCGCCGTGACAGTGGACGGCGACGGCACCCTCTGCCATGCTTGCTGCCGCAGCCTGTATGACACCGGCTATCAGGGGCTTGCTTTGCTCAAGGATGACGATATACTCGTGCATCATTGACGGGGCAACGTCCATCGCGGCATGGGCTGCAGGGTCGTGGAGGGGTAGATTCAGGTACACGGGGATACCGGGGAGGTTTTGTTGTGCGGCGAATGGATTCGGCTGCTGTTCAACTTCGTGTGCCAGGCGCAGGTCAATGACCGTGCGGACTCCGTAATCACGAAGGGCTTTTTGCCCTGCGGGCGTGAGTTTGTGCAGGTTGTCGGCGCGAACAAGTGTCTGCCAGCGCGTCCGTCGACCGCTGTGGGTTGGGTATCCGCCTGTATCGCGTGCGTTATGGCAGGCCTCCCATGCGAGAAAGCGGACGAGGTGGGGCTGTTCTTGTGACATCGCGGCGCGTTTAGCCTTTCACCGATCCTGCCAGCAAACCTCGGATAAAGTAGCGGCCCAGGAAAATATACACCAGCAGCGTAGGCAGGGCAGTGATTAGCGAGCCGGCCATTTGGAGGCCGTAGTCCGTGCCTGCCTGGCTTGCACCAAGTCCTGCAAGCGCCACAGTGACAGGCTGCGAAGATGGATTGCTGTTGAGCGTAACGGCAAACAAGAACTCGTTCCACACAGCCGTAAACTGCCATATCAACACCACCACAAAGGCAGGAACACTGATCGGAAAGACAATATGCCTGTAAATGCCAAAAAAGCCCGCGCCGTCCACCGTTCCCGACTCGACCAATTCTTTCGGCACTCCCTGGTAATAGTTACGGAAGATAAGTGTAGTGATAGGGATGCCATAAATTACATGCACCAGAATCAGGCCCGGAATGGTGGCATACAGGTTCAGAGTCTGAAGGAATTGCACCAATGGGATCAGGATGCTCTGGTAGGGTATGAACATGCCGAAGAGCATAAATGTAAAAAGCAGATT
Source organism: Chloroflexia bacterium (assembly GCA_035474135.1). Classification (GTDB taxonomy): domain Bacteria; phylum Chloroflexota; class Chloroflexia; order QHBQ01; family JADMIH01; genus JADMIH01. Next base: position 11,543 of record DATINP010000131.1, on the reverse strand, counting down.
GGATCCCTTGAACGTCCACTTCGACAGCACATAGCCATTCATGCTGCCCAGCATCGAAGAGATAATCACCGAAGGTATCGCCAGCAAGAGACTATTACCGAAGCCTTTTCCAAGCACATCGAACGCTTTACCGAAATTCTCGAAGTAGGGCGACAACGTGGGTTCCCATATGCTGGTGGTTGCGACCTGCTGGGTCGTCTTGAGCGCGGTAACAATGGCCACATAGATCGGCACCAGGAAGAAGACCGCGAAAATCACCAGCAATAAATAGACTATAAGGCGGGAAATGGAGAACTTCCGCTGTTCCGGAACGGCCCCCTGCAATGCAATGGGTGGTGTGCTCATGCCGCGGCCTCCTTCTCTGCCCTGTTATTGCTCCACAGGTAGGGCACAATCACAATCGCGACGAATATCAACATGATCATCGAGATGCCCGCCGAGCGAGCGAACAGGTCGTCCTTGAACGCAAGCTGAAACATATAAATAGACGGCATATCGGTCGCGTAACCCAGGGATGGGCTACCGCTGGTCATAACATAGATCAAGTCAAAGATCTTGAGGGATATGTGCCCCAAGATTATCAGGGCGGACAGCATAATGGGGTTGATGAGCGGCAAGATAATATGCCTGTACAAACCGAATTCGCTGGCCCCATCCATACGGGCCGCCTCGCGCAGGTCGTCCGGGATGCCTCTGAGGGCAGCGAGGAACATTGCCATAGTGAAGCCGGTCATTTGCCAGGCAGCCGCGATAATAACGGCTATGAGCGCGAGATTCTTGTCCGTGATCCAATGGAGATCGAGAAATATCCAACGCCAGATCGTGCCCGTTACAACGAACGAAAGGGCCATGGGGAACAGGAACACGTTGCGGAAGAAGACTTCTGCCTTCACATGCTGGTCGAGAAAGATGGCCAGGAACAGCCCAACGATGGTACAGATCGCAAGGAAAGCCACCGTAAAGATAGCGTTGTTTTCCAGGTCGGTAATGAAGCGACTATCACTAAATAACCTGCCGTAATTTTCCAGGCCAATGAAGTCTCCCGCCGGGAAGCGAATAGGACCAACCTGGGGCATGGCACCAAGGTTCTTCCAGTTGGTGAGCGAGGCCCAGCCGTTCCAGGCAATGAAGCCGTAGACAAACAGCGCTATCGCGATTACCGACGGCAGCAGCATATAGATAGCAGTAAGCCGATCACGACTGATCGGCTTACGCACTGTTCGGCCTACAGAGAGTGCGCTTGCCGCGCGCGTGGACGATTGTGGAGTTACTGCGTTTGACATAGCGACTCGTGTAGGGTGGAAAGACGAAGGCGAGTACCTTCGTCTTTCCGTTAGGTGCGGTTGATTACTTCAGTAGGTCAGTGGCCTTGCTCTGAATAGCAGCGGCGGCTGCACTTGCATCGCCGGGGCTGGAAATGAAGGTGTTAACTTCGGTGGTCAGGGCGTCGGCGAAAGCCTGGTTAGTAGCTGACCCATGAGGCGCGCTACCTACGAGGGCCGTGGCACTGGAGAAATCAGCAGCCGCAGACTTCATATACACATCGAACTTGCTTGTATCAACGTCGGTGCGCGCAGGGATGGAACCCTTGCGCAGATTGAAGGTAACCTGACCGACCTTGGAAGCAAGGATCTGCAAGAAGTGCTTGGTGTTATCAGGGTTCTTGGCACCCTTGGGCAGGCCGAAGGAGTCGGAGATTACCTTGAAGATGCCTGTTGTGCCGGGGCTAGGCTCCCAGCCAAAGTCATCGGCCCAATGATCCGCGTCGTTCGCCTGGAAGTAACCCTTGGCCCAGTCTCCCATTACGGTCATACCGGCCTTGCCGTTCAGCACCTCGCCCGCCGCGGCATCCCATGTCTGGCCCGCGAAGTCTGTGGCGAAGTAGCCCTTTGTGACATAAGTGCCTAGCGTGGTGAGCGCACTCACAACGTCAGGATCGGTCCACGGGGTCTTGCCCTGCATAAGGCTGGTATATTTGTCCGGACCCGCCTTGGCGAGGAGGCTGTCCTCGAAGAGCATCGTGACAGACCAGGTGTCTTTGCCGCCAACAGCCAGAGGTGCAATTCCCTTGGCCTTCAGAGCATCTGCTACAGTGCCGAACTCATCCCAGGTGGTGGGAGCCTTCAGGCCGTTATCGGTGAAGACCTTCTTATTGTAGAAAAGCACGTTGCCACGGTGAATGTTAGAGGGAATTGCGTAGATTTCACCATTTGAGGTAACCATGTCGAGCAATTGCTGCGGGAAGGCTTTGTCAGCCCCCATGTCCTTCAAGATGCTGGTGACAGGTTCCATAAGGCCCGGATCTACATAGCCGTCCAAAAGCTCGGGACCCGCGTGTACCTGGAAAGTGTCAGGCGGATCATTGCCCTGTAAGCGAGTCTTGAGTACAGCCTTAGCCTGATCGCCACCACCGCCGGCCACAGCAGCGTCAACCAGCTCGACCTTCGGGAATAGCCCCTTATACATGTTTAAGAGGTCGTTCTTGCCGTCGGCCTCGCCGCCTGCTGTCCACCAACTGAAGAACTCGAACTTACCCGAAGCCGCAGGATCGCCCTTTACACCTTCGGCATTGAGATCGGCCAGCGTGCCTCCTCCCCAGGACATATTATCGGTAGTGCCGCCCATGGTTGCGGTGGCGCCGGTCGAGGGGTTTGCCGTCGTTGCAGTGTTAGCAGCGGCAGGGGGTACGGTTGCTGTGCTATCGCCGCCACAAGCGGAAAGTACGGGGAGCACCATGATCCCCAGAGCCGCAAGCCATGCAGATCGTGATTTTATTTTAGACAACTTTAGCCTCCTTAGATTTCCAATTCGAAGTCGTTTACCTTTGCCCACAAACGACAATGACCAGTCTCATTAGAGCCGGTATGATTTTGGGACGTCACTAACCCCACCAACCACCTCCTTCTTACGACTTTGTAGTCTGCTCAGCACATGAATCGCTAGCTAACCTAAGAAAGGAACTGAATTGTGACCTACGCCGCGACGTTGAGGATGCCGAGGATAAAGTAAATATGTTCATGCCACTTATGTGGATTTCGTGGCCTGCTACATTATACGATGATGAAGAGGAGTGTCAAGTGAAGTGCTGCTCCCGACCTTTGGTCGTTTGGCCGACCGGCCCACTAAGGTGAAGGGCGGAGCGAGTGTTTCCTTGCCGGGTCATCTTGCTGTATATTGCATGCCACCCAGATGGCGTACCATCCCCTTTAGCTCCATCATTGTCAGCACGGCGCTTACCGTGGAGGCGGGGAGACCGCTGAGGTTCGTTAGCTCGTCTATGTGCTGAGACGACTCTTGCAGGTATTCGAGCAGCATGCGCTCTGTGGGGTCGGTGGGAAGGGAGCGCACGGCCTCGACGTGCTCGCTGACCATACCGATCTGTAGCTCGTCGAGGATATCCTGGGCACACGTTACACACTTCGCTCCCTGCTTGAGCAGGCGGTTGGGGCCGTCGCTCATGCGCGATGTGATGGGGCCAGGGATCGCGAATACGTCGCGGTTCTGCTCAAGCGCGAACGACACCGTGATGAGCGCACCGCTTTTCTCGCCCGCCTCGACTACCAGCACACCCAACGACAGGCCGCTTATGATACGATTGCGCGGTGGGAAGTTGGTGGGTTCGGGCAGAGTGCCAAGGGGGTACTCAGAGATGATCGCGCCTGCGCCTTCGTCCACGATCCTGCGCGCCAGGGTTTTGTTCTCAGGTGGGTATATTATGTCAACTCCCGACCCCAGGACGGCCAATGTGCGCCCGCCCGACTCGATACTCGTGCTGTGGGCCACTGTGTCCACCCCACGCGCCAGTCCCGACACGACCGTTACGCCCGCCTGGGCCAGTTCAGAGGCAAGTTGGGCCGTGGCTGCCCGCCCGTAAGGGGTAATGCGACGTGTGCCTACTATGGCAACGGCAAAGCTGTCCTGTGGCGCGATCTCACCCAACACGTAGAGAACAGGTGGAGCGTCGTCTACCTCGCGCAGACGTTCAGGGTAGTTCTCGCTTTCCCAGGTAAGCACCTGGGCACCCGCATCGTCCAGCCTGCCCATCTCACGGTCGGGATCGGTGGTTCGGCGGGTAGTGAGGAGCGCCTCGGCCACCCTCGGCTCGAGACCCGCAGACTTGAGATCGCCCAACATGGCGCCCCACGCGGTGGCTGCGTCGCCGAAATAGTCGAGCAGCTTGCGCATGCGCATAGGTCCAATGCCCGGCACGCGGCTAAGAGCGATCCAATAGGGTGTTTGGTCTGGCATGGGCATAATTATAACAGACGCAGAATGGGCCATCCTGGCGTTTCAATTCTTCGTTGCTCGTCGCTTATAATAGAGTCAATCAACCGAAGGAGGGGGAATAGCATGCTGTGGCCTGAACTCGATACGCCTGCTTTACGGATAGACCTCGACAGGATGGAGCGCAACCTGGAGGAGATGGCGGAGGCGGCACGCGCACGGGGCGTGCAAATGCGCCCGCACACCAAGACGCACAAAATGCCGGAAATCGCGCGGAAGCAGGTCGCTCTGGGTGCGGTGGGCATAACCGTCGCGAAGCTGGGCGAGGCCGAGGTTATGGCGCGGGCGGGCCTGCGCGACATCTTCGTGTGCTACCCCCTCATTGGCGACATCAAGATGCGCCGCCTGCGCGAACTGGCACGCGAAGTGAACATGATGACCATCGTCGAGAGCGCCGAGGGCGCACGCGGCCTGTCGTCCGCCATGGCAGGCGAAGCAAAGCCGTTGGACGTTCTGCTTGACCTCGAAGTGGGCTATGGTCGCGTGGGCGTAGCAGGTGAGCGCGCGGGTATGCTGGCCGAACTGGTCGACTCGCTACCGGGGCTGAACCTGCGCGGCGTTTGCATACACGAGGGGAACGTCTACGGCGAACCCGACCCTGAGTGCAGGGCGCAGTTGGCGCAGGAGCAAGTAGGCAAGATGCTCGGCGTAGCTCACGACCTGCGAAGCCGTGGGCACAATATCGAGATCGTCAGCAGCGGCTCCACGCCTGGAGCGCGCTACACATTGGAAATCGAGGGCATAACAGAGATCAGGCCGGGCAACTACGTCTTCTACGATACGATGCAAGTGGCGCTTGGCACGACTGACCTTGAGCATTGTGCGCTTTCAGTAGTAACGACGGTTGTGAGCCACCAGGAGAGCGGCAGGGCGGTCATAGATGCCGGGGCCAAGGCCCTCGCGCTCGACAAGGGACTGGGCATCGCGGCGCGTGGTCACGGCTGGGTCATGGGTCATCCTAATATCATTGTAGAGAAGCTGTCGGAAGAGCACGGCTGGCTGACATTGGGCGAGAGCGAGAACGTGCAGATAGGTGACAGGCTGGAAGTGATCCCCAACCACGCGTGCGTAGTAACCAACCTGTTCAACGAGGTCGCAGCGACGAAGGGCGACAAGGTGGTTGATACATGGAAGGTGGCAGGGCGAGGAAAGCTGGCCTAGCGAGGTGTTAGGTGCTAGGGGTTAGGGGTTAGCGACAACCAACGTATGACGCATCACTTCTAACCCCTAGCACCTAACACCTCGCTCCCTACCACACCGATAGCACCCACACGATCAAGGGCGCGATCGCCAGCGCGGGCAGATAGTTCGCGGGCTTCACGTCCTTCAGGTCGAGCAGTTTGAGGCCAATTCCAAGGATAATCAGGCCGCCCACAGCCGTCAATTCGACGATGTATGCGTTGTGGCAGTGAGATGTGTCGGGGCAGTCTGGGACAGAGCCGAGGAAGAAGGCCGCCAGCAGACTGAGCGCACCCTGGTACACAAGTACCGTAACGGCAGACATTAGGACGCCCCAGCCCAGTGCTGCTGTGAACGCGAAGGCCGTGAACCCGTCCAGTAGGGATTTAATGGCGAGGAAGGTAGTGTCGCCGCTGCTGCCATTCTGTATGGAACCGAGTATTGTGAGCGGCCCAACGCAAAAGACGATACTGCTGGTCACAAAAGCCTCAGTGAAGGTAGAGGAGCCCTTGCCGTCACCGGCGAAACGACGCTTCAGGTAGTCGCCCAGGCGGTCGAGCGCGTCAGACAGGCGCAGTAGTTCTCCTATTAAGCCGCCGATGAGGGCCGCACCGATGAGGATCAACGGATTGGTGGTTTGCAGCGCGCTCTGCATACCAATCACCAGAGTAGCCAGGCCAATTGCGCCCATAATTATGCCGTGGAAGCGCTGAGGCATACGCCCACCCACCAACAGCCCCAGCCCACCGCCCAGCAGCACGGTAAAGACGTTTAGAATTGTGCCTGAGATGGGCATAGGGGATGTCCTTGGGCAGTGACCAGTGACCAGTGACCAGACAGACGACCGGCGATTGACGGCGTACAACCGATAGCGTAACGCTAATCACCCAGCACTTGTTACTACTGGTCACTGGTCACCGGTCACTGGTCACTGGTCACTGGCCACGTCCGGGGAGCTTCGAGAGGACCTTGCTTGTGATCAGTTCTATTTCCGGCATTCGCATCAGCCACACCAGCGCGACATATAATAGGCCGCCGAAGAGCGCGGGAATACCCAGCAGGAGAGCCTGGCTGGTGATATTAGTGCCCTGCATACCCAGTGGGCCGGTCAGCACCCACCATAGCGCAAAGCTAACCACGCCCAGCGCGACTGATGCGCCTCCCACCTTGAGGCCTGTCGATACGATACCATAGCCTCCCAACCCGCCTTCGTTGCGCATCGCTCTCAGCAGAAGAGTGCCCGTAACGATCGCATGGAAGGCCAGTTGGACAGAACTGGCGACTACCAATCCCGCCATGCCCCACGTCCTGTAAGTGGCGAAGGCAATCGCCAGGTACACCCCGAACTGGGCGATGCCGATCAGGGCAGGAGTCAGCGTGTTCTTGCGGGCGTAGAAAGCGAACAACAGCACCTGGTCAATCGCGCTGAAGGGCAGTCCGATGACATAGAGGCGCAGCGCAAGTACCGTCAAGTCCTGGTCCTGCTGGGTGTACGCGCCGTGCCTGAACAGAAGGCTCACGACGGGCACAGAAAGTGCGAGCAGCATAGCGGCCACGGGTAATACGAGCACCGTAACCAGCCGCAGGCCCGACGAGAGGGTCTTTTTGAAGGCAGTAGCATCACCCGAGGTGAAGTGCTGGGAGAGTGTCGGAAGCGAGGCCAGCGAGATCGCGGCGGCCACGATGCCCAGGCCGAACTGGATTATCGTGGTGGCGTAGCGCATCGCGCCAATAGCATGGTCTCCCACCTGCGAGGCAAGGTGCCGGTCTATCACCAGGGCCACCGCGCTCACGATGAGGCTAAGGCCGACAGGCGCATACAGGCGCAGTATTTTGCGCACAGCTGGGTGGTGTATGTCAATATTCAGGCGCACGGGTATGTCGCGCAAGCCCGGCACCTGAAAGGCTACCATAGCAAATGCGCCCACCACCAACCCCAACGCCAGAGACTTTACGCCCAATAGCCCTGCCAGCAATATCGCGCTGAAGATAATGGCCAGGTTGAAGAGCACTGACGTAAAGGCGGGGTAGATAAAGCGGTGGAGAGAGTAGTGGGCAGCCATCACCACGCCCGAAATGCCCATGAAGAAGACGCCGGGCAGCACGATCTGGGTCATGTCCACGGCCAGCGATTGCGCCTCTGCCGGCAAGCCGTCGCTCATAAAAGTGGCCAATGGCGCAGCGAATAGTTCCAGCAGGCCGACAGCTAGCAAAAGAAAGATCGAGGCAATAGTGAGGATGGACCCGACCAGGCGACCAAACTCGGCCCTCTGCTCTTTATTCTCCGAGTACTCACTGAACACGGGCACGAGGGCCGCGCTGACCGTGCCCGATATGAGGAGGTCGTAGACGATGGTGGCGACGTGGTTCGCGACAGTAAACGCGCCAACATCAGACCCGCCGCCGAATAGGGTAGCGATAGTGCTTTCGCGCCCCACCCCCACCACACGGCTCAGCACCGTGCCCGCCATAAGAATCACCGCCGCCCGAGCAATCCTCCCGCCCACCGAGGGCTTGCGCTCTCCGGAAGCCGCCTCTATTTCAAGGTCGGCGGCCTCAGTCTGGTTATCGCTTATCGTGATGTCGGTGTTTGAAATCATGCGTGATGCGGGAGTCGTAGATCTTAGGTCTTAGATCGTAAGTCATAGAAGCTGACCGAGACTTACGATCTAAGACCTAAGATCTACGACTCGTTCTACGACTCATTTTCTCAATTAGCTCACTGGCGCTATGGCCTTCCAGGTAGGGGATGATGTGTACTTCGCCGCCGTGGGCGCGGACGGCTTCGGCTTCCGGTAGTGGCTTGCCCGTCGCAGCCGCGTAGTCGCCGCCCTTGACATATATTTCGGGCTCCAATGCTGCTACAAGGTGGGTGGCGGTCGGCTCGTCGAAGATGGTCGTATAGTCAACACAACGCAGAGCGGCCACGAGTTCTGCGCGCTCATCCTGCGGTACAACCGGCCTGCCAGGACCCTTATAGGCGCGCACCGAGGCGTCGGAGTTTACGCCCACCACGAGCACATCTCCCAGGGCGCGAGCAGCCTCCAGGTATCGCACATGTCCGATATGCAGTACGTCGAATGTGCCATTCGTGAGGACGAGTCGCTTACCCTCGGTGCGCCAACGCGAGCGCATACGGTGCAATTCTGAGAGCGCGACTACTCGGTCTGCCATCATCAGATACTTGCCAGGCTCTTTTCGTCCTCGGAAGCGGGCGGGGCGGGCAGGCGGTCCAGCCGTTTCTGGGTGATCGTCAATGCAATAAGGCCGATGGCAACTCCAAACCAGAGGGTGGAGAAGCGTATCAGGAGAGTGGCGGCCACGGCGATATTCTGCGTCATGAGGAAAGTTGTATAGCGCGGAATGAGAAACTGGAGCATACCTGTGATGCTCGCATCTGCCGTGCCGAGGCCCCCCGGCAGTAATGTGACCGAGCCAATAAGGCTGGAGGCTGAGAGTATAAAGGCGCAAATAATGACCAGTATCCAGGAGAACTGCATCCCCAACCCGAGCATCACCAGCACGAAGGCCACCACCTCACCCGACCAGGACACCACACCAATACCCACGCCGAAAAGCAGGTTGGGCAACCGGAAAAGCTCATAGGAGCTATCATAGAAAGCGTGGAAATGGTGTACCGCCTTCGAGACTACGGGCAACCGCTCGCCGACGGACAGCAGGCGGTTGAACAGGGCGCGGTTCTGGAACACAACCAGGAAGAGAACGGCAAACACGGCTATCGCCACCAGGATAGGCGTGCCGTAGTCAAACAAAACGAGGCCCACCGAGGCCAGCACGAGCATTGCCAGCCCATCGGTCAGCCGCTCGGCCATGATGATAGGCGCCGAGGTCGCGATTGGAATGCCACGTATCTGCTTGAGCAAGTAGGACTTGAGTAGCTCGCCCACCTTGCCGGGAGTGATCGCCATCGCCATGCCGCTGAGGAAGATCGAGGCCGAGTCGCGCTTGGACACGCCTGTCGCGCCCACGAGTCGCAAATATACGTCCCACTTATAAAAGCGCAAAACGTAGTTAAAGAGGGTAAAGAAAAGGATGAAGGGCATGAGCCACCAGTTGAAGGTGCTTAGAACCTCCAGCATCTTGGTGAAATCGGCGTAAACGGCGAGACCCGCCACCACAATCAGGCCCAAAACCAGGCCAATTATTAGCTTGCCCCGCAGATTGCCCAATGCGCTCAAATCCACGTCCTTCCGCAGATCTTCTCTGTTGCCCCGCGATAATTAGTGTAACAGAGGCAATGGTGGAATACAAGCGCATACACAAGCCACGCGGCTTGTCTCAAAGCCGGCCAAATGCCGGCAGAGGAGGGGCCTTTGCCCTGATCATTCGGAACAAAGCAGAGCAGTTAGAGAAGTCGCCTGCGCGCTATCACGGCTGCGGCTGCCAGGGCTACGCCCAGGGCGAGGAGGCCTGCTTCCAGCACCTGCGTCAGATTGACAGGCGGAGTGGTTGTGTAATCTCCCGCATAGGAGCTCATGACCGGCTCGGTGGAAGTGTCCACAGGAGAGTAGGCGTATTCAGCGGTGGCCGTCGCGCCGGGGGCGGCTCCACCTGCTGAAGTGCCCGGAGCTTCCTTCGTCGCGGGCGTGCCCTCGGGTGGCGCCAGGGCGGTGGTGACTGTATCGGTATTGGTATCGGTCACCTGTGGTACCGGAGCAGGGACAGTGTCGCTGTTGGGGGGCGCGGCGCCTAGCACTCCCGAAGTAGATTCAGACCCGGTGGGCGCAGTACTGATAGCCGACGGTCCAAAATTGTCCGGTTGGACGGTACCATCGGACGCAATGCGCGACTGATCAGACATGGCGCTGTTCTCCGGCGCCGAGGCGAGAAGGGCATGTGAGCTACCCGACGTGACTTCTGGTGCTCCGGCATTGGTTGCGAAGAGAAACACCAACAGCACGAACGCCACTACCGACCCACCCGCGAACGTAGGCGCGAACCTGGGCGTGAAGATGCGCTCTAGCAGAGAGGGCTTACGCACACGGCTCGCCATCTCCTCGGTTATCGCGAAAGAGCGGGGCACGAGCGCCAAGGGCATTTGCTGAAGCATGACGCGAGTAGCCCGCAGCGTGTCGTAGTCTGCGCGGCAAGCGTCGCAACCCTCCAGGTGTACGCGCACAGCATCAAGTTCGCCCGCAGGCAGGCTCTTGTCAATGTACTCCGAGAGCTGCCCGCCAACGTGAGGGCTGCTCATTATGTTGTTGTCGTTATTATCCTTATTCATGTCGTAATACTTCGATATTATGTAAAGCAAAGCGAGGTACTATTGCATATCTACACATTATAAACGCTGAGCGCGCCCGGATAGTTCCCCGGATGGTGGGCCCGACGATAATCCGGACGAAGGGAGGATGTCGCGCTCGCGTAGAAAGTCGCGCATACGGCCGCGCGCCCGGTTGACTCGTGATTTCACGGTGCCGAGGTTTGCTTCCGTGATAGTGGCCGTTTCTTCGTAGCTCAAGCCCTGGACGTCCACCAGCACCAGGGCGGTGCGCTGGTCAACGGGCAGTGTATCCAGCCCCTCCTGGATCGCGGCCAGGGTTTCGGCACGCAGGGCGCTCCCCTCGGGGTTAATCGAGGGGTCGAGGTCGGGGATGGGCAGAGTGTCACCGGCATCTTCGGTATCGTTCGCCGGACCCCAGGAGTCGAGCGATTGAGTAGGCTTGCGCTTCTTGCTCCGCAGCATATCGAGGCACGCATTAGTAGCGATGCGCAACATCCACGTGCGGAAGCCGTCGCCCTTAAAGCGCGACATAGCCTTATACGCCGACAGAAAGGCCTCCTGCGTGGCGTCGGCGGCCTCATCCGGATCGGAAAGCATCCTCAGGCAGAGGTTATATACACGTGACTGGTGTTGAAGCACGAGCCAGTTGAACGCGGCGAGGTCGCCGGTGCGCGCGGCCTCAATGCGCCGCGCCTCCTCCTCAGGCTTCGTGAAATCTTGCCACACTTCAGGCATAGCTAAAGTACAGCATGAACAGACGACAGACGACAGACGACAGACGACAGACGACAGACGACAGACGACAGACGACAGACGACAGACGACAGACGACAGA
>DATINP010000130.1:0-8221 GCA_035474135.1 Chloroflexia bacterium | reverse complement strand
CACGCAAGGCGCGATCTGGCAGGTTGACTCCTTCGACCAGTGGGGTGTCGAACTCGGCAAAGTGCTAGCCCAGCGCATCATCCCGGAGTTGACAGATAAGAGCGAGCCGCCCCTGAAGCACGATAGCTCCACAAACACGCTGATCCGCAGGTACCGCACTCGGCGTTAGTCGTGCCCTGGTTATCACGTTTGACGCCGACAGCTTCTGGCGGATCGAATGCGACGACATACTCTACGAGTGGGAACCATTCTGACCCGTTGGCAGGGCTATCATCTTGAGCAATTATCGTCGTGGGGCGACAAGGGCTTGGCTAAAACAGGTTGCGCCACTTGGCCAGTGCGAGGGTTGCCACGGCCAGCAGCACTATGCCTGCTATTACCACTAGGAAGCCGAACGCACCCGTGTGGAAGAAGTCCCAATCGGTGAAGTTCATCCCCATTACGCCTGCTATTACGCCGCTAAGTCCGATAACAACCGTGATAATGGTCAGAAGGCGAACGCTTTGGTTGGTGTTATGGGCTGTGACCGTCGTGAATACCTCGAACGAGCCAATCACCATCTCGCGTGTGTTCTCTACGCCGTCCAGTGCTTTCTCCAGCCTGTCGAGGAGGCCTGCAAAGTCAGCCGTCGAATCGAGGAAGGCCACCTTGCCGAAATCAGGACCCGCGAGCGTGGCAAAGACCTGACGATGAGGGGACAGGATCCAACGAACCTCGCTCACCTGGTGTCGCAATTGCACTATGCGGGTGAGAAACGTCTGGCCGCTCCGGTTGTTGAGCGCCCTTTCGTCCAGCTTATCAACTTCAGCCCCCAGCTCATCCAGCAGTTCAAAGTACCTGTTGATGAAGCGGTTCAAAAGCGCCACCAGGAATGTGCCCGAATCCAGTTCGCCAAGCTTGGTGTCGCCGCTAGTCTGTTCGTTAAAGCTGTCGAGGAAGTCGATCGCGCCGGTGTGAAGGGCTATGACGTAGTTAGGCCCGGCGAACAGGTCCAGCTGAGAAGCTTTGAAATGCCTACCTTCTGCCAGCGGCGCAAGCACCGTAATATGCACGTAGTCATCTGAGGTATCTATGCGCGGCTGGGTGGTAGAGCGGAGAACGCTTTTCAGCACGTCCTTCCTGATCTTGAATGCAGACGAGATCTGCCCCAGGTCTTCATCGCTCGGGTCGGTAGCATTGACCCAGAGTAATTGCGCATCACCTACGCTGTTCGTCAGGCCATGCTCCAGTTGTTCAGGGTGATCGACACCCTGCGCGTCAAAAAGATAGGCTTTGATAGCCATGCACCCTCCCGCCTTTCCGCCCGATATGGGTTTACCCGCCGCGTACTGGAGCAATTAGCGGGCCAGCGCGCCTGGTCTCTGCTCTCGGGCTTACAGCCTTTCTTGCAACCGCTGCTATTCCATTATAGAATAGACCATATGGGGGCACCTACACCGGACGAAACGATCCTGGGCTTACTGGCAGTGCGGGCGCGGCATGGCTATGAACTGCTTGAGTGTTTTCACAGCGACTCGCAGTTGGGTCGAGTGTGGAACATGAGCACCAGCCAGCTTTACGCCGTCCTCAAGCGGCTGGAGCGGCAGGAGTGGATCGTGGGCCGCGAGGTGATCGTGGAGAACGCACCGCACCGCACCGAGTACAGCCTCACCGGGCAGGGTAGAGTGCAACTCATGGCATGGCTGCGCGACCCCAACCCCTCGCCGACGGTTCGCCGCGTGCGCGTGGGTTTCCTCAGTCGCCTGTACATAATGAGGATGCTGAATCTGCCCACGCAGGATGCCGTTCGCGCTCAGCGTGAGGCATGCGTGCGCGAACGCTCCCGCCTCGAAGCGGAACGGCGCTCTGCTGTGCCCGGCATTGAACTGCTCGCGGTCGAGTTCGTGCTTGCACAGTTGGACGCGGTTCTTGACTGGCTGGACCGCTGTGAACTCGCCCCGCAGGTTGAACGCGTCGAAGGCGACGATGGCGGGACAACCCAATCCGCTTAAATAGACTTGCTCTCGATCCCGTAGGAGGATTTATCAGAATGACAGGCGACTTCAGGTTCAGGTGGCGGGGCAAGACCATCCATATTCCTGCTATGCTATTGATAGCGCTCGCGGGGCTGCTCGCTTTGCTCTTGGCCGCGTGCTCGTCCACGCCCGATGCCCCGCCCACAGCCACCTCTGCTCTTGTCACGGCTCCCACTACAGCGCCCACCTCAAGGGCCACTGCTCCTCCAGGCACAGCCATGCCCCCGCTTGGTTCCTCTGGACTAGCGGTGTTCGCAGCGTCTTCCCTCAAGGATGCGTTTACCGAGGCAGGACAGCAGTTCAGGGAGGATAACCCCCTGGTCACCGACCTGCAATTCAACTTTCAGGGATCGCAACTGCTGGTGACCCAGCTTCAGCAGGGCGCGCCGGCCGGTGTGTTTGCCTCGGCTGACAAAGCCAACATGGACAAAGCGGTACAGGCGGGGGTGATCGATGGCGAGCCGTCCGAACTGGCGCGTAACGTGCTTACCGTGGTGTTGCCCAACGACAACCCGGCCAACATTCAGACGCTGGCCGACCTGGCGCGACCCGGCGTAAAGATCTCATTGGCCGACCCCAGCGTGCCCGTGGGCGCGTATAGCGAGCAGGCTCTCGACAAACTGGCAGCAGACCCCGTGTATGGAGCCGATTTCAAGCAGAAAGTGCTGGATAATGTGGTGAGCCGCGAGGACAATGTGCGACAGGTGCTTACTCGCGTGCAGTTGGACCAGGTGGACGCGGGCATCGTTTACACGACCGATGCGCTGGCAGCGAACGCGGCATCGAGTGGAAGCGTTCAGCCCGTCAAGACCATGGAGATACCGTCGCAGTACAATATTGTTGCCGTCTACTACATTGCCCAGGTGAAGGGTGCGCCCCACCCAGCCGCAGCGCGCACCTGGATCATGTATATCCTATCTTCAGGTGGGCAGGCGGTACTGGCCAAATACGGTTTCGTGACGGCAGAGAGCAACACGCCGTAGAGGCATTGGGTAATCGGGAGTGCAGGGTGTATCCTCTGGCTTCTGCTCAGACTTATGGATAGAGTCAAGACAACTGAAACTCCTCAGGCTTCGCGAGAGCGGACAGGAAATGCATGGAGCGGCGGGGCAAGCATCGCGGCCATAGCAGGGCGCTTCGCGGTGGCGCTGGCCGCAGGAGTGTGCGTCGCCTTCCTGAGCCTGCCTCTGCTTGCACTGCTGATGCGCGTTCCTATCGATAGTCTTTTTGCCTACTTGCAAGACCCCCTGGTGACGAGCGCCTTGCAACTAAGCGCGGTCAGTAGCGTATGTTCCCTTGTCCTTATCCTGCTGTTCGGCACTCCTCTCGCCTACCTGCTGGCGCGGTCGGCGTTCCGGGGCAAGCGTGTCGTGGAGACGTTGATTGAACTGCCGCTGGTGCTGCCTCCTGCCGTGGCCGGTGTGGCCCTCCTGTTCGCGTTCGGGCGGCGCACGCCCATAGGCGAGTTCCTGCACGGGCTGAACCTGGACGTGGCGTTCACGCTGGCGGCAGTGGTGCTTGCGCAGACATTTGTGTCCGCGCCTTTCTATATCAAGTCGGCGCGGGCGGGTTTCCAGTCTGTGCCACGCGACACGATGGACGCAGCGCAGACCGAGGGCGCGAGCGGAGCGCAGGTGTTCCGCTACGTGGTGGTGCCGCTCGCCCTACCCAGCCTGGCGGGAGGCGCGATCATGAGCTGGGCACGGGCGGTGGGCGAGTTCGGGGCCACGATCCTCTTCGCGGGCAACTTCCAGGGCAGCACGCAAACCATGCCCCTTGCCATATACACCGCGATGGAGAGCGATATCAACGCCGCTATAGTGTTGTCCGCCATTCTGGTAGTAACATCCTTCACTGTGCTGCTCGTGTTCAAGTTATTGAGCGGTCGCGGTCTGGACGTAATGCCGGAGTAGGGGTAGTCATACGTCATACGTCATGCGTTATACGTCCTCTACTATCTTAATGACGCATGGCGGGGGAAATGGGACAGGTTTTGTGTAGTCCATTCGGGTACATTTCGGACGACCGGCGGCGATGGTCGATCTCAAAGGCTTAGAATGGCAAGGGGCCGTGATTACTGATTAACCAATTGACGCACGACATATGACGCACGACCCTCGGCATACATATCCCACAGGGTCATCTACGGGCTACAGTGCTATAATGAAGGGTGAAACGGATGCTGTTCGTCGAGAATAGATGGAGGATCAGGAAAGGAGAACGAGCATGAACGAGAGTAATTCCGGCAACGGTAACGCGAATAATACAAACGATGGTGGGGCCGAAACCCGCAACTTCACCGGGCAGAACGGCACAGAGGGCGCACCGACTGGCCACACGGAAGAGTTCCGTGTAAGCGGCGAGGACATCATGGCGCGCATCAAGGAGATTGTGGAGGCAGGCAACGCCCGCCGTATTATCGTGCGCAACCCTGAGGGGCGCAACGTGATGGAGTTCTCGCTGACCGCAGGCTTGATCGGTACGGCCCTACTACCTGTGTCTGCTGCTATCGGCGCGGTGCTCGCGCTGGCGTCCAACTATACAATCGTGGTCGAAAAGCGCGAACCGTAATAGCGCCGAATAGATGGTGAGTGTAACGCCTTGATGTATAATATCTCATGAGCACCATAGGAGCGCCGTGCTATAAGGTGACGGGGGTGTATGCCCCACGTCATGGGCCGGGTGGCCCCACATTCTTGCGCACTCTGCGGCGCTCTGTCCGTAATTTTGCTTGGTCGCGTGTCGGGTATAGCCTGATGGCAATACTCGTCGCGGTGACGCTAACCATGATCTGCCAGGGGCACGATCTCGGCGGCTACCACACCGGGCCTCACCTCACCTTCCTGGGTGAATTGGGCCACGAGCACTCTGTGGCTGAACAAAGCGCCATAGTGGACGAGGGATTCGACCCTGTCGACTTCGACGCGCTCGATGCACTCGACCCCACAGGCGCTAAGAGCATGGCGGGCATGAACATGACGGCGGCCGAGATGCATGCCATGCACACGCTCGACGCGGGCGCGAATTCGCATAGCCTCCGGCAACTTGCCACGCTTCCCACGCAGGCAACCAATTCAGCGGGAGCTAACCTGGCGAGCGTAGTCAGCAGTTCCGGCGCCGAGACCATGAGCCTCTCCATGTTGAGCTTCCTGCTGCTCGTGTCGCTCTTGTGGCGCGACTCGCGATTCAGTGCGCTGGACATGGCCGGGGTCATCCGGCGCAAGTCTCAGACCACTATGACCGCCGAGCCACCACCTCCCCGCTCGTTGTAGGGCTATTTCCAACAGGCATTACCAAACACGTTACGGGCGCACCCACATTTGTGTGATTCCCTTCTCTCGTTGATCGGGGGTTACGCGCAGAGCCGGGGTAGCCTCAACATCTCAAACACCAACTATGAATGAAAGGGAAATAATAGTCATGCAACGATTATCCAGTGTACCGGCGCGCATTCTGTTGACGCTGGCCGCGCTTTTGCTTCTGTCAGTCATATCGGTCGGGCGCGCCAGTGCGCACGCCCACCTTGAAAGCTCCAATCCGGCAGACGGGGCCATACTCACCTCCGAGCCTGCCACTATCAGCGCGGTTTACGGCGAGGAAACGTCCCTTACCAAGACCACCTTCGAGGTCTACTTCTCCAAAGACGCCGGCAGTACCGGCCAGAAGGTAGCCGACGGCAAGGTTGACGTCAACGTGCGCACCAACGTAAGCGCCTCCCTCCCCGCAGGGCTGGGTGATGGCGTATACACAGTTAAGTGGCACACCCTGACCGAAGACGATAACGGCATGGCCGATGGCGTGTTCAGTTTCACCGTGGGAGGCAGTGGCACCTCCTCAGGCTCTGCTGGCGGCACGACGACCGGCTCCGGCGGCAGCACCCTCCCCACAACCGGGGAGGCCGACACGCTTGCCTGGCTGACTCTATTGCTGGCCGGGTTCATCCTGCTTTGTGGCGGGGTGGCCGTGCGCGGTCGCTCGCAAAGCTAACTTCTTGCCCGCTCTCGCGGGTGTGCAGCCTATCCTGGTAAGGCACACCCGCGAGTCAGTGGGCGCGGCCCGCGGGCCGGAGGCATGCCCTCCCCCGGTGCGCCGCCACGCCTGGAAAGACCTCTAAATCTATGCGTATTCGCAATATTCTGGCTGCGTGCCTGCTGGCCGCGAGCCTGGCATTCATGCTTACGGGCCACGCCTCCGCACACTCCCTTCTGGTCAGTTCGGACCCCGCCTCGGGCGCAAAGCTGGCAACCGCTCCCTCGTCGGTGCAGATGACCTTCAGCGAGGGGGTAGAGCCTGCCTTCAGCAGCTTCATCGTTATAGACCGCACTCGCGCTCACTTCGAGGTGGGCACGCCCGCCATAGACCGCGTTGGGGGAGTGGTAACTGTACCTTTGCAGGCCAACCTCGCGCCGGGCGACTATGTGGTGCAGTGGAAGGTGGTGTCGGTGGTAGACGGCCACCTGACGAAGGGCAGCTTCGCCTTCAATGTGCAGGGCGCACCCGGCGCGTCTACGACACCCGTAGCGGGTGGTACAGACAGGGGCACCCCTGAGCCGACCGCCGAAGCAGAGCCGTTCCTGCCCTCGGGCGACGAGGACGCGGGCGGCGAGTCTAATGCGCCGGGCGTGCTCGACGTGGCGGTGCGCTGGTTGGGCATACTGCTGGCGGCTTTCGTGACGGGAGGTGCGTTCTTCCGGCTCGTGATCATACCGGGAGCGCTTGCTCTACTACCTGAAGGGCAAGCCGAGAGTGTCGATACACGTACGCGGCTTGATATGCGCTTCCTGTATATAAGCGTGGTCGCCACTGTGCTGTTGCTCCTCACGCTGGGGGCGGAACTGGTGTTGCAGGCGGTGCGTGCCACCGAGACTGATGTGCTGTCAGTATTCGGTGAGCAGGGCGTCCTGGGTGCGGTGCTGAGTTCCAGCTTTGGAAGCTCTCTAGAATGGCGGGCTGTGACCGTACTTGTCATACTTGTGCTGCTTGTTAGGGCGCTTGTGATCAAGAGGACAGAGAGATGGCTGTGGGGGTTGGTGGCGCTGGCGGGTGTGGCCTACTTCTGGGCGCAGACGGGCAGCGCGCACGCTACTGCCCTGAGTGAGGAACCGGGCGCGGGCATCCTGCAGGCTCTAGCTCCGCTGTCCAACGTGGTGCATCTGCTTGCTACGGCGATCTGGATCGGAGGTATCCTCTATTTTGTGATTACCCTCCTGCCCATCATGGCAGGACTGGCGGGCAAGAGCCGAGGCGTGCTACTGCGCGAAAGCGTCACTCGCTTCAGCCAGCTTGCAATAGTGACGGTGCCCATTGTGGCCCTGAGCGGCACGATCCTTTACCTGGCTGTGCAGCCGAGCGTGGAGAGTACTCTGAACACCGGCTACGGGCGCGAGGTGCTCATCAAGGTGGGGCTATTGGCTCTGCTGATGATTCCCGCGGCCTATAACCTGCGCAAGGTCGGTCCGGGACTGGCGAAACTGCGTGACAAAATGGGCCCGGCTGTGCAGGCGCTTGCGCAGGGTTTCCGGCGCTCGATCCGGATGGAGGCGCTGCTGGTGAGCCTGGTGGTGGTGTTCTCGGCCCTGCTCACTCTGTCGGCTCCTGCCACCGATCCTTCGGCCTACGCGGGCAATTCGGGAGGCCCTACCGCTGTGGCCTCTCCCACCGTCGCGGTGGCGGTAGCTGATTCACCCACCCCTGCGGCCTCGTCCACGCCCGTGCCGCCATCCACGCTTACATTGACGCAGACGGTGCGTGGGGTGGACGTGACGCTCGCTATCACACATAGCCTTGCAGAGGACGATCTGCGCGTGGGCCTCGTGGGACCGAAAGGTCCGATCTCGGCCTGCGGCCCGACGCCAGGCCCCGACGATGACTGCGCGCTGAGTGTGAAGCTGACATTGACCGAGCTAACCGATAATTCGAGCCAGACCGTGGATGCACTGGAGGACGGCAAGGGCGCTTTCGCTGTGCCTGCGGGGCCATACTTGCCCTTCGACGATACCTGGCAGGTGGTGGTCGCTGTGCGCCGTTGGAACCAACCGGAGGACGTGAAGGCCGCCTATCGCATGGTGATTAGCGAGACCGGTATGACCGGAAAGGCCAGCGACTACGTCAACGTGGACGTGAGCACCAACCCCTCGCCGCCCGCCTCAGGCCAGGTGGCTCTGATCTTCCACCTGACCGATAACAACAGTGCGCCGATCAATGAC
>DATINP010000129.1:0-10302 GCA_035474135.1 Chloroflexia bacterium | reverse complement strand
GTCCTGCTCATTATTGCGGGACAGCTATTCGACTTCCCCGGCTTCGATGCGGCAGACATTTCAGGTGCGCCTCCTGATAAGACGATGCTGCGCCTCCTGCAAGATCCCACCCAGCAGGCGCACATAGCGCAGACCGTGTGGGGGCCGTTTGCCCGCCTCGACCTGGTCGAGACGTCCGATCCTGATACCAAGTACCTCTTTACAGACGGCGGCGCGGGTAGTTACATGATCCGCTTCGACGGCGACCTGAACAAGGTAAGCGACCTCGCAGCCGACCCCGACTATCTTCCGTTCGCCATGTCACCCGCCACCGATACCCTGGTGCTGGGTGCGGGTGCGGGCAAGGACGTGGTGCTCTCGCTATTGGGAGGCAGCAAGAACATCACCGCCGTCGAGCTTAACCCGGACGTGGTGGACATGACCCGGAAATACGGCGCGTTCAATGGCGACATACTGGACCGCCCGGGCGTGAATACTGTCGTGTCGGACGGACGCTCTTATGTGGAGCAGACCGACGCGCAGTACGACCTGATCTACATGAACCTGGTGTACAGCCAGGCGGCGGGGCACGAAGGCTCGCCGTTGGCCGAAAGCTACGTGTTCACCGAAGACGCCATGCGCTCATACTGGAAGCACCTCAAGCCGGGAGGGCGTATCGGTATCGTGACGCACAACGGATTCGAGGGAAGCCGCATCCTGCTCACCGCCATAGCCGCTCTGGAAGACGAAGGGCTGGATATGAGGCAGGCTCTCGACCGCGTCATCTTGTACCAGGCCCACGCCGACGACCCCCAGGCCGCCACCAGCGTTTTGCTTGTGACGCGCAACTATCTTGATAACGATCAACTGTCCACTAATCTACAGCAGGCGGACTCGCTTGGTCTGCAGATGATGTATGTGCCTACGGCATTCGAGCTACCCCTGAAGGACCTCGTGAAAGGCAACGCAGACATCTACACTTTCGCCCGCAACGGCGAGTACAACCTGACTCCAACCACCGACGATCAACCCTTCTTTTACCAGCTACAATGGGGTCTGCCTGAGACCCTGACCTTATTGTTGGTGTTGACGGCAATTGCGGTATTGATCTACCTGGCGGTCGCCGCCAGGGTGCATTGGCGCACGGGACGGTTGCGGATCGGCACGCTGGCCCTCTATTTCGCGTTGCTGGGCGCGGCCTATATGCTTGTGATGGTGCCCCTTGTGCAGAGGTTCTATCTGCTGTTGGGTAATCCGACGCTCGCGCTTGTGATAACGCTGGAGGGGCTGCTCTTCGGCGCGGGGGTTGGCAGCTTGATTAGCTCGCGCATGAAGGGATCGCTTCTAAGGCCTGTTATATCGGCGCTGGTAGTGTTGGCGGCTCTCCTCGTGGCCCACTCGCTGCTGTATCCTATGCTGCGAGGTGTTCTGCTCCAGTCCGACCTGATAGTGAGAATAATAGCGGTGCTCGCGCTCACATTGCCCCTGGGTCTGCTGATCGGCTTGCCCTTCCCCAGCGGTCTGCGCATAGCGGGGCAGGTACTTCCCGAGGCCGTGCCCACGCTGTGGGGTCTGAATGCGATGTCGGCGGTACTGGGGTCGGTGATAGCGGCGGCTGTAGCCGTGGCGTTCGGCTTCCAGATAGTGCTTCTGCTGGGCGCGGCGATGTACGTAGCGGCTGCGGTCATGCTGTACGTGGGAAGAGGGACGACGAGCAGTGCGTAATGCGCCATGCGTCATTCGAGGTGCTATTTGGGTGCGCGGACAGTCGGGCAGTCAGCCAACCCCGTCTGCCTTGTCATTCTGAGCGTAGCGAAGAATCTCGCTCCTCACCTCTCTGTTTGCATACAGACGGAACGCTCTTCCAACCGAGAGGCTACCCATCTGATTCTTCACCGCGTTCAGAATGACAATGGCAACCTGGTCCGTTTGCCCATGCATTCTGGCATTCCAGGAGCAATCAAGGCACCCAAGCATGACTTGTCACGCAAAGGTCGCCGGTGAAGCCGAGTTTGCGGCTACCCGGAACGGGGGTGCGCTTTCCCCGAACAGGGGAGTGGCAGCGAAGGAGATGCTGCCGTTTTCGCGCGTTAGGGACAGATCGTAGCGGCGACCCCATACCGTGAGGTTCTTCACCTCGGCATGGTCCCAGTCTTTGGGTAATTGCGGCCTAACCCACACGATGCCCTTTTCGGGGTCGGGGAGCAAGCGGAACCAGCCCTGCACCATCAGCCAATTATAAGCCGCGCTCGACCAGAGCTGTATGAAGCAGGCCTTGTCGCCACCCACATCTCCCTCGAACTCGGGGATAGCCCAGGGGGTCTGCTGTCCGCACAACTCTGCCATACGCTCCAGATACCACAGTCCGCGCTCAGGACGGCCGTATTGTAATTCGGCGAGGGCCACGATTGCGTTCTGGATGGGCATCACGAAGTCTTCAGTGCCGGGATGGATAATACCCTTAGGGCCGGTATGCTCCGGTCCTTCCACCTTGCCGAACAGGCTTTCGAGTCGCGGATCGTCGCCATCCAGCACGCCCATCTCCATCATCACGTAGGTGTGCGCGGGTTCGTCGGGCTGCACGGTCAGGTCTTGTTCGATCCGCCAGGCGTATTCGCCACGCTCGGGGAGCCAGAAATGCTCCTCTATCGATTGGCGCACCTGCTCGCGTACGTCCTTGCACCGTGCCTTTGTTGCGCTGTCGCCCACCGCGCCCGCCAGGTACTCCAACGACCGCAACCCCTGATAAAGAGTGGCAGCTACGTCGAGCTTCTTGCCGCGCCCCGCGCTCCTCAACTCCAGCAAGCCGGGGCCGTCGGGCAATAGTGTGCCGTCGGGATCGCACTCGCCCAGCAGGTAGTCGAATATGCCCTCTTTGCACACGCTGTAGGTCTCTTCAAGGAAGGCGCGGTCGCCCGTCCACCTGTAGGCACGCTCTACAGAGGTGACAAACTCGCCCGTTTCGACGGGGTTGCCTGCGTTGAAGAGCTTGCCGGTGGGGGTGATCTCGTGGGGTATGCGCCCCGCCTGAGTGCGGGCGTAATTCGCCAGCAGGCGCAAAGTCGCGATGGGGGCATAGCTTTGCCCGCTGACCAACAGGCCGCTAAGGCTGTAATAGGTGTCGCAACCGAAGAACCACGCAAAGCTCGGCAGCCCCGCCACCACGCCCAGGGCCACCCCCGGTAGCTCCAGAGTAAGCATATCGAGGCACAGGTTTTGAAGCGAGTAAGCTCGGTCGAGGTCGGGTGCGGGCGTCTCAATGTGAGACGAGTTGGCAACCAACTGCGCCTGCCTGTCCGCTTTCTCGTTCCACAGGGCGGAGTTGCGGTTCAGTAATGATGCCGCCTTTTGCAGGGCGAACGATTGTCCCTGTGCACCGCCTGCTATGGCGAAACTGATGGTGCGGGTTTCATCAGGCTGGAGGGTCAGCTCATAATCGAGCCTGCCCGAAATCCCCGCGCCTTGCAGTTCCGCGGGATTAGGCAATATTCCTCCGTGCCTGGCGCCTTCCACGCCCCTGAGAGAGCCTGTTTGCTCAGGCCCCCACAGGTCAGCGCCGATATCGTGGCTCCCGGGCGACATGGTGGACAGCATAGCGCCGCTCCACTCCTGATGATCACTGTCCCAGGCCGTAATACCGCCCCGGCCCGCGTCGAAGGCCGCCTCGTCGGCACGGTCGGGCCAATGGCTCCACCACGCGCCCTGCACATCCCAGCGCACCAGCCAGTGCAAAGTGAACCGGATGGCTATAGGGGAAGGGTTGTGGAGGGTGAGGTCTATCAGCACTCCTGGCTCTCCGTCGGGCACGAAGAGCTTCTGAGTGGCCTTGATAAACGTGCCGTCCAGAAGCAAGCGGTATTCGCGTACTGCCTCGCCGGGGCGCATATAGGAGCGCGTACAGGCGTCACCATACATCCACTTTGTATCTTCCACGTCGTCCGCCGACAGGCCGAACCAGAAGCCGTCGGCCAGTTTTACGGGAAAGACCCACAGGCCTCCCATCTCGCCGGGCAGGTGGTGGCCGAGGTCGGGGAAGCCGCCGTGCATCGAGCCGATAAGAAACGCGCGTCTGCCCGTGACGGCAAACAGCCTGTTTGGGTCGCCTGCCGGTTCGTCGTAGTTGAATGTCATGCCTATTTCTCCGCTTCTAGGTCGTGCCCCACCAGCGTCATACCGCTCTCACCTACGGCATTACGCCCCGAGTGTTTGATATCGTCGACGGCCAGATCGAGGCGGTTGTCTCCCACCCTCATGCCGCGCAGGTGCACCTTCGTCACTCCACCCGGTAGCAGGGGCGCTGTGCTCATGCTGCTTGTTCCAGCCTCTATTTCTATGCCGAGCAACGCCTGAAGGATCATCAGTGACGAGCCTGCGGCCCATGCCTGCGGGCTGCAACTGACCGGGTAGGCGGCGGGCGCGCTCTCCTGCTCGATGCCCTCTCCCCTAGCGAAGCCGCAATATAGCTCCGGCAAGCGGTAACCCTCGAATGTGGTGGCGGCATCCAGCACCTCGGAAGCTACCTTTACCATCTCTGCACCAAAGTTATACCGGCGCAGTCCCGCCACCAGGATCGCGTTGTCATGCGGCCAGATTGAGCCGTTGTGATAGCTCATGGGGTTATAGGTGACGTCGTTCGCGCTCATGGTGCGCACGCCCCACCCCGACAGCATATCGGGCTGCATGAGCCGCGCTACTACCTGTGCCGCTCGCTCTTCATCCACTATCCCTGTCCAGAGGCAGTGGCCCACGTTCGAGGTCACGTCGGGCACCTGTGCTTTGCTTCCGTCCAGGGCATGTACGTAGAATCCGGTGGCGTTGGACCAGAAATCACGGTTGAACTGCGTTTTCAGGGTAAGAGCCTGCTTGCTCAGCTTGTCCGAGAGGGCACCCTTTGCCTGTTCAGTGACCCTGCCACCATAGCGCCGCAATACCTCGGCCACGCCTGTGAGTGCGGCGTAATAATAGCCCTGCACCTCGACAAGCGCGATGGGAGGTTTGGGGCGAGGGCCTACCACGCCGCCCAGCGATTCGTCGCTGTCCTTCCAGCCCTGGTGGCGAATGCCCCGGCTCGAGCGTGCGCTGAACTCTATATAGCCGTCGCCGTCTGCGTCGCCCCACTGCCACGCCCAGTCGAGGGCCTTGCGTACACTGCCCCACAACTCGTCAAAGAGCTCCTGGCTGTCGGTCCATTTTATGGTTTCGGCGAAGAGCATCATGTACAGGAGCGTACTATCCACCGACCCGTAGTAGGGACTGTGGGGTACCTCGCCCGCGAAGGTCATATCGCCCCGCCGCAATTCGTGCAATATCTTGCCCGGCTCGCTGTCGCGCCAGTCGTCTGCCTCGGTAGCCTGGTAGGCAGCCAGGGCGCGCAAGGTGTCGATCGCTATCTGGGGGTTGAGCATCAGCGTTTCGAGCGCGGTGATCAGGCTATCGCGCCCGAACAATGTGAAATACCAGGGCAGGCCCGCCGTTACCACGAGACCCTGCGGCTCCTGCTGCATAAGCGAGCGCAGGTCGAGCATGCTTGTCTGCAGTATACGGTTTAGCGCATAGCTGTCGGTGGTGATGCGGGTGCAAGCTTGCTCCCACTCGATGAACACACGGCGCGCTTCTGCTATCTGTTGCTTGAAGCCTATCTCGGTGGCCGAGATGTCACCTGCGGTCGGCTCAGGCATGGCACGCAGATGCAGGGTGACTGTTTGTCGGGGGAGTATGTGCAGCTTATAGTCGATGGCGACTTCGGGCATGGGTGTGCCCGTCAGGGGGTTCGGCTCGGTTGTTTCCTCCCAATTTTCGGGGGTCGCGTCGCACAAAAAGAGCATGGTGCGTGCTGTGCCTGATGTCTCGGCGCGCACCGGGTGCGAACGGAACGTAACGCTGGTGCCGGGGCTGCCTCTGCGCGTTTCGATGCTCACTATGTGGCCGGGTGTAGGGCGAGGCATGCCTCGTACCTCGAACATATCGAGGAAGTCGGCCCCAAGCCGGATGGTCGCCGTCACGTCTACCTCTGCCGGGTAATAGTTGGTGAATTCGAGGCTTTCAACGAGGCCGTGTCGTATGTAGCGGCGGCGCGCAATGCCTATCGCGCTTCCCACCGGGCCGACGATGATTTCTCCGTTGCGCTCTCGCGGGCCGGTGTGGGGGGTGCTGAGCCGGAACGTGGCTCCGATATTATAGTCGGTAGTGTGACTGAGGTAGGAGGGCCGGACGCCGCCCACAAGGAGTTCGAGCCTGCTGAGATAGCGCGTATCGTGCAGATACATCCCCTGCCCTTCGGGTGTGTTCTCAACGTCGCCTGATCGATCGCTCACCATGAACGTGAAATCGTCTTTTAGCGTAATCGAATCCGGCATATTCTTCCTACCTCCAGGCAAACTTTGCGCGCTATGCCGAGGCTCTGATCACCAGTTCGGGGGCAACCAGGGCTTGCATAGGGCCAATCCACCTTACGTATTGCTCTGCCCTGCCGGTGTTTGCTCGTTTTTCCATGCCGACCTGCTCGTTTGGTTCTCGCCGGATGGCTTTGGCCGGGAGGGTGACCTTCTTCTTGCTCTCAGTCTCGTGCTTGATGATCATCACCAGCAGATCGAGCAGAATATCCGAGATAGTGGCGATGGGCTGGCGCACCGTTGTGAGCGGAGGCTGGACGTAGCCTGCGAAAGGCAGGTCATCATACCCCGTGACAGCTATGTTGTTGCCCGTGGGGTGCGATCCCACGCTTATCCCGTGTCTCTGTAGCTCCTGTATCACCTGCCAGGCAAGATGATCGTTGGCCGCTACGATAGCGGTGGGGCGCAGACTCTTGCTCTCGTGCTCGTTCTCGCCAAGCGAGAGCAGGCGGGCTACGGCCCCGGTGGTGTCGGATGGTTCCTGCAAATCCGCGATCACCAGACGGTCGTCTATGGGGAGATTATGCTGTCGCAGGCTTTCGCGGAAGCCGCTGTAGCGGTGGAGCGAGTAGGAGGTGTTGAACGGACCACTCAGGTAGGCCAGGCGGCTGTGTCCCTTGCCGGCCAGATAGTCAACCACCGCACGTGTACCCGCCGCGTTGTCCACGTCTACGAGCGGGTACTTGAGGTCGGCGTAATCGGCGGTGCGTCCGAATGCCACAAAAGGTAGGTCGAGCGACCCCAGCAAATCAATCCGCTCGTCCTGAGGCTTGATATCGGCCAGGATTATGCCGTCCACACGCCCACTGCCCGCCAGTTCGCGATATATCTTGTCGGTGTGGCTGGGGGTATCGGCGACAGTAGCCAGCAGGCTCAGGTCGTGGCGAAAGGCTGAGAGAGTGAGCAGACCTAGGAATTCTTTGAAGAACTGTTCCGACTCCATGTGCTCGCGCAGAAGGGGAGCGAAGGCGACAGTATCGGTGCGTCTGCCTTGCAGATTGCGGGCGGCGGCGCTTGGGTAGTAGTTCAGAGATTGCGCGATCTCGACCACACGCCTGCGTGTAATCTCGCTTACATCGCTGTAGCCATTGAGAGCACGCGAAACCGTAGTGATTGATACACCGGCTTCTCTGGCAATGTCAAAGATCGTACTCATGCTGAGGCTCCTCTTTCTGTATATTTCTGTACTGACGGCTAATCAGCCTGCGACGTGCCGGTTGCGATTTGACTCGTCGTTTGCTCGTGCAGGTATCCTACAGATAATGATACCGGGGCCATTCAAGCATCCTCAGGGGGTGCATCGTTCTGATGCGACTCAATCTACCAAAATGTTTTGGATTGGGGATATTATTGATGATAATGGCCCCTATGTCAAGAGGGATGTCTTGACATGAACATTTGTTCGCTTTATATTGGTGTTGAAATTGAACCACTACAGAGGCAAAGGAGGTGCTACATATGAGTATGCACGCTACAGCATTGGTTGATGTGACCGACTGGGAAGAGAAGCCGTACAACGAGGTCGAGGGCGAGCCGAAGCTAACTCGCGCCGTCGTGAAACAGACTTACCAGGGCGATATAGCAGGCGAGGGTAGCCTCGAATATTTGATGGTGTATACCGATATCAGCGTGACCTATGTCGGGTTGGAGCGCGTGATCGGCAGCATCGCGGACCGCAGAGGCAGTTTTACGCTCAAGCTTACCGGGGTGTATGAGGACGGCGAGGCGAAAACGACCTGCTCCATCGTACCGGGGTCGGGTACGGGTGACCTCGTGGGTCTGGTCGGCACCGGCAAGATCTCAGCTGGAGAGGGGAGCACCTTTCCTTTCGCCCTCGACTACGACTTTGAATAGTTGAAACCCGAAAGAGGAGCAAGCGATATATGGCGAATAGTATTCCCGTAGAACGGTTCACTTCTGCACTCTACGCCATTCTTGACGAAACGTTTGAGAAAGTACAGGGTATTTACCTGGACAGGAACACCTCGCTCCTGGAGACGCTGGCGACAATATCTGCGGAAGAGGCATCGCGCCCGGTTTCGAGCAGGTGCGCTAGTATAGCGGGGCAGGTGGAGCATACGCGCTTTTATATTGACGTGTTGGAGAAGTATATAAAGGGCGATACCGTAGGTGATGTTGATTGGCAGGGTAGCTGGTATCTCAAGACCGTCATACCGGACGAATGGGAAGCCCTCAAGGTGCGCCTCAAGGATGCTTATACGAGCGTGCTGGCAGCCCTGAAAAGCCGCGATAATTGGGATAGCGAAGATGATCTTAGTAACGCAATGGCTGTCGCGATCCACACCGCATACCACCTGGGCGAGATACGGCAGGCGCTGTGCACGATCAAGAACCCACTCTAGTCAATCCACCACTGGTTGATGTTCCACATGTAGCGGGGCGACGAAAAATCTATGTCGCCGTGCAGGCTCGGTGCGCCCACCACGCCGAACTTCTCGGCCCATAGGAAGTAGTAGGGTAGCTGGTCTGCCACTATCTCCTGCATCCGCGTATAGAGGTCGTGCCTCGTGCCAAAGTCGTATGTGGCACGTCCCCTGAAGGCGAGCGAGTCGTATTCGGGAGCCTGGAAGCCGGGGAAGTTTAGCAGGGTGGGCGCGGCGGCGGTGGGTATCTGCGTAGAGTGGAACAGGGCGAACGAATCGGGGTCGGCGCTGGTGCGCGTCCACCCCAGCATTATCAGGTCGAAGTCGAAGGGCGGGTTCGTAGTGGCGCTGAGCCTGCTCAGGATCGCGGTTGTGAAGTCAACAGGCTTCACTGTCAGGCTGATTCCCACGCGTGCTAACGGCTCTACCATAGCCTGGGCGGCGTTCAAGCGTACCGGGCTATCGTTGCGCACATAGAGCGACACGGCCAACGGTTTGCCATCCCTCTCTACGATGCCGTCACCATTTGTATCTGCCCAGCCTGCATCGGCCAACAGTTGCTTCGCCTTGCCCGCGTCGCCGTTCAGTTGAGGCGCGGCGGGATCATATGCCCACGATGCCTTGTTCACGTCGGTCCAGATCGGGTCGTATTGCCCGCCGCCCGCACCGAACACAAGCCCCTGCTTATCGAGTGCGTAGGCAAACGCTTGCCTCAAGCGTGTATCGCTGAAGACGTGCGTGGGACGCAGGTTGAAGGCGATGTAGTCATATCCCAGTTCGTCGTATGCCCCTCCCTTGATGCCTGTGTTTGCCGTCACAAGCTTCTCGGCTGTTGGGGCGGGAAGTTGGGCGAGTTGCAATGTGCCGTCGCTGACAGCGCCTTCTGTTATCGTGTCGTCGGGTGATACCACGAATACCACGCGCTCGATAAGCGGGCCGCCCCCGAAATAGTGCTCGTTGGCTTTGAGGCTGATGGACTGACCCGGCACGCGCGCCTCGAACGCGAATGGGCCTGTGCCCACGGGTCTGTCGTTAAACTGGCTTGTGGCAAGATCGGCGGGCGCTGTGCCCGAAAGAATATGGCTCGGCAGGATAGGGAAAGCCATATCCCCTAGAATCGGCGCGTAAGGACCCTTAAGGCTGAAGCGCACCGTCGAAGTGACGGGGTCTACGGCTTCCACATTCCGCACCCACTCCTGCAAATGGAGCATCGAGGTGTCCTGCGCCGAGATCTGCCTGAGCATAGAGTAAGACCACACAACGTCCTGCGCGGTGAAAGGCGCGCCGTCCTGCCAGGTTACACCTGTGCGCAGATGAAAAGTGATGTCTGTGCCGTCCTGGCTCACTTCCCAGCTTTGGGCCAGGTCCTGCTGGGGCTGCAGATGGTTGTCCAGCCTGGTCAAGCCCGAAAATATCAGGCCTGTAACTTGCTGTATGTTGCTGTCGAAACCCGCGAACCAGGGGTTGAGCGTCCAGGATTCGCTCGTGTTTCGCGTGTCGCTGGCTAGTCTGACGTTTAGGGTAGCTGTTCGCGGCCGATCGGGCAC
>DATINP010000128.1:0-12028 GCA_035474135.1 Chloroflexia bacterium | reverse complement strand
AGGTAACGCTCAACCCCGAAGACTACGCCGAGTTCGAGCCGTTCAAGCACTCGCTCGAACACAACATGGCAGAGTTTATCTCCGACTTGGCAGCAGAGCGTGGGTATGCTCTTGTAGCCCGCCCCAAAGTCATACTGCAATCAGGAGCGGGAGTGCACAAGCGCGGCATAGACGTCGAAGCGAAGCTGAGCGACCAGCCGGCCTCATCACTGGCAGGCACAACCCGCATGGGGCCAGGTTCGCCCGCAAACGATGCTGCTGAGCCGACAATCGCCCGCACCCACGCCATGCCTCGCGTGTCTACTAACCGCCAGCAGGCAGGCGCGGACGTGGGGGTGGCAGCGCCGTCGACCGCGGTGGCCCCCCCTCCGGCCTCTCTCAGCCCCATGGTTGGAGACCTGGCAGGACGCGAGTTCCCGGTCAACAAGACGCTCCTCTCCATAGGGCGCGGCCTGGACAACGACCTCGTGATCGACGATCCGCGTGTTTCCCGCCACCACGCTCAGCTTACCTTCCGGCACGGACACTACCTGCTGCGCGACCTACGCTCTACTAATGGCACTTTTGTCAACTCGCAGCCCATCGAGGCGGCGGTGCTGGCGCCGGGCGACATTGCATCCATTGGAGGCTTTGAACTGCTGTTCAACCAGGCGTAAAATCGCCCCCGTCCTTCAGTTTCGCTTACCACGTATGCCAACCTCCCAAACTCTACCCTTCGATATTTTCATCCTTGGCCTGAGAATCGCCTTTATCGTTCTTCTCTACCTCTTTCTCTTCTGGGTGATACGTGTGATTGTGCGCGACTTGCGTAAGCCCGCGCAGGCTGAAGCGCCACCACCTAAGGCGCGCTACGGCAGGTTGGTAGTAGTCGAGCCTGGGAGCAGCAGGTTGGCGCCCGGCACAGTCTACACTTTGCAAGCAGTAACATCGCTGGGGCGCAAGGCCAGCAACAGTATCGTGCTGGAAGACGATTTTATATCGAGCGAGCACTCGCTCATCAGTTGGCGCGATGGACGGCCCTGGGTGGAAGACGTAGCATCCACCAACGGCACGTACCTCAACAACGCGGAAGTATCACACCCTGCTGCTGTGTCGGAAGGTGACATCATTGGCATTGGCGGAGTGCGCTTAAAGTGGACGGAAGGACAAGGTTAGGAGCGCTATGGATAAAGAAGATTTCGAGCCGACTTGGCCACAGAGACCCGACGCAGAAAAGGCAGAACCGGAAGACGATACCTCGCCGAAGGCCGATAAGCCCGCCCCATCCAGTTGGACCTCGCACCCAACTTTACATAACCTTGCAGGGAGCAATCCGGGCGCCGGCGATCCCAAAGCGACCCGAGCCATCCCCCTGGTGGACGGGACATCACGCTTCGAGAGGCCAGGTGCAAAAGGTAAAGGCCAGGAGCGGGCAGCCAGGGTAGCTCCACCAACAGCCCCGCCGCAGCAGGCAGCAGGGATCAGGTCGCCGCAGCCGGCCCAGCCCGCACCGCCCAACCCGCGCCCGCAGCAACCCCGGCAGCCCAGGCAAGAGGACTATCAAAGTGGAGGGTACGAAGACCCCACGCTCCTCTATACTCCTGTTACCACGCCGCGTGCGAGTGCGCCCAGGCAGCAGGCACAGTTACCTGCCCAGAAGGCGTATTCTCCATCCAAAACCAAGGTTGACTCGAACCTGAACTACCTGGCTGTGGAGGTAGAAGGTGTTCGGAAGCGGCGCTGGGGCGTGTGGTTCCTGTGGCTGATCGCAGGCGTGATCATAGTCGGTCTCATGGGCGGCACGGCCTTCGCGCTGGCGTGGCAAGGGCAATATAGCGGCAAAATGTACCCGGGTGTGTCGGCCCTTGGTATCGACCTGGGCGGCAAGACGCAGGACGAGGCTAAGAGCCTGTTGCTCGATAAAGTGGCCTCGTTTACGTCGTCGCCCGTCGTGCTGGCATGGAACGGCAAAGAGTGGAAGCCCAGCCTCGACGACCTGGGCGTCCAACTGAGCGTCAACGAGACCGTGGCCGATGCCTATAACGTGGGCCGCAACAGCGACTTCTTCGGCAATATTGGCGACCAGTGGGACTCGTCGCAAATGGGCTGGCAGGTGCCGCTCACCCTCCAACTCAGTGAGCCCCAACTCCAATCCTACCTGGACGGCATAGCCGACAGCGAGATCAACCAGGAGCTATTCGAGGGCGATGTGCGGCTGGACGGCACCACTGTCGAGGCGCTTCCCGGCAAAGAGGGCCGCACTCTTGATACCTACAAGGCTATCGGTCTAATCAGGGACTCGCTGGCGAGTATGGAAGCGGGCACGCACATTGACCTGCCCGTGAAGGTCGTCGAGCCGACGGTGTCTGCAGACGAGGTGAAAGAGGTCCAGGATCAGCTAGCCATTCGCATCAGCAGCCCCATCACTGCCACTACCATTGACAAGACATTCACGCTCGACAGCGAAGCTCTGGTGAACTTCACCACTATTGAGCGCAACCCCGATCGCTCTGCCGCCCACCATATTGAACTGGGCTGGAAGGATAACGAACTGGACATATTGGCGAGCAATTGGGTGTCGGACTCCAATCGACCGGTGCGCGATGCGCGCTTCGCCATGCAAAACGGCTCGGTGCAGGTGCTAACCGAGTCTATAGACGGCTTCAAGACAGACGATGCGACAGTGATCGCGGCGATCAAAGCGCATGCTGATAAGGCCGAGGGCCGCCAGTTTGGGATGCCCGGCAACGTAATCACACCCACCGTATCGAGCAAGGACTTGCCCGCCCTGGGCATAACCGACCTCATGGGCACCGGCACTTCTACGTTCGTGGGGTCGTCGCCTGCGCGTGCTACAAATATCCGCGTAGCGGCTAATTTGTTGAACGGAGCTGTTGTGCCTCCCGGCGGCACCTTCTCCTTCCTCAAGACGATGGGCGGCATTACCGAGGCTGAAGGCTTCGTCGAGGGCTACGTGATAGCGGCAGAGCGCACCCAGCTAGGCGTCGGTGGCGGTGTATGCCAGGTAAGCACTACCATGTTCCGCGCCGCCTTCATGAGTGGCTTTGAAATAACAGAGCGCAATCCGCACGCCTATCGCGTGAGTTGGTACGAAGCCAATGGCGAGCCTGTGGGCTTCGACGCGGCTGTGTTCGACCCTGGGGTTGACCTCAAGTTCGTGAACAACTCGCCCCACTATGTACTGATAGAAGCCATCGCTGGGGATAGCCTGCTCACCGTAAACGTGTACGGCGCCAAGCTCGCGGGCGAAGTCAAGCTGGAAGGTCCCGTGATCTCGGACCGGAAGTCGCCCCCGCCCGATGTGTACGAGGTGGACTCACGCCTTGCCCCCGGCACAGTGAAGCAGGTAGAGACCGCCCACGCCGGCCTCACCACGGTTATCACGCGACGCATTATTACGCCCGGTCAGGCCGACAAGGTGGATCAGTTCACCAGCACCTACCAGCCGTGGGCCAACTGGTTTATAGTGGCCTCGGCCTCGCAGATCCCCTCCGGAGCGCAGACCGCACCGTAGGGAGGACGCCAGGATCATAGGAATCGAAACGCAAAGATCGCAAAGGATTAAGAGGGAACTACACGTATGGCGCGGCACGATTCCGGCCTTGTCTTGCCCACCTTGCAAAATGTGCCCGAATGGACTACGGGAAATATGTCCTTTTTGGGTCTGCTTACGTCATTAAGTTACTAGAGGGATCTTTCACGCATAACGTATGACGTATGACGCATTCCGTCGTCGGTCGTCGGTCGTCCGTCAGCACAGGAGGGATAACATATGCCCAGCAGCGAAGAACGCGCGCGCATAATCGAGATTTTCGGCAACGCCTATGCCGAACTGGTACATGGTATTGCCGCCTTCCCGCGTGAAATGTGGGATTACAGGGCTGACTTTGACCCCTGGACGATCCAGGAGATCATTGTACACATAGCAGACAGCGAATCCAACAGTTTCGTGCGCTGCCGGA
This sequence comes from Chloroflexia bacterium, assembly GCA_035474135.1. Lineage (GTDB taxonomy): Bacteria > Chloroflexota > Chloroflexia > QHBQ01 > JADMIH01 > JADMIH01. The sequence goes on along the minus strand of DATINP010000128.1, from coordinate 8,066 downwards.
GATTGATCGCCGAGCCGGGATCCGCCGTGATGGCCTACAACGAGGAGGTGTGGGCAAAAGAACTCAACTATGCAAAGCAGGATGCGGACGATGCGCTGCAACTGTTCCGCTGGTTGCGAGGCAACACTTATAACCTGATAAAGACCCTGCCCGCAAGCACCTGGGCTAACACAGTCCAACACTCCGAAAACGGCATCATGAGCATGGACGATTGGCTGGACATATATACGGCCCACGTGTCCGATCACCTGGCGCAGATGAAACGCATCCATGAAGACTGGCTCAAAAAGCAGTTATAATAGGCTGAGGGCCAACTAGAGTTAAGGAGGATATAGAAAATGCAAGCACAGTTGCGTGCGCGTCTCGAGGGTGAGATAGACAGCCTGAAGCAGAAGGGGGCTTTTCGCCGGTTGCGAGTGGTGGACGGCGCAGAAAAAGCCGTATGCGTTATCGACGGCAAAGAGGTGATCAACCTCTCGTCCAACAACTACCTGGGGCTGACCACCCACCCCAAACTGATGGCCGCCGCCAGGCACGCCATAGATACGCACGGCGTAGGCACCGCGGCTGTGCGCACGATCATCGGCACCATGGATATTCACCAGGAGCTTGAGGAACGGCTGGCAAAGTTCAAGCACACCGAGGCCACGCTCACATTCCAGTCGGGCTTCGCGTCCAACCAGGGTATCATACAGGCTCTGCTCGAAGAAGGCGACGCGATCATCTCTGACGAGCTAAATCACGCCTCGATTATTGACGGCATACGACTGTCGAAGGCAGGGCGTTTTATTTTCCGCCACGCCGACATGAACGACCTGGAAGCCAAGCTAAAGGAAGCCCAGAACCTGCGCACCAAGATAATAATTACGGATGGAGTGTTCAGTATGGACGGCGACATAGCCAAGCTGCCTGAGATCGTGGCGCTCGGCGAGAAGTACGGTGCGGCTGTGTATGTGGACGACGCGCACGCCTCAGGAGTGCTTGGACGCAACGGACGCGGCACTACGGACCACTTCGACCTGAACGGACGTGTGGATATACAGATTGGCACATTCTCGAAAGCCTTTGGGTCGCAGGGTGGCTATGTGGCGGGGATACAGCCTCTGCGCGACTTCCTGATTCACAAGGCGCGCACGATGCTATTCTCCAACGCTCTGCCCCCGAGCGTTATTGCCTCGTGCATCGCGGCCATTGATGTGCTGGAGACTGAGACTGAACTGATAGACAGGATGTGGGAGAACACCCGCTACTTCAAGGGTGCGCTCAAGAAGCTCGGTTTCGACATTGGCGAGAGCATCACGCCTATCACGCCCATAATAGCGGGCAGTGGCGCGGCGGCCTTTAAGCTGAGCGACCGCCTGTTCCAGGAAGGGGTGTTTGCCCAGGGCATAGGCTACCCGACAGTACCGGAAGCCCGAAGTCGCGTTCGCACGATCATGACGGCAGCCCACACCAAAGACAACATGGACGCTGCTATTGCGGCGTTCGAGAAGGTAGGCCGGGAATTGGGGCTGATCTAGCGCACACTCATGTTGCCTGAACGACCATACGGGCAACAACCGGGATGGAACGAATGGTTGGGTTGGACCTGACGCGGTATATGGTATAGCAACTAAAGTTGAGTAAGCGCACCGGGCAAGTTCTTTCAGTAGCGACGCGGAGTATGCTATAAATCAGGTAATGGTGGGCGTATTTCCCACAGGAGGCAAGTATGCAGTTGAACCTCGATGATGATGAAGTCGCAGCGCTGCTGAATGTTCTCAGTTCGTACATACCGGAATTGCGCGAAGAGATCGGCAAGACTGAAAGTTATGATATGCGAGAAGACCTCAAGGCACAGAAGCAGACCCTGAATGGCATCGTGACAAAGCTGGAAGCCTCCGCGACAGGAGGCCGTGAGCCAAACGTGGGGACGGAACACCCGCCCCGGTGATAAAAGCCCAGGTTCAGTGAATTAACAGGCTACAGGTCCCAGAAAGGTATTTGGCACGTGAGAAGTACTAATATGCCGGCGAAGATGCGCCGCTGGTCGTCTATCGTGGCGCTGGCTATCGCGCTGCAATCTCTCTGGGTACCAACATCGAATGGTGCCCATGCCCAGGGTGATAGCCGTACATTCCCTGAGACAGGCAAGACCCTCAGCGGCCTGTTCCTGAGCTACTGGGACAGTCACGGCGGGCTGGCTCAGCAGGGCTATCCTATCTCGGAAGAGATGCAGGAGACGTCCGATACCGACGGGAAGACGTACACGGTCCAGTACCTTGAGCGGGCGGTCTTCGAGGCGCACCCCGAAAAGCAGCCTCCATATAACGTGCTCCTATCTCTGCTCGGCGTCTCGTTCTACGCACAGAAATACCCCAATGGCGCTCCGGGGCAGACGGTTGATAGTGCGCCCGATACGGTCTCGTTCAATGAAACGGGCAAGCATCTAGGCGGCGTTTTCCGCGCCTACTGGGACGCGCATGGAGGCCTTGCCCAGCAGGGCTTCCCCATCTCGGAAGAGTTCTCGGAGAAGAGCGACACTGACGGCAACACTTACACGGTCCAGTATTTCGAGCGCGCGGTCTTCGAGTACCACCCTGAGAACCAGGCTCCCAACGATGTGCTCCTGTCTCTGCTGGGCACATTCCGTTACGAGGCCAGGTATGGTGCTCTACACACAAATAAGCTATCTGCCTCTCAACGCCTGGATCTTCTCGATTCGGTGTGGACAATGGTGCGTGACGACTACATCTATCGCGACTTTCGGGGCCTCGACTGGCAGGCGGTACACGACGAATACACGGCCAAGATAAACGCCGCAACGGACGACCAGGCCGTGTATGACCTGGTTGCCGAGATGATCGATAAGCTGAACGACGGGCACTCGGCCTTTCTGAATCCCGAAGAGGTGGCCGAGGACGACGCGCTACGTAACGGCGACCTGACTATCTCGGGCATAGGCGTGTTGTCGCAGGAGATTAGCAGCACGGTGCGCATTGTGTTCGTTATACCGGGTGGGCCGGCGGACAAGGCCGGGCTTCGCGCCTTCGATACCATACAGGCTGTGAACGGCGTTCCTTTGCTACACAATGCCGACGCTCCATATCTGATACGTGGTCCACCCGGGACCAGCGTCACTCTCACAATAGAGTCGCCGGGTAAGGCGCCTAGGGACGTGGTCGTGGTGCGTGACAGGGTGACGTTTGCTTTCCACGCGACGGCAAAGCGTTGGCCGGGCACGAACGTAGCTGTTCTGGACTTGCCTACCTTCAATGTACCGGGTATTGCAGACGAGGCAGCGAACGCGCTGGAAAGTCTCGCGGCGACCGGGCCGCTTGATGGCGTTATCATTGACTTGCGGCAGAATGGCGGGGGGCTTATCTCGGAGCTGAACTCGATGCTCGGGCTCTTCATCGACGGGGGTAACGCGGGTTACGATGTCACCCTGCAAGGACAGAGGGCAAACACGATACCGGGCGGCCAGTTGGTGGACGCAGTCAAGGACAAGCCCGTGGTGGTGCTGACCAGTGGGGGGAGCGAGAGTGCGTCGGAACGGTTCGCGGCCGTGATGCAAGATTATGGAAGGGCCACCATACTGGGCACCAGGACGGCGGGCAACACCGAGACGGTGTACGAGCACGATATGCCTTACGGCACGCGCCTCGCGCTGGCGCAGGCTACCTACTTGCGTATAGACGACCAATCCAGCATCGAGGACAAGGGCGTGACCCCCGACATTGTACTGGACGTGCCCTGGTATGCTGCCCCGCCCGACCAGGACCCGCAGATACTGGCTGCAGTGCAGCACATACTGCAAAAGTAGCGGGTCGTCTAGCGTATCTCTCTTAACTTGACGTTATCAGATGCAGTGAGATCGATCCGGTTGTTCGGATCGACTTCACTGACGTGTTCGGCTTAGAAGACTTTCTTCAGGAGGCTCAACGCGCCCTGGCCCCAGGGGACGCGGTGAGACACGCCGCTCTTGTTCTGGAACTCCTTGAGGTTCTCTACGTACCACTTATAGTTGCGGACGAGAGCGTCCTTGTTGGAGTACCTGGGTTTGTAGCCAAGTATGCGCTCGGCCTTCTCGATGGAGACGAAGGAGTCCTTGGAGGCAGTCTCGTAGACCCACTTGTAGAGGGGCGAGAGGTGCATCGCCTCCAGCGCGCGCAGGGCGAGGATTGCGGGAGCTGCGGGGAAGCCGATGATGTGCTTGCCTTTGCGTGCATAGTCGAGCACGGCCTGGTAGTCGCCCTTCATAGTAGTGAACTCTTTAGCGCCCACGTTGAAGGTGTCGTTGGTCACTTCGGTCGGTAGGGTCATGCAGAGGTAGATAGCCTGGCAGAGGTCTTCCACGTCGAGAAGCTGGTAGCGGTTCTTACCACTGCCGATCATGGGGAAGTTGTGGCCGGTCATTGCCCAGTCGTAGAGCATAGCAAAAACGCCCAACCGCTCAGGCCCGATGAAGGACTTGGGACGGATGATGGGCACCACCATGCCCTTGCCCCTGTATTCGAGGCACACCATCTCGGCCTGAATCTTGGCCTGACCGTAGGGACCGACGCCCTCTAACTTGTCGGTTTCGTAGAGTGGGTGGTGGTCGGGGATGCCGTAGACGGCAGTGGACGAGATCATCACCACACGCTGAACCTTGTTCTTGAATGCTACATCGAGCACCATGCGCGTGCCTTCTACGTCGGTGGTGTAGATATCTTTGGGGGAATAGAGGGGCAGGGCTGCGGCGGTATGCACAACCTGGTCTACGCCTTCCATAGCTTTTTCGACATCTCTCTGAATGCGGATGTCGCCCTGTATGGCCGTGATCTTGTCCTTCATGTCGGGGTAATCGAACTCGACCAGATCGAGCGATACGCATTCGTGCCCGCGCTCGGTCAAATAGCGGATGAGGTTGATACCTAAAAAGCCGGAACCTCCGGTGACGAGTACTTTCATAAGACTCCTTTCGTTATCCTTTGACGCTTCCTAAGCTGAGATGCCGGGGATATCTTCGATGCGATAGAAGACCTTTCGCCCCAGCCGTTCAGCTATCTTTACCATATTGTCAGCGCCCTGTGAGGGTCCACCTATGCGGAGGCAGGCGTCGCAACGTTCTGCGATAGCCTCAGCGACGGGGTGGAAGACCTCGGTGAACGCTTCGTCGCCTACCACCTGTGAGCCTGCGGTTTCGGCAAGAGGGAGGGCCAGCCATTCTCCCAGCATGGGTATATGTCCGGCCCTGAACACTCGTAGCGCGGCGACGTTCATCGCTCGCACGTTTTCGGCTATAAGGTTGGGGTTGTCGTTTGTTCCTGAGCGGTAGGGTCCCGCGATGAGGATCATCAGACGTTTTGGATTGCTATCCAAGTATGCTTCCTTTGTTCATGCAGTAGGCACGGTTCCAACCATGCTACCCTTATCCCCAGTCTTCGCCAAGCTCGGTGCGTGTCCTTACCTGGTTCTCGAAGATGACTACACTTGGCTGCACCTTTTCTTCGCTGATTTTGCCTTCGGGGTCCTGCCAGGGCCTGCCCAACATTTCGTTTTCGACTTCGACGTTGGCTTCGTCCAGTTTTTCGAACAGAGGAGTAGGCGCTTTATCCAACTGTTGCCCGCCAGGCAGAGTTACGACGGCCCACTTTTCTTTTGATACGTCGCCCGCGTATCCGAATATTTCATGCAGCTTTTGTGCCGAGAAAGGTAGGAAAGGGGCTGTCAGAATCCTCAGGTTGTTGATCACGGACAGCACGACGTATAGGGAGGTGGCGGCGCGCTCGCGGTCGGTCTTGAAGGACTTCCAGGGTGCGGCCTCGTCGAGGTAACGATTGGCTTCTGTTGCCAACGCCATAACTTCCCGTAAAGCGTCCTTGAACTTGCACGCTTCAATGAGAGCACCAGCCTTATCGAATGTAGCTTCCACGCTTGCCAGGATGGCTTTATCGGCTTCGTTGAACGCCCCCGGCTGAGGCACTATACCGTCAAACTTGCTGGCCGTGAAGGTCAGCATACGGTGGGCAAGGTTGCCGTAGGTGGCGACAAGTTCATCGTTGTTCTTGCGGTAGAACTCGGACCAGGAGAAAGCTGTGTCTCTGTTCTCGGGCGCGTTGATGGTAAGGAAGTAGCGCAGTGGGTCGGGCTGGTAGCGGTCGAGGAAGTCGGGCAGCCAGGGCACGCCTCCACCGCCGCGACTCGTGCTGCCTTTCTCGCCCGACTCGCCCGTGAGGAATTCGTTGGCGGGCACGTCGTAGGGGAGCATCAAGCCGCCGTTCCCTATCAGCATCGAGGGCCAGATGACGGTGTGGAAAGTGATGTTGTCTTTGCCAATGAAGTAGTAGGAGCGGCTTGGGGCGGGTTCGCCTTCGGCTTGCAACCACCACTCTTTCCAGGCATCGGGATTACCCTTGAGCGCGGCCCACTCTTTGGTAGCGGACAGGTAGCCGCATACCGCGTCGAACCAGACGTAGATGCGCTTGTCTTCCTGGTGGTCGAGAGGTTCGATCACTTCTGGGATGGGTACGCCATAGATGAGGTCGCGTGTGTAGGCGCGGCCATGCAGGCCTTCGCGTATCCAGTTGAGGGTGAAGGCCAGAACGTTGGGCCGCCAAAGGGCTTTCTTCGTATTGATCCACTCCAGCAGTTGTGGTTCGAGGCGCGGGAGGTCGAGGAAGAAGTGCTCGCTGGCGCGGAACTCGGGCGTACTGCCACACAGCCTGCACCGGATGTCTATGAGGTCTATGGGGTCGAGGGGTCGCCCACAGTTGTCGCATTGGTCGCCGCGCGCGTTCTTGTACCCGCAATAGGGGCAGGTACCTTCCACATAGCGGTCGGGCAGGAAGCGTTTGTCGACCAGGCAGTAGGGCGCGATGGTGCTATCCCGGTAGACATATCCCTTCTTGTACAGTTCCAGGAAAATGCCCTGCACGACGTCTTCGTGGATGGGAGTGGCCGTCGTGGTGAACAGGTCGTAGGTGAAGCCCATGCGATGCCAGAGGTCCACGTTGAGCCGGTGCATACGGGCAGCCCAGGTTGCCGGGGTGACATCTGCGCCCTCGGCGGCGACCATAATGGGGGTGCCGTTCATGTCGGAGCCGGACACCATGAGGACTTCGTTGCCTTTCATACGGTGGTAGCGCGCGAATATATCGGGCGGCAAATAAGCGCCCGCGATGTGTCCTAAATGGCGTGGACCGCTTGCGTAGGGCCAAGCGACGGCTATAAATATCTTTTCAGGTCTATTTTGCATTACTAAAGATTTCCTAATCGGGCCACTGGCCCTCTTCCAAACATGATTCCAGCGCTTCTTTGAGATTTTCTTTTAGTTCATCAAGCGTTGGGGCTTGAGTATGGGCGCCACGAATCTCAGGTACTATGGCGACATATAGCTTTGTATCGTGGTCGAATTCTACATAAGCGGTGAATGTTCGCAATTTAATGCTCCTCTTTGCACCGGTGGAAAAAAGGGGCGCATAGATTATTATACAATAGAAGACAAGTTGATAGGACTTTACCCCGGATCGAGGCAGTAAGGTGCTCTCGCGGCACAGGATGCATTATGCTTAGAAAAGTGCTGACAATCTTTTGGATACTGGCAACCTGCGGAGGTGTCGGGGTGGGTTGGTACTGGGGATCGACGAGCGACAACTGGTTCGTCGCGGCATTGCCGCTTGCGGTATCTCAGGGCGTCGTTTTGCTATTTACGGGCAAGTGGCGGCTGGCGCTCTTGTGGGTAGTTGCAACAAACCTGGGGTGGTTAGTGTTTATTCCAGTTGTTGCGCTTCTAGGAGGCACTCGTTCTCTTGGCGTTTCCTGGGCTACGTGGACAGGAGAAATTGGGCGGGCCTTCGCCTTTTTACCAATCCTGGGCGTACCACTTGTGGCTTATGCACAATCTCTGGTCCTGAGCTTTTGGGTGGTGAGCGAGCGAAAGCTCTACTGGTTCGGTGTGTCGGTTTTCAGCTTCCTTGTGATGGGCTTTATTGCACTGGTTGTGCATGATCCGCGCGACTCCTACTTCAACACCATCCCTCCGATGTCCTTTACCTTCTGGCTACTGGGCGCTCTGTGGGGCGCTTGCACAGGCTGGGCGT